>PZPB01000144.1 GCA_003045865.1 Bacteroidota bacterium | reverse complement strand
GAAGTGATGAAGGGAATAGTTTAAACGTCATGGTAGGACCAAGAGGGTATGTAAGAAATTCCGGGGCAGCACCAGATTATGCTTCAGGTTGGGGCTTCAATATCATAACACAAGATTTATATGATGCCATGTTAGGCGACCCAAGGTTTGATGCTACTATTGAAAACTTACAGACTTATGTAGAGTCAGGTGATGCGCAACTTGAAGAAAGCTATCAGTATACGGGATATTATTTAAAAAAGTTTATGCCTCTAAAGTCAGATGTGTCAACAGGAGGAGGAAATTCAGAATTAAACTATAAACAACACACTTATATGATGCGCTTGGCAGATACTTATTTATTGGAAGCCGAAGCTTTAGGTGGTACAGGTGCCAGAGCACAAGCATTGTTGGATGCAGTAAGAGCCAGAGTTGGGTTACCTTCAATACCAGTATCAGTAGACGCCATTTTAAACGAAAGACGTTTAGAGTTGGCTGGTGAAGGGCACAGATGGTATGATTTGGTTAGAACCGGTAGAGCAGCAACAGTATTAGCAGATAGAGGATTTGTAGCTGGTAAAAATGAAATATTGCCAATTCCTTTAGCAGAGCTGGAAAACACGCAACTTGTTCAAAATCCTAATTATTAATCTTTAAAACGAAACATTATGAAATCAAATATAATATCAAAAAGTAGTGTAAGGGTTTTATCTATAATGCTGGTAGCTTTAATGATTATATCATGTCAACCAGATGAATTAGGAAGTGGAAATGGGCTAGTTGCTACAGATATGGATGCTAGTTTTACCATTACTCAAGTTACTGATAATAACAAGAACACCTATTTGTTTACAGCAAATGGAAGCTATTTAACATCGCATTGGGATGTTGGAGGTGATTCCGGATTTAGTATTGGAGGAGACACAAAAGAAGTCTTTTTTCCGGATGAAGGAACATATAATATTCAACACAAAGTAACCGGTATAGGAGGGGCCTCTACAATAGCTTCACAAGACCTTGTAGTAGAAATATCAGACCCTATTGCAGGAAATATTGTAAAAGGAGGCAGGTTTGATACTGATGAAGATATTGCAGAATGGACTGTGCTGAATATAAGTGCTTCAGGAACAGAGTGGACTTTTGCAGATGGAGTAGCAACGGTACAAGGCGGCGGTTGGAACCAAAAAGGGATTTACCAAACCGTTGATGTTATTGAAGGGTTAACTTATAAAATAGATATGTTAGTAAGTTCTACATCAGGTGTTCAAGATACTTGGTTTGAAGTTTTTGCTTCATCAACACCACCTGTTGATGGGGCTGATTATTCAGCAGGAGGCGCCAAAGCTAAGTTTAGTACATGGGGCGGATGCGGTACTGGACCATTTAGTTGGTTATTGACTGTTGGAGGTTGTGATTTTAACGGTGAGCAAGGAATCTATGTTGCAGAAGCTACCGAAACCATTTATTTAGTAATTAAGTGTGGAGGTTTTGACCTAAAAGACGGTGTTTCTATAGATAATGTAGAAATGAGAGCGCAAAACTAGGAGTTTTAGAAAGTTGTTTGTTTGAGTTAGTTAAGCTAATGTTATTGCCCATAATCCTTTTGGGTGTGGGCTTTAATATTTAGCTGTATCAGAAATAAGAATAAAACATAAACATTCATCTTTCTGATTTTCAATCAAGATTTTGTCAAAATTTAAGTAAGACTATAAACCAGTTAAATTTTTTAATAATGAATTTATATAAACATATGTTTTTTTTGTTAACAACATTGATGTTAACAAGTTGTGATCCAGCAATTTCAGATGTACTGGAAGGCGAAACTAATGTGGTAGAAGACCAAACCAATACTGGGACAACCCCTCCAGAACCAGAAAATAGCAACGTGGGATTATATTTAACAACATCTAATCAATCTGAGTTGTTTAGGTTGCAAACGGAAAGTTTGCCTTTAGCTAATAATAATTCTAACTTTTCAATTAGTGTTGATTCTGATGTAACCTATCAGGAAATGGATGGATTTGGTTATACGTTAACAGGTGGTAGTGCGTTGCATTTAAACAATATGGGAGCAAGCCAAAGGGCAGATCTGTTAAATGAACTTTTTAATCCTGAAGAAGGTATAGGGTTAAGTTATTTAAGAGTTAGTATTGGGGCTTCTGATTTAGATGCAGAACCATTTTCGTATGATGATCTTCCTGTTGGGCAAACCGAAGATTTGAATTTAGATCATTTTTCTATTGCCAAAGATCAAGAAAACCTTACTCCTATCTTAAAAGAAATATTGGCTATAAACCCTGATATTAAAATTTTGGGGTCACCTTGGTCAGCACCATCCTGGATGAAAACCAGTAATAGTACTATTGGCGGTAGCTTAAGACCACAATACTATTCGGTTTACGCCAATTACTTTGTAAAATATATTCAGGCATACCAATCAGAAGGCATTACAATAGATGCCATAACAGTACAAAATGAACCTCTGCATGATGGAAATAATCCTAGCATGTACATGGAGGCAAATGATATGGCTACTTTTGTGAAAAACCATTTAGGGCCTACGTTTGCTGCTGAAAATACCCAAACGAAGATTATTGTTTGGGATCATAATGCAGATGTTACTAGTTATCCCATCAGTATTTTTAACGATCCTGCCGCCAATCAATATATAGATGGTTCTGCTTTTCACCTATATGGAGGGTCAATAAATGAACTAAGTCAAGTACACGATGCGCATCCAGATAAGAACCTATACTTTACAGAACAATGGGTGAGTTCAGATGGAGAGTTTGCAGGTGATCTAGCGTGGCACACCAGAGAAGTGATCATTGGAGCTACCAGAAATTGGTGTAAAAATGCGTTACAATGGAATTTAGTTTCAAACTCCCAATTAGAGCCACATACACCTGGTGGATGTACACAATGTTTAGGAGCTATAACTGTTGATGGTAATACTGTAACAAGGAATGTGGGCTATTATATTATGGCACATGCTTCAAAATTTGTTAGACCAGGGTCTGTGAGAATCGGTTCTAATTACGATGCTGATTTACCAAATGTGGCTTTTGAAACACCAGAAGGTAAAATAGTAGTAATTGTGCTCAATAATTCAGCCGTAAATAAACCTTTCAATATTCTAACTTCAGAAGAGTCAATTAGTACATCCTTAGCAGCCGGTGCTGTTGGTACATATGTCTGGTAATAATATTTAAAAACGCAAATCATGAAGAAATTTTTTTCAATACTAGTATTACTATTTGTAATAAGCGCTTGCAATAATTCTAAAAAAGAATTGTTAGCTACTGCAAATACAGAAGAGGAAGGGAAAACAACAGTGTCTTTTCTTGAAAAAGACCTTAAAGTATATACTACAGCAAAAGATACAGACCTAAAGCATGCTTTAACAAATGAAGTGACATTTACGTCTTACAATCAGCCACATGAAGGGGAGATTTCCATATTCGTAAACCCAGACAAAACCTTTCAGGAATTTTTAGGCATTGGAGGTGCTATTACAGATGCTTCGGCTGAGGTTTTTGCGACTTTAAGTGCAGAGAAGCAAAATCAATTATTACAGTCTTATTTTGGAGCGGAAGGCAATAATTACAATATTTTAAGAACCAGTATCCATAGTTGCGATTTTAGTTCAGCAAGCCATACTTACGTAGAGGAAGGCGATGCAGAGTTGAAAACATTCTCTATTGAACATGATAGAGAGTTTAGGTTGCCAATGATTAAGAGAGCAGCTTCAATAATTGGAGATGATATGGTTTTTTATGCAAGCCCATGGAGTCCACCTGCATTTATGAAAACCAATAACAACATGCTGCAAGGCGGTAAGTTGTTACCGCAGTACAATCAGGCATGGGCAAATTACTACGTGAAATTCATTGAGGCCTATGAAGCAGAAGGATTACCGGTATGGGGATTGACCATTCAAAATGAGCCTATGGCTGTTCAACGTTGGGAATCCTGTATTTATACAGCCGAAGAAGAGCGTGATTTTCTTAAGAACTTCTTAGGGCCAACATTGGAAAAAGCAGGTATGGGCGATAAAAATGTAGTGGTCTGGGATCATAACAGAGATTTAATATCACACAGAGCCAATACTATTTTTGATGATCCCGAAGCAGCTAAATACGCTTGGGGAATCGGCTTTCACTGGTACGAAACTTGGGCTGGAGGCAACCCTATGTATGATAACCTTAAAAACATAAAAGAATCGTACCCAACAAAAAACTTATTGTTCACAGAAGGTTGTCAGGAAGCTTTTGATGCAAACGAATACCATAGATGGACTAATGCAGAACGCTACGGTAATTCAATGATTAATGACTTTAATAGTGGTGTAGTAGGGTGGACAGATTGGAATATATTATTAGATGAAACAGGAGGCCCAAACCATGTTGGTAATTTATGTTTTGCTCCGGTTCATGCAGATACGAAAACAGGAGAATTAATATATACACCAACTTATTACTACATAGGGCATTTTTCAAAGTTCATAAATAAGGGAGCGTTACGAGTAAGCACCACTTCAAGCCGCAGTACACTAGAAAGTACAACATTCAAAAATGGCGATGGAGAAATGGTAACGGTGGTGATGAACAAGACAGATAACCCTGTTGCCTTCAAGTTAATCATCGAAGATAGTCAGGTTGAGCTTTCTATTCCAAGTCGTGCTATGCAAACAATTATTTATTAATCCGTTAATTATTTTTATTATGAAAAACAATTACATTTTAAGTTTTATGATTTTGACTTTGCTTGTTTCTTTTCAGGCAATGGCGCAAGTAAACGTTACGTTTCGTGTAGATATGTCTGCGGAAACAGTAAGTCCAAATGGTGTCCATGTTGCTGGATCCATTAATGGTTGGTCACCAAACGCTAATATGCTCACACAAGAGGGA
>PZPB01000143.1 GCA_003045865.1 Bacteroidota bacterium | reverse complement strand
GCGCACACCGCTCGCCGTATTAAAAGGAACTTTAGAAGTATTAATTCGGCGTGGGCGCGATCAGAAAGAATACGAAGAAAAAATCAGCTTTTGCATTAACGAAATCGATCGCATGAGTAAAAGTGCGGAACAATTACTGACCATTGCAAGAATAGACAATTATCAAGTTAATAGTAAAGTTGAACTAGAAGACATTAACAACATTGTAAAGGCGATCTTAGATCGCTTTAAGGATCCTATTAATACTCAAAAATTAAAGCTTAATGTTAACTATTTGCACGACAAAACTTGCAAAATAGATGCTTACTATAGCGACCTCATTTTAGAAAACTTAATTTCCAATGCCATAAAATATTCTCGCATGAGCGGTGAGATAAGCATCTCAATTTTTAAAACTCCCAACGGACTTTTCTGTGAGGTCTGCGATGAAGGCATAGGTATTAATAAAAAAGAGTTGGGGAAAATATTCGATAGTTTCTATCGCTCAGATGCCGTGAATCACCATACCATAAAGGGAAATGGCCTTGGCTTAGCTATTGCTCGCAAGGCGGCAGATACGATTGGCGCCACCTTAACAGTAGAAAGTATTATTAACGAAGGTTCTTGTTTTACGCTTTCTTACCCTTCAATATCTTAAGCCATTCTTAAGCTTAAAAAAGGCCGCACAGCCTTTCACCCAATTACCTTTGTAAAAAAATAAACTATCCATGATAGACCGCATAATACATTTTAGTCTAAAGAATAAACTAATTGTTTTTCTTTTCACCTTAGTTCTAATTGGAGGCGGAATCTATTCCTTACTAAACTTACCAATTGGCGCTGTTCCTGATATTACCAATAATCAAGTTCAAGTAATTACCACCTCGCGTAATTTAGCGACTGAAGATGTGGAGAAATTCATCACCTACCCCGTTGAGCTCGAAATGGCCAATTTACCGGGTGTAAAAGAAATTAGATCCATCTCTAAGTTTGGACTATCGGTAGTGACCGTGGTGTTCGAAGATAAAATGGGAAGCTACTTACCTCGCCAGTTAATTGCGGAAAAAATTAAATCGGCCGAAGAGCAAATCCCCTCCAACTTTGGCAAACCCTTTATGGGCCCAGTTACCACTGGTTTAGGAGAGATTTACCAATATGTTATTGATGTAGATTCAAACTATAAAGATTGGTATAGCCTAAGCGACATCCGCACAATACAAGACTGGGTGGTGAAACGCCAATTATCTGGTATCCCTGGAGTAGTGGAAATAAACACCTGGGGTGGTTACCTGAAACAATATGAAGTAGCCATTAATCCGGCCCAATTGCGCAGCCTCAACATTTCTATCGGCAAAGTCTTTCAGGCCTTAGAAAATAACAATGGCATTGCCGGCGGTGCCTATATAGAAAAGCAACAACAAAGCTATTTTGTAAGAGCCGAGGGCTTGTTGGAAAGCCTGAGCGACATCGAAAACATTGTGGTAGAGCGCCGTAATAATATTCCTATTTTAATTAAAGATTTGGCCACAGTTCAATTTGGCCACGCAACGCGATTCGGAGCCATTACAGGAAATGCCGAAGGTGAAAAAGTTCTCGGTCAGGTTATGATGCTAAAAGACGCTGACTCGAAAGCAGTTATTGACGCTGTAAAAGCCAGAGTGGCAGAAGTACAAAAAACCCTACCTAAAGGTATAAATATTAATCCTATTTTGGAGCGTAGTGAGCTCATTGCTAAAACTACTTTCACTATTGCCGAAAATCTGATTCTCGGTTGTTTAATTGTGATTTTCGTAGTGGTACTTTTATTAGGAAACTGGCGCTCTGGTTTAGTAGTTGCTTCCGTTATCCCACTTACCCTACTCTTCGCTATTAGCATGATGTATATTTTTGGTGTAGATGCGAACTTAATGAGCTTAGGGGCCATTGACTTTGGGATTATTATAGATGGAGCCGTAATTATTATTGAATACATTGCCTTTAAGATTAGCTCGGAAAGGGAGAACATTCTTAGCTTGAGCAAAGAAAAACGTCAGGCTTTTAAAGATCAAATCACCTTTAAGGGCGCTAGTAAAATGATGCACTCTGCCGTTTTCGGCCAGTTGATAATCATTATTGTTTTTATCCCCATACTTTCCCTTGTTGGTGTAGAAGGCAAAATGTTTCGGCCTATGGCCCTAGTTTTCAGCTTCGCTTTAACGGGAGCGATGCTCCTCTGCTTTACCTATGTTCCGGTGATGGCCTCCTTATTTATTAAGCCGAGTAATTTAGAGCAAAGCACCGTTTCTAGTCGCTTAATTGATTTCTTAAAAAGGTATTACCGTCCTACCATCGTTTGGGCGATGGATAAAAAAGCCTTGGTATTAAGTTTATCTGCTGCCTTATTAATTGGTTCTGCATTACTTTTCAATAGTATGGGAGGGGAGTTTGTACCTACTTTGGATGAAGGTGACTTTGTTATTCAGCCGGTTCTAAAAACAGGAACCTCCTTAGGCGAAACCGTTAAAATTACCACGCAAATTGAAGAGGTCCTTATGGCATTCCCAGAGGTGGAGCAAATTGCAAGTCGTATTGGTGCCGCTGAAGTTCCCACCGACCCCATGTCCATGGAAGAAAGCGATGTAATTATAAAACTCAATCCTCGCAGTGAATGGACTAGCGCCGAAAGTAAAGATGAATTGGCCAATATTTTTAAAGAAGCGCTTCTGGCTAAAATTCCGGGCGTAGAATACGAGTTTACCCAACCAATAGAAATGCGTTTTAACGAACTCATCACGGGAACCCGCTCTGACCTTGCCATTAAAATTTTCGGAGAAGATCTTGACATACTTTACGCAAAAGCGCTGGAAGTGGAGGAAGCGATAAAAAATATTCCCGGTGCGGCTGATATTAGTGTTGAAAAAACCGCAGGTCTTCCTCAGATGTCAGTGAAATACGACCGTGCCAAACTAGCGGAGTTCGGGATAAATATTGCCGACCTCAACCAAATTATCTCTACGGGTTTTGCCGGCAGTAATGCGGGAAAAGTCTTTGAAGGCGAACGCTCCTTCGACCTCGTACTGCGTTTTGACGAAGAACATCGCAATGAGATTAGCGATATTAAAAATGCTTCGATTATGGCGGCCAATGGCGAGCATTATCCTTTAAGCGAATTTGCCGAAATCAAATACGCTTTAGGTCCAGCAAAAATTTCACGTGACGACACTAAACGCCGCATTGTAATTGGGGTGAACGTGCGCGGTCGTGACTTAGAATCGGTGGTTATTGATGTGCAAAAAACTATTGCAGCGAAAGTAGAATTACCTACTGGCTACACCGTTGACTATGGTGGTCAATTTGAAAACCTCCGAGCAGCTAGTAAACGTCTAATGATTGCTGTTCCCATTGCTCTATTACTGATTTTCTTCCTTCTTTATTTTGCCTTTAATTCGGTAAAAGAAGCCCTAATCATTTACAGTGCAATTCCATTATCCGCCGTGGGAGGTATCTGGCTGCTTTACCTTAGAGATTTGCCTTTTAGTATTTCTGCTGGGGTTGGTTTTATCGCCTTATTCGGGATTGCGGTACTTAATGGCATTGTACTTATAGAGGAGTTTAAAGAGCTTAAAGCAGATGGCATTATTGATATGAAAGAGCGCATTATTAAAGGAACTCAGGCTAGATTGCGTCCTGTTCTTTTAACCGCATCTGCGGCAGCATTAGGCTTTTTACCGATGGCTATTTCTACCTCAGCTGGTGCAGAAGTGCAGCGACCTTTAGCCACGGTAGTGGTTGGAGGGCTTATCTCGGCCACGGCGCTTACGCTGATTGTTTTACCTATTCTGTATGCCATTTTCGATTCTAAAAAAATTGTCTTGAAAAAAAGAAAGAAAAAACATTATAAAACTGGCCTCTTGGCGCTATTAATTGCGCTTCTGCCCTTGAGCGGCTTTGCCCAAAATAATGGCCCGAGCTTAGAGGAAGCGGTTGCCATTGCTTTAAAAAATAACCTAAAATTAAAAGCCTCTGAGTTAAGCAGTATGGAAAAACAAAAGTTGATTGCCACTGCTTTCAACTTTGAGAAAACCAGTGTTTACTACAATTTCGATGAGAACAATATTGCACCCAACAATGCCGCCCTCTCGGTTTGGGGAGTGCAACAAAACTTCAGCTTTCCCAGTACTTATGGAGCCCAACGCGGGCTTAAAAAAGAGCAATGGAGAGAAGCCCAACTGGAGTTTAATTGGCAAGAAACATCTCTCGAAGCAACGGTTTCAGCGGCTTATATTAAAGTGATTTATTGGCAAAAACAAAGGGATATTGCCTTTTTCATCGATAGCCTTTATCAGAAAACCGCCCGGTCTGCCGCCATTAGTTTCCAAGCAGGTGAAAGTGATTACCTCACTAAGATTACGGCAGAAAGTAAGGCGCACCATACGAATCTACGGAAAGTGCAAGCTTTAGCCGACCTCGAAAAAGCTAGCTTGGATTTACAAAAACTGTTGCAGGCCGACTCGGTATTAAAGGTGCCTTTGCAGGAAATGCCTATGTTGAATATTAATTTAGGAGACAGCTTGGCAAACAATCCTAGCATTGCCTTGGCTTTGCAGAGGGAAAAAATTCAGGAAAAGCAAATTTCCCTTTCGCGCAACCAGCTTTTACCCGACTTACAAGTAGAATATTTCCAGGGAAATAACGCCCTAGCTCCAGCTGATATTTACCAAGGCTTCCAAGCGGGGATTAGTATTCCGCTCTGGTTTGGTGCACAAAGTGCCCAGATACGATCTCAGAAAATTGCCTTGCAAAAAATTACAGCGCAAAACGAAAACCTACTAATTGAAATGCGCAGCGAAAGAGCTCAGCTTTTTAAAGAAATCTACAAATGGAAAATGGGGATTGATCACTACGAAAATGAAGGGAAAGAAATCCGTGCCAATATTATTAAGCATGCCGAAATTGCCTACCAGAAATGCGAAATCAATTTTATTGAATACTC
>PZPB01000042.1 GCA_003045865.1 Bacteroidota bacterium | reverse complement strand
CATACCAAAAAGACCTGCTATTACCAGCCAAAAGGTTGCCCCCGGGCCACCGAGCGATATGGCTACCGCCACACCGGCAATATTTCCTAAACCAACAGTTGCGCTTACGGCAGTGGCAAGAGCTTGGAAGTGAGTTACTTCACCTGGGGCATCTTCTTCATCGTATTTTCCACGTATTAAGTTGATAGAATGTTTCCAACCCCAAAAGTTAACAAGGCCCATTCTAAAGGTGAAAAATATGGCGCCAAACATTAACCAAATTACAATGAAAGGAATGCTGTTGGTGCGGATATCGCCATTGGGGAAGCGGGCTAATTCGCCGCTATCGGTTCTAACCCTATTATCGTATATATTGAAAGCGTGGAAAGGATCCCAGAAAATAATGGTAGCAAATCCTCCTACAATTGGAGTGAAAATGCCGTTGAAAGTTTCGGCTACGGAACTCGCTGGAATCTCAAAACTTTGAGTAATACTATCTCCGCCGGCATCAATAACGGTTACAGAATAGGGTATACCCTCGGTTAGTCCGTTTGCTTTTCTGGCAATGGTATCCGTACCTCTGTTGCTCCATTTATAGGTATAGGGTTTTATCCCTCCCATAATCTCTATGCTGGCATTTCCGTTGTTAATTTCGCTGTTAGGGTTCTCAAACTCGAAATTGATGATTTCCAATTTTCCTACCGAAAAGGCATTGAAACTGAGAAGACATACGACTAGTGCAAAAAGCTTACGCATAAATGAATTGATTTTTTTGGAAGCACAATAATCGCAAAAAATTGCCACTTGCTAAAATTATCGAGCTAAGCAATTGATAATTAAAAAATAAGAGACGATAAGTGTTTACTAATTGCTTGATTATCGGCGCGTGTGGAGGCTAACTAATAATTTCGAGGCACTCTACAATAATCGCTATTTATGGACAATATCCTCTTTTCGCCAGCAGAAAGGCGAGGAATCATAGTGTTTTTAATCATCTGTCTGTTATTATACCTTTCGGTAGATGCGTATTTAAGTCATTTACAGTTTAAGAATAAACCTTCTCGGGAACAAAGAGAGGCTTTCATGGCCTTGGTATTAGAACACGAATTAAAGGATAGTTTGTATGCTGAAGCAAGGAATAATTTTAAGGGTCTTTTAGATCCCAATAAAGTAGGGCAAGAACAATTGCTGCAAAGCGGTTTGCGTAAAGACATTGCAGAAAGATTAATTCGCTTTCGCGAGAAGGGTGCCTATTATAATTCTCGTTCTGACTTAGAGCTAGTTTATGGAATGGATAGCAGTTGGTTAAATAGAAAGGATTTAAATTTTGTTTTTCATCCCCGAAAAGGAGAAGTCGATGATTCGTATGAGGTTCGTGAACAAAAACGTAGCCTGAACCTTACTCCGTTCGATCCCAATATTATCAGCAAAGAAGCATTGCTTGATATGCATCTGCCCGGGAGCGCCATACAAGGCATATTGTCGTTTAGAGAAAAGTTTCGCCCCTTTGAAAAAGCAACTGACCTTTATTCGGTTTACAATATCGACTCTTCTTTAGCGGAGCAAATCATTCCTTTTTTAAAAATAAAGGAACTAGCGGACCTTGACTCTATGAATAGTTTAATCGTGTCGGTCTCTATTAATCAAGCAGACACCAATTTATTAAAAGAGGTAAACGGAATTGGGTCTTATCTTGCGAAAAGCATAATAGAATATCGCCAGAAATTGGGAGGCTATTATAGTTTGGAACAATTGCGGGATTTGTTTGTCGTGGATTCTAGTCGTTATCAAAGTATTAGCAAGTATCTATATTGTGATGATGATTTCCGCAAGTTGAATCTAAATAAAGCTAGTGAGGAAGAGCTTTATAATCATCCTTACATCTCTTATAAGCTAGCCCGAAATATTGTAGAATTCAGAGAGCGCATGCGGCTTTTTGAAAAGGTAGAAGAGCTGACGAACATTGAATTGGTCGATGGCGTTTTATTCAGTAAACTTGCACCATATTTAGAAATTAAGTAAGTGCTTGATTTTTAATATACCTCTCAAAAATACATTAATAAACACGCGTAAAAAGGCTATGGGATTAGACTTTAAATTAACGGAAACTCAAAAGATGATTGCGGAATCGGTAAGAGATTTTGCGGAGCAGCATATTCGTCCGAATATCATGAAGTGGGACGAAAGTCAAGAATTTCCAATTGAAATATTTAAGCAATTAGGTGAAATGGGCCTAATGGGGGTTTTGGTACCCGAAGAGTACGGTGGTTCCGGCCTAAGCTATTTTGAATACGTAACGGCTATTAAGGAATTATCGAAAGTTGATCCATCTATTGGTTTAAGTATGGCGGCACATAACTCATTGTGCACCAATCATATTTTAATGTTTGGAAATGAAGAGCAGAAGCAAAAATACTTACCAAAGTTAGCCAGAGCGGAGTTTATTGGCGCTTGGGGATTAACTGAGGTTGGGACCGGTAGTGATGCTGGTGGTATGAATACAACTGCAGTAAGAGACGGCGACGATTGGATAATCAATGGCTCTAAAAACTTTATTACCCATGCCATTAGCGGTGATGTTGCCGTGGTAATTGTAAGAACAGGTGAAAAAGGCGATTCCCATGGAATGTCAGCTTTTGTTATCGAAAAAGGAACCGCTGGCTTCAGAGGTGGTCGTAAAGAAAATAAATTAGGAATGCGTGCTTCGGAAACGGCAGAATTGATTTTTGATAATTGTCGTGTTCCGCATAGCAGCATGTTGGGAATAGAAGGAGATGGTTTTATTCAAGCCATGAAGGTATTAGACGGCGGTAGGATATCAATTGCAGCCTTATCCTTAGGTTGTGGTTTTGGTGCTTTGGAAGCGGCCGTAAAATACTCTAAAGAGCGCGAGCAATTCGGTAAGCCAATATCTGCTTTCCAAGGAGTATCTTTTAAAATCGCCGAGGTAGCAACTGAAATGGAAGCAGCCGAACTTTTAACATATCACGCCTGCGATTTGAAAAGTAGGGGAGAAAAGGTAACAGTAGCTGGCGCTAAAGCAAAAATGTACTCTTCAGAAATGGCGGTAAAAGCTTGTAATGAAGCGGTGCAGATTTTTGGCGGATATGGCTTCACCAAAGACTTTCCCGTTGAAAAGTTTTACCGTGATGTGAAGCTTTGCACCATTGGAGAAGGTACTACCGAAATCCAAAAATTAGTTATTTCAAGAGAATTAATGAAATAGGGTGTTTCGCTTATAAATTTATATATATTTGCAGCCCCAAAATTTTAATATTCAAGGATGTTAGTAATTTCAGTAAAAGAAGGAGAATCTATTGACCGTGCATTAAAGCGCTACAAGCGTAAATACGATCGTACCGGTGTGATGAAGCAGGTGCGTGCACGCAAACAATTTATCAAGCCTTCGGTAAACCGTCGTAAAGAAATCATCAAGGCGGCTTACATACAGCAGAAGCGTCAGGACGAAGAATAGATTAGTCTATTACATCGATATTCTCAACAAGGGTTTGTATCTTTACATTCCCTTGTTTTTTTATGTCCAAAATTCAGAGTTTTCTTTCTTATTTAGAGCATCAGAAGCGTTTTTCTGTGCATACCATAAAGTCCTATTCTAAGGACCTTAGTTTGTATTCCGAATTTATAGCCGAGACTTTCGACTTAGAAGAATTGGAGGAGGTGCATCATTCCATGATTAGGTCATGGATAGTAGATATGGTGGAGAAGGACTATGCTCGAACAAGTATCAAGCGTAAGCTAAGCGCTTTGCGATCCTTTTACCGCTTTCTCCAAAGAGAGGGTGCGGTGAATTCTAATCCAGCTTCACAAGTAATCGTACCTAAGCCAGAGAAAAAGCTTTTGCGCGTGGTAAGTGAAGATGATATGCGCTATTTACTAGAAGATCTCGCTTTCGCAGATGATCCCTGGTCTAGCAGTCAGTCATTAATATTGGATTTGTTTTATCAAACGGGTATTCGCCTATCAGAGCTAATAAATCTTCGCGTCTCCGATTATAATTATGGAGCCTCCCAAATAAAGGTTTTAGGAAAGCGTAATAAGGAACGAGAAATTCCTATTACCTTTAGGCTGAATACTAAAATGAGAGATCATATAGAGAATCAGCGTATTGCACTAGATGCGCATGAGGAGCCTTGGTTTTTTTTGAGTAAGAAGGGTAAAAAGCTCTATCCAAAGCTTGTTTACAATAGTGTTAATGCCTACCTTAGTATAGTTAGTGGAGTCGAGAAAAAAAGTCCACATGTACTAAGGCACTCTTTTGCCACGCATCTTTTAAATAGAGGTGCTGACATCAACTCGGTAAAGGAATTATTAGGACATGCATCTTTAGCGGCGACGCAAGTTTATACGCACAACTCCATTGATCGACTTAAACAGATGTATAACCATGCTCATCCTCGAGCAGCAAATTCAGATGAATTATGAAAGTTACCTTTCAGTCAGTAAACTTTAGCGCCGACGTGAAATTGCTTAATTTCATTCAGCAAAAACTTGATAAGTTAGAACTCTTTAATGATCAAGTTATTAATTCGGAGGTTTTTTTGAAAGTTGAGAACACATCAGCCAAGGAAAATAAGATTGTAGAGGTCAAATTACACATTCCTAACCATGAATTAGTGGTGAAGAAGATAAATAAGTCCTTTGAAGCGGCAGCAGATATGGCGGCTGAGGCCTTACGCAGACAGCTTTTGAAGCATAAAGATAATCCTCGAGCAGTTGCATCATAATTTTTTTTGCTTGCCTATTGTGGCAATCAGAATTCTTTTTACATTTGCAGTCCGTTTGAAAACGGGCTGTTCTTTTTTAGAATAACTAATATTAGCCTGTGTAGCTCAGTTGGCCAGAGCAGCTGATTTGTAATCAGCTGGTCGGGGGTTCGAATCCCTCCACAGGCTCAAGAAAAGGGAGGCTATTTATAGTTTCGCGGTTCTTTAATTTTATTGTTTCGGGGAGATACTCAAGCGGCCAACGAGGACAGACTGTAAATCTGTTGGTTTCACCTTCGCAGGTTCGAATCCTGCTCTCCCCACTTTTTGATGTATTTTAGCGGGAGTAGCTCAGCTGGCTAGAGCATCAGCCTTCCAAGCTGAGGGTCGCGGGTTCGAATCCCGTTTCCCGCTCAAAATTATTTATCAATTTCCTCCTGCCAATTGTGGGAGGAAATTGATGTTGTTTAAAAAGGCATAATTGGGAAAGTCCCAAAACTATGCCGATGTAGCTCAGGGGTAGAGCGTTTCCTTGGTAAGGAAGAGGTCAGGGGTTCAAATCCCCTCATTGGCTCTAAGTGAAAGACCACGGTGGTCTCGCTTATTATGTTATAAAGTTTTAATTCTAAGACACAAAACCATGGCAAAAGAAACTTTTGTTCGTAACAAACCGCATTTAAATATCGGTACTATCGGACACGTAGACCACGGTAAGACCACTCTGACTGCCGCTATTACTTCTGTAATGGCTAATGCAGGTTTTTCCGAAAAACGTGATTTCGATTCAATTGACAACGCTCCTGAAGAAAAAGAGCGTGGTATTACTATTAACTCAGCACACGTTGAGTACGAAACGGGTAACCGTCATTACGCCCACGTAGACTGTCCAGGTCACGCGGATTACGTAAAGAACATGGTTACTGGTGCTGCTCAAATGGACGGAGCTATTTTAGTAGTTGCTGCTACTGATGGTCCGATGCCTCAAACTCGTGAGCATATCTTATTAGGTCGCCAAGTAGGTATTCCTCGTATCGTTGTATTCCTTAACAAAGTGGATATGGTAGACGATGAAGAATTACTTGAATTAGTTGAAATGGAAGTGCGCGAGCTTCTTTCTTTCTACGACTATGATGGTGACGAAACTCCAGTTATTTCTGGATCTGCTTTAGGTGCACTTAATGATGAGCCTAAGTGGGTTGATACAGTTTTAGCATTAATGGAAGCCTGCGATACGTGGATCGAAGAGCCAGAGCGCGATGTAGCTAAGCCTTTCTTACTTCCTATCGAAGATGTATTCTCTATTACTGGTCGTGGTACTGTTGCCACTGGTCGTATCGAAACTGGTGTTGCTAATACTGGCGATCCTGTTGAGATTATCGGATTTGGTGATGAGAAACTTACTTCTACCGTTACTGGTGTTGAGATGTTCCGTAAGATTCTTAACCGCGGTGAAGCTGGTGATAACGTAGGTATCTTATTACGTGGTATTGAGAAATCTATGATTAGAAGAGGTATGGTAATCTGCAAGCCAGGTTCTATTACTCCTCATGCAACTTTCAAAGCGGAGGTTTATATCCTTAAGAAAGAAGAAGGTGGCCGTCACACTCCATTCCACAATAACTATCGTCCACAGTTTTACTTACGTACAACTGATATTACAGGCGAGATCTTATTGCCAGAAGGAACTGAGATGGTAATGCCTGGTGATAACTTAACTATCAACGTTAAACTTATCGCTCCAGTAGCAATCAACAAAGGTTTACGTTTCGCTATCCGTGAAGGTGGTCGTACTGTTGGTGCCGGACAGGTAACTGAAATTACTGATTAAGACTCAGTATTAGATATAATTTATGGAAGAAGGTGTTCTGATGATTCATCGGGATACCTTTCTTCCTAAATACGGGTGTAGCTCAGCTGGTAGAGCAGTGGTCTCCAAAACCGAAGGTCGTGAGTTCGATTCTTACCACCCGTGCAAAGTTTTAAAACAATGAGTAAAGTAAAAAGCTATTTCCAAGACTCTTACGAGGAGCTGGTTACAAAAACTAGCTGGCCTAGTTGGGCAGAATTGCAAAAGACATCGGTTCTTGTAGCTGTTTCTTCTGTTATTATTGCTTTGGTTATTGCAGGGATGGATAAGCTAATAAGTACTGCTCTAGAGTTATTTTACAACTTATTTTAATAAACCTACAATGAGCGAGAGCAGTAAGAAGTGGTATGTTGTGCGCGCTATTTCAGGTCAGGAAAATAAGGTGAAGTCGTATATCGAAAACGAAATCGAATACGCTAATCTGCAGGATCACTTAGGGCAAATCTTGGTGCCAACCGAAAGAGTATTCCAAATTAGGAATGGTAAGAAAATAAGCAAGGAACGTAATTACTTTCCAGGTTATATAATGGTCGAGGCAAACCTTGGCGGTGAAATGGTTCATACCATCAAAGGCGTACAAGGAGTTATTGGCTTTTTAGGAGAAACAAAAGGGGGCGATCCAGTTCCCTTGCGTTTAAGTGAAGTGAATAGAATGTTAGGTAAGGTTGATGAGTTATCTGAGACCGAAGAAAAAATCAACATTCCTTATATAGTTGGTGAAACAGTTAAAGTAGTAGATGGACCTTTTAATGGTTTTAATGGTACTATTGAAAAAGTGTTTGAAGAGAAGAGAAAGTTAGAGGTTATGGTTAAGATTTTCGGAAGAAAAACACCACTAGAGCTTTCTTACATGCAGGTAGAGAAAGAATCGTAATTTATTGTGAGCTCAAGATAGGGTATTGTACCCAGTGGGGAGCTTCCACCCCACACAAGTTTTGATTAGTTAAAGAAAAATTAAAAATGGCAAAAGAAGTAAGTGCACTAATTAAACTCCAGGTTAAAGGAGGCGCTGCTAACCCTTCTCCTCCCGTTGGTCCTGCACTTGGTGCGAAGGGCGTAAACATCATGGAGTTTTGTAAGCAGTTTAACGCGCGTACCCAAGATAAAGCAGGAAAAGTACTTCCGGTGGTTATCACGGTATTTAGCGATAAATCTTTTGATTTTATTATCAAAACTCCACCTGCAGCAGTGCAATTAATGGAGGCATCAAAATTAAAAAAAGGATCACCGCAGTCGAACCTTCAGAAAGTTGGTAAAGTATCTTGGGAACAAGTTCGCGCTATCGCTGAAGATAAAATGTCCGATCTTAATGCTTTTACTATGGAATCTGCGATGAGCATGATTGCTGGTACTGCAAGAAGTATGGGCTTAACCATAACTGGTCCTAAACCTTTCTAAAGTAGTATAAAATGGCAACAATTAGCAAAAAGCGTAAATCCGCCTTGGAAAAATTGGATACTACCAAGTCTTACTCTCTTACAGAGGCAAGTTCATTGGTAAAAGAAGTTACTACTACAAAGTTTGACGCGTCAGTTGATTTAGCAGTTCGTTTAGGGGTAGACCCTAGAAAGGCAAACCAAATGGTTAGAGGTGTAGTATCTCTTCCACATGGTACTGGTAAAGATATTAAAGTACTTGCTTTAGTTACTCCAGATAAAGAGGCAGAAGCTAAAGAGGCAGGGGCTGATTATGCAGGACTAGACGAGTATATTGAGAAAATCAAAAATGGTTGGACCGATATTGACGTAATTATTACTATGCCAAGTGTGATGGGTAAAATTGGTCCTTTAGGACGAGTTTTAGGTCCACGTGGTTTAATGCCTAACCCAAAAACTGGTACAGTTACTATGGACGTAGCTAAAGCGGTGAAAGAGGTGAAAGCTGGTAAGATTGACTTCAAAGTAGATCGTTACGGTATTATTCACGCCGGCATTGGTAAAGTATCTTTCGAGCCTAATAAGATAAAAGAAAATGCCGAAGAGTTGATCAAAACTCTAATCCGTATGAAGCCTAGCGCGTCTAAAGGTACTTATGTTAAAAGCATTACCCTTAGTAGCACTATGAGTCCCGGTATTAGTATCGACTCAAAATCGGTTTCTTAATTCCAAAATTATTTAGAATGACTCGCGAAGAAAAAAGTAGAGAAATAGAATTACTTACAGAAGCCTTAGAAGGTTCTGACGTAATGTATATTACAGATATCGCAGGATTAGATGCGGCTCAAACCACTAACCTAAGACGTCTTTGCTTTAAAGCCGATATTAAATTAAACGTTGTGAAGAACACATTGCTAAGAAAAGCAATGGAAAAAAGTTCGAAAAACTTCGAGGATTTATATCCGACTTTAAAAGGTTCCACTAGTATCATGCTAAGCGAAACTGGTAATGCACCAGCGAAGCTAATTCAGGATTTTCGTAAGAAAAAACAGACTAAGCCGGTACTAAAAGGAGCTTATATTCAAGAGGCAGTATTTGTAGGTGACCACAACCTTGAGGCCTTAAGTGCCCTTAAAAGCAAGGAAGAATTGGTGGCCGATATTATTGCTTTATTGCAATCTCCAGCCAAAAATGTTATCAGCGGCTTAAAGAGCGGTGGTGCTACATTGGCAGGTCTTTTAAAGACCCTAGAAGAGAGAGCAGCGTAATACGTACGCACTCAGCTTCCATATATTAAGTGTTGTAATTAAATTTTTATTAAAGATTCGAAAAATGGCAGACATTAAAGAATTAGGAGATCAGTTGGTAAATCTTACCGTTAAAGAAGTAAGCGAATTAGCTGATTACTTAAAAGCAGAATACGGAATTGAGCCTGCAGCAGCAGCTGTAGCAGTAGCTGGTCCAGCCGCCGCAGGTGGTGACGATGCCGCTGAGGAGCAAACAGAATTCGACGTAATTCTTAAAGCAGCAGGTGGTTCTAAACTAGCTGTTGTGAAACTTGTAAAAGAACTAACTGGTTTAGGTCTTAAAGAAGCAAAAGCTCTTGTTGATGAAGCTCCAAAACCTTTGAAAGAAGGTGTAGCTAAAGACGAAGCTGAAGCGCTTAAGTCACAGCTTGAAGAAGCCGGTGCTGAGGTAGAAATCAAGTAAGCATTACATAGCCGTTCAGGCTAATTTATTAAGGTTTAGGTCTTTGGGAATGTCCCAAAAGACCTAAACCCTTTTGTGTTTAGTATAATTTATTTTCTCCGCATGTTGAATAACCCGGTACAAGCAAAGGACATGGAAAGAGTCAATTTTGCATCCATCAAAAATCAATTCGATTATCCAGATTTTCTGGCTATTCAGATAAAATCTTTTCAAGATTTTTTCCAACTAGAAACTAAAGCGGCTGATCGAGAGGATGAAGGTCTATTTAAAACCTTTAGTGAAAATTTTCCTATCACGGATTCCAGAAACCAATTCGTTCTAGAGTTTATTGATTACTTCGTAGATCCCCCTCGTTATAGCGAGGAAGAATGTATAGAAAGGGGATTAACCTTCAGCGTTCCTTTAAAGGCACGTTTGAAACTTTATTGTACGGATCCAGAACATGAGGATTTTGAAACAATCGTACAAGACGTTTACTTAGGAACTATTCCCTACATGACCCCGAGAGGTACTTTCGTAGTGAATGGCGCTGAAAGAGTAATCGTGTCTCAGTTACACCGTTCTCCTGGTGTTTTCTTTGGTCAAAGTTACCATGCAAATGGTACTAAATTATATTCTGCCCGTGTAATTCCTTTCAAAGGTAGCTGGATAGAATTTGCTACAGATATTAACTCGGTAATGTACGCTTACATCGATCGTAAGAAGAAATTACCTTTAACTACCTTGTTAAGAGCCATAGGTTATGAGCGCGACAAGGATATATTGGAAATCTTCGACCTAGCGGAAGAGGTTAAAGTTACCAAAACAGGTCTTAAAAAAGTATTGGGTCGCAAATTAGCTGCACGTGTACTAAAAACATGGGTAGAGGATTTTGTTGATGAAGATACGGGTGAAGTAGTTTCTATCGAACGTAACGAAGTAGTATTAGACCGGGATACTATTTTGGAAAAAGATCAGATTGAAGAAATTCTTGATGCTGACGTTCAAACTATCCTTCTTCATAAAGAGGATATAGAAGCTTCTGAATACGCTATCATTCACAATACCTTACAAAAGGATCCAACTAACTCTGAAAAAGAGGCAGTAGAACACATCTATAGACAATTAAGAAATGCCGAGCCACCAGATGAGGAAACGGCGCGCGGTATTATTGATAAATTATTCTTCTCCGAACAGCGTTATAGTCTTGGTGAAGTTGGACGTTATCGTATCAACAAAAAATTAGGTCTAGAAATAGATTCAAGTGTACAGGTACTAACCAAGCAAGATATTCTTAGCATTGTGAAGTACCTTATTGAGTTAATCAACGCTAAGGCTGAGATTGATGATATTGATCACTTATCTAACCGTCGTGTACGTACCGTAGGGGAGCAAATGTCAAACCAATTTGGTGTTGGTCTTGCTCGTATGGCACGTACAATTAAAGAACGTATGAACGTTCGTGATAATGAGGTGTTTACCCCAATAGATTTGATTAACGCGAAGACTTTATCTTCGGTTATCAATTCATTTTTTGGTACTAACCAGTTATCACAATTTATGGATCAAACTAACCCGCTTGCGGAAGTTACCCATAAACGTCGTTTATCAGCTTTAGGGCCAGGTGGGCTTTCTCGTGAAAGAGCGGGTTTTGAAGTACGTGATGTTCACTATACTCACTACGGTAGACTTTGTCCTATTGAAACACCTGAAGGACCAAACATTGGTTTGATTTCTTCTATGTGCGTTTACGCGAAGGTGAATAAAATGGGCTTCTTGGAAACTCCTTATCGCAAGGTAGTTGAGGGTAAAGTGGATTTCAGTGCAGATCCAGTATACTTAAGCGCGGAGGAAGAAGAACAAAAAGTTATTGCTCAAGCGAATGCCCCAGTAAGCGATTCTGGGAACTTCGAAAACGAGCGTGTTAAGGTTAGAGATGAAGCGGATTATCCAATGGTTGAACCTGAAAAGGTGGATTACATGGATGTTGCTCCTAATCAGATTGCTTCCATTTCGGCTTCCATGATTCCTTTCTTGGAGCATGATGATGCTAACCGTGCCTTGATGGGATCTAACATGATGCGTCAAGCGGTTCCTCTTTTACGTCCTGAAGCTCCTATTGTTGGAACAGGTCTTGAAAAAAGAGTAGCACGCGATAGTCGTGTACTTGTTAATGCAGAAGGTAATGGCGTAGTGGATTATGTAGACGCACAAAAAATTACTATTAAGTACGATCGCACCGACGATGAGCGCTTAGTAAGTTTTGAGGATGACTATAAAACCTACAACTTGGTTAAGTTCCGTAAAACGAACCAAAGCACATGTATTAATATCAAGCCTATTGTACGCAAGGGTGACCGCGTAGAGCAAGGGCAAGTTTTATGTGAAGGCTATGCTACTGAAAATGGTGAGCTAGCTCTTGGAAGAAATATGATGGTAGCCTTTATGCCTTGGAAAGGGTATAACTTTGAGGATGCAATCGTAATTTCAGAAAGAGTTGCTCGAGAGGATATCTTCACATCATTACATATTGATGAATATACTTTAGATGTAAGAGATACTAAATTAGGGGCAGAAGAACTTACTGCTGATATTCCTAACGTTAGTGAAGAAGCAACTAAAGATCTTGACGAAAATGGTTTAATCCGCATTGGTGCAGAGGTTAAGCCTGGCGATATTTTAATTGGTAAAATCACTCCTAAAGGTGAATCAGATCCTACTCCTGAAGAAAAACTCTTAAGAGCAATCTTTGGTGATAAAGCGGGTGATGTGAAGGATGCTTCTTTAAAAGCATCTCCCTCTTTACAAGGTGTTGTTATCAATAAAAAGTTATTTGCTTTAGCAAGAAAGGATAAGAAGACGCGACTACAAGATAAAGAGGAAATCGGAAAATTGGATCAAGAATTCAATATGGAGGTGGAAACTTTACGTCAAACTTTCCTCGAGAAATTAAGCATTCTAGTGGCTGGTAAAACAAGCCAAGGTGTAGAGAATGATCTTAAAGAAGTAGTTATTCCTAAGGGAACAAAGTTTACTCAGAAGATTCTAAACGGAATTGATGACTTTACTAGAATTACTGGAGGAATTTGGACTACTGATACGGATAAGAATGAAGCTATCGCAACCTTGTTGCATAACTTTAAAATTAAGTATAACGACTATCTAGGCGCATACAAACGTCGCAAGTTTACTATCTCTGTTGGTGATGAATTACCTTCTGGAATCGTGAAAATGGCGAAGGTTTATATCGCTAAGAAGCGTAAACTTAAAGTGGGTGATAAAATGGCGGGTCGCCACGGTAACAAGGGTATTGTTGCTCGTATAGTGCGCGAAGAAGATATGCCATTCTTAGAAGATGGAACTCCGGTTGATATCGTTCTAAACCCATTGGGTGTGCCTTCAAGGATGAACATTGGTCAGATTTATGAAACCGTTTTAGGTTGGGCAGGTAAGCGCTTAGGACGCAAGTTTGCTACACCAATTTTTGATGGTGCAAGCTTAGATCAAATCAATGCATTTACTGATGAAGCTGGTGTTCCTCGTTTCGGACATACTTTCTTATATGATGGAGGTACGGGAGAGAGATTCCACCAAGCTGCAACAGTAGGTATCATTTACATGATTAAGCTAGGTCACATGATTGATGATAAGATGCACGCACGTAGCATCGGACCATACTCTTTAATTACGCAGCAGCCATTAGGTGGTAAAGCGCAGTTTG
The DNA here is from genome assembly GCA_003045865.1 of Bacteroidota bacterium. GTDB lineage: Bacteria > Bacteroidota > Bacteroidia > Flavobacteriales > Schleiferiaceae > Croceimicrobium. Next base: position 9,215 of record PZPB01000042.1, on the reverse strand, counting down.
GAGGTCAGAGATTTGGTGAAATGGAGGTTTGGGCTCTTGAAGCATTCGGAGCCTCAAATATTCTTCGCGAAATCTTAACTGTTAAATCAGATGACGTTATCGGAAGGGCTAAAACCTATGAAACCATTGTACGTGGTGACGCGATGCCAGAGCCTGGAATTCCAGAATCTTTCAACGTATTACTTCACGAATTAAACGGTCTTGGTTTAAAAGTGACCCTAGATTAATTGATTAAAAATTTAATTTCCTAGCAGATGTCATTAAGGAAAAACGATAAAGGCGGTTATAACAGCAACTTTAAGAGTATCACCATTAGCTTGGCTTCTCCAGAGTTTCTATTGGAGCGTTCGCATGGTGAGGTGTTAAAACCCGAAACTATTAATTACCGTACTCACAAGCCAGAGCGTGATGGTTTGTTCTGCGAGCGTATTTTCGGTCCTGTAAAGGATTACGAATGTGCTTGTGGTAAGTACAAAAGAATACGCTACAAAGGGATCGTTTGCGATCGTTGTGGGGTTGAAGTAACCGAAAAGAAAGTTCGTCGCGAAAGAGTTGGTCATATCAACTTAGTTGTGCCCGTAGCTCACATTTGGTATTTTAAATCATTGCCTAATAAAATTGGTTACCTACTGGGTTTACCAACGAAAAAATTGGAAATGATTATCTACTACGAACGCTACGTAGTAATTCAGGCAGGTAACGCCACTAAAGAAGATGGAAGTGCTCTAACTTACATGGAGTACCTTACGGAAGAAGAGTATTTAGATGCACTGGAGCGTTTACCAATCGAAAATCAGTATTTAGACGATTCAGATCCTAATAAATTCATCGCCAAAATGGGGGGTGAAGCTTTAATTGATCTTTTAGCTCGTCTTGATTTAGATTCGCTTTCTTATGAATTAAGAAATAAAGCAAATACTGAAACTTCACAACAACGTAAGCAAGAAGCTTTAAAGAGACTTGTAGTTGTAGAAGCTTTCCGCGATGCTAACACTCGTATTGAAAACCGTCCAGAATGGATGGTAGTAAAAGTGGTTCCTGTAATTCCACCAGAATTACGTCCGCTTGTACCATTAGACGGTGGTCGTTTTGCGACTTCCGATCTGAACGATTTATATCGTCGTGTAATTATCCGTAATAATCGTTTAAAGCGATTAATGGAAATAAAAGCACCAGAAGTAATTCTTCGTAATGAGAAGCGTATGCTACAGGAATCTGTAGATTCACTTTTCGATAATACCAGAAAAGCTAGTGCTGTTAAAACGGATAATAACCGTGCTCTAAAATCACTTTCAGATTCCTTAAAAGGTAAACAAGGACGTTTCCGTCAAAACCTTTTAGGAAAAAGGGTTGACTATTCTGCTCGTTCAGTAATTGTAGTTGGACCAGAATTGAAATTACACGAATGTGGTATTCCTAAGGGAATGGCCGCTGAACTGTACAAGCCATTTATCGTTCGCAAGCTTATTGAAAGAGGTATTGTAAAAACGGTAAAATCGGCGAAGAAAATTATTGATAAGAGAGAACCAGTAGTTTGGGATATTCTCGAAAACGTAATGAAAGGGCATCCGGTATTATTAAACCGTGCTCCTACACTTCACCGTTTAGGTATTCAAGCTTTCCAGCCAAAAATGATCGAGGGAAAAGCGATCCAATTGCACCCCTTAGCTTGTACGGCTTTTAATGCGGATTTTGATGGTGATCAAATGGCAGTTCACTTACCTTTAGGTTCGGCTGCTATTTTGGAAGCTCAGCTTTTAATGTTGGGATCTCACAACATCTTAAATCCAGCAAACGGTTCTCCTATTACTGTACCTTCTCAGGACATGGTATTGGGTCTTTACTACATGACTAAGCAAAAACTTAGCACGCCAGAAGAGCCCGTATTAGGTGAAGGTTTAACTTTCTATTCTGCAGAAGAAGCAGAAATTGCTTTTAATGAAGGTAAAGTGAACCTTAACGCCAAAGTTAGAGTTCGTGCCCGAGTTGAAGAAGACGGAAAGTTGGTACAAAGAGTAATTGAAACTTCTTTTGGTAGAATCCTTTTCAATAAAGCGGTTCCTCCAACAGTAGGTTATATTAACCAAGTTCTTACAAAGAAGGCGCTTAGAGAAATTATCTCTGATATCCTCAAAGCAACTGATGTTCCTACTACTGCTAATTTCTTAGATGAGATTAAGCAATTAGGATTTATGACAGCTTTCCGAGGTGGTCTTTCCTTCTCCTTAGGTGATATTATTATTCCCGAGGAAAAAGTAGCATTAGTTAAAGATGCACAAGATCAAGTAGAAGCTATTTTAGGTAGCTACAACATGGGTCTTATTACCAATAATGAGCGTTATAACCAAGTTATTGATGTTTGGACAACGACCAATGCTCGCCTTACGGAGCGCGCAATGCATCACTTAATTACAGATAGACAAGGTTTCAACCCAATCTATATGATGCTTGATTCTGGTGCAAGGGGTTCGAAAGAACAAATTCGTCAGTTATCTGGTATGCGTGGTTTGATGGCGAAACCTCAAAAATCTGGATCGTCAGGTGGTGAGATTATCGAAAACCCAATTATCGCAAACTTTAAGGAAGGTTTGTCAATTCTAGAATACTTTATTTCTACTCACGGTGCTCGTAAAGGTCTTGCGGATACGGCATTAAAAACTGCTGATGCAGGTTACTTAACTCGTCGTTTGGTTGATGTTGCACAGGATGTAATTATCACGGAGGTAGATTGCGGTACATTAAGAGGGTTAGAAGTTTCAGCCTTAAAGAAAAACGAAGAGGTTGTAGAACCTTTGTACGAAAGAATTTTAGGTCGTGTTTCATTACATGATGTTGTAGATCCAATAACCAGTGTGATTTATGTCAAATCTGGTGGACTGATTAATGAGGATGAAGCAGTAGCTATTGAAAATTCGCCTATCCAAATGGTGGAGGTACGTTCTTCCTTAACTTGTGAAAGTAAGAAAGGTATCTGCTCCAAATGTTACGGTCGTAACCTAGCGACCGGTAAAATGGTACAAAATGGTGAGGCTGTAGGTGTAATTGCCGCGCAATCTATTGGAGAACCAGGAACACAGCTTACCCTAAGAACCTTCCACGTTGGAGGAACTGCAGGTAACGTATCTGAAGAAAGCTCTATTACTGCCAAATTCGATGGTACTATTGAGTTCGACGAGCTACGTACCGTTATGGGCGAGGATAATGAAGGGAAACCAGTAGAAATTGTAATCGGTCGTACGGGTGAAATGCGTTTGGTTGATCAAAAGACTGGTATTAACTTAGCTACTAACAACATACCTTACGGTTCTTATATTTATAAGAAATCTGGTGATAAAGTGGTTAAGGGTGAAGTTATCTGCCAGTGGGATCCTTATAACGCAGTTATTATCTCTGAAAGCGCGGGTAAGATTCAATTCTCTGATATTGAGCAAGGTTTTACTTATCGTGTAGAGATTGATGAGCAGACAGGCTTTATGGAAAAAGTTATTTCTGAAACCAGAAATAAAAAGCTTATCCCTACTATTGCCATCGTTAGCTCTAAGGGCGAAGAACTTAAACATTATACTCTACCGGTAGGATCTCATATCATCGTTGAAGATGGTGAGGACATTATTACGGGTAAGATCTTAGTGAAAATACCACGTAAATCTGCGAAAGCGGGTGATATTACAGGAGGTTTACCAAGGGTAACTGAATTATTCGAAGCAAGAAATCCATCCAACCCAGCAGTTGTGTCTGAGATTGATGGTGTAGTTTCTTACGGAAAAATTAAGCGTGGTAACCGCGAGATTGTTGTAGAAAGCCGCACAGGAGAGGTTAAGAAATACCTTATCAATTTAAGTAAGCAAATTCTGGTTCAAGAGAATGACTTTATTAGAGCAGGAATGCCATTATCTGAAGGAGCAATTACTCCAGCTGATATTCTTGCAATTCAAGGTCCTAACCGAGTACAAGAATACCTCGTAAATGAAATCCAAGAGGTTTATCGTTTACAAGGGGTGAAAATTAATGATAAACACTTCGAAACGCTTGTTCGTCAGATGATGCGTAAAGTTGATATTCAAGATCCAGGTGATACTCTATTCCTAGAGAAGAGCTTAGTTCACAAGAATGACTTTATTGAGCAAAATGACTGGATTTTCGACAAGAAGATTGTAGTTGAGACAGGTGATTCTGATACTTTAAAAGCAGGACAGATTGTTACAGCGCGTCGTTTACGAGATGAAAACTCTTTGTTACGTAGAGCAGATAAGAATTTGGTTACGGCTAGAGACGCAAATCCTGCCACAGCTAAGCCTGTATTGCAAGGTATAACCAGAGCATCGCTTCAAACTAAGAGCTTTATTTCGGCGGCTTCCTTCCAAGAGACCACCAAAGTACTTAATGAGGCAGCGGTTAATGGTAAACGCGATTTCTTAGAAGGTCTGAAAGAAAATGTTATTGTTGGACATAAGATCCCAGCAGGAACAGGTATGAAATCTTACGAGAAAATTATTGTTGGCTCGAAAGAAGAATACGAAAAGCTAAAGGAACTTCACGAAGTAAAGGTTGAGGAAAAAGCTTAATTAGAAAGCGATGACTGAAGAAGAGAAAAAAGCAGCTGCTATGCCGAAAGAGGGTCAACTTAACGTTGAACTTTCAGAAGAAGTAGCAGAAGGAGAATACTCAAACTTGGCAATTATTAACCACTCGCCGAGTGAGTTTGTAGTTGACTTTATTAGAGTGATGCCGGGTGTGCCAAAGGCTAAAGTTAAATCGAGAATCGTTTTAACTCCTCAGCATGCGAAGCGCTTCTTAAAAGCTTTAGGTGAAAATGTTTATCGCTATGAGCAACAACACGGTGAAATATCTGATATCGAGCAACCTAATATGCCACTGAATTTTGGTGGTCCGCAGGGACAAGCTTAATATTAAACCGATAATAATTGAAAAGGCTCGCCAATTGGCGAGCCTTTCTTGTTTCTAAACCATCAGAAACTTAGCTTAATTTGAGGCTAATTGGGAGAACGACCCTTAAGTTAACCGATTTACCATCCTTTTGACCAGCCTGAACAAACTTGGGGATATTAGCTATTAAAGCTAGTGCTTCTTTTTCTGCTTGGAGTACCGCTTTTTTTTCTTCTTGGGTATCGGCCTCAATGCTTCGAATAATTTCTATATCAGAAATAGCTCCATTATAATCAATTATGAAAGAAGCGTATATCTTTCCTTCCAAACCTATTTCTTCTGCCAGCGCTGGGTATTTGAAGTTTTCGATAATGTAGGAGTTGATTACCTGAATGGCACAGGATTGTAATTCATCTGCATATGCAGTAGCATCACAACCTATAGCTATTGGAAATCGGTCAATTTCATCTACGCTCACACTCGTCTCAACTTTTCCATCGGTGGAGGCAACTTCATCAGTAGCTTTATTACAGGCAAAGAGCGTCATTGCCGCTAATAGAGGTATGACCGTTAGATAAAGGCTTTTTTTCCAAGCGGGACTTTCTTTTTGATACAACTTGGTAATTCTTGTTTTAATGAATGAAGAGTTAAAAAATGGGCTGGGAGAAATAGCCTTTTCTGGATAGGCTAAATCCCCGCCAAGGGTACTACTTAGTAGTAGATGCGCATAGTTTTCAATATTTCCTCGTTTTATTAGTAAAGCGTCTACTTCTAAGTCATGCAACTGACGCAGCTCTTTAGCTAAAAGGTGAATAGATGGATCAAACCAAAATAGAGTAGTAAGGATCTTGTAATAAATTCTATCCCAATGGTGGTTTAAGCGAGAATGGTAGAGTTCATGCTGCACAATTAGCTCAAGATCTTTTGATTTAAGTAGCTCTTTTGGAATGAATATCCATTTACCGATACAAAAGGGACTCTTAATTTTATCATTAGTAAGTACTTGGTGATTTAAGACCTCAAAGCGGCTGGAATTTTTCGGCAATTGGAAAATATAATAAAGTCCACTAAAAAAGTATAAACTTGAGATGACCAAACCTATTGAATAAATGGGCTTCCAAAGCGAGAAGGATGAGCTGGTACTGAGTAACTGTTCGTCCAGTTTTTTGCCCTCAATGATAATTTCAGGCAATTGAAAACTTGCAGTTACGGAACTTAACCACGGAAGGCTAAACTATGGGGGCGGCAATGGCAATTAATAGAGCCAAAGGAATGCTTGACAAAAGTAGGATTCTATTAATGCGGTGGAAACTTGAACCTGAACAAAGAACCCGATAGCTTAAATAGAAGAGGCTGCTAAAAAGGAGGTAATAGAATAGACTACTCAGTATCATTTTCCTTTATTTTGGTTAATGATGTTTAAAATATCCTCTAACTCTCTATGGTCTAATTTTTCTTTTTCAACGAAGAAACTTACCATTTTGCTGAGACTGCCCTCAAAGTAAGCACCCATTATTTTGCGTAATGAATAGTTTTTATACTCTTCTTTACTGATAAGTGGGAAATAAATAAAGCCTCGGCCTTTCACTTCATGAGAGACGAAACCTTTTTGTTCCAGGATGCGAATAATGGTAGAAACCGTATTAATCGCCGGTTTTGGTTCATCATATAAATTTAGAAGTTCCTTTACGCTAGACTTGTCCTTCGTCCAGAGATGCTGCATTAGATCTTCTTCTGCTTTGGTAAGTTCTTTTGCTATCATAGTCTTGCAGTATTAACTAAATACTTAGTTAAACTAATTTTTTAGTTGATTAATTTTTAGAATAAAAAAAATCGGCATCCACGGAAGCCGATTCTAAAACCTTGTCAAATTGTACTAATCGTTACCCAAAAAGGATAGGATATAGTATGCTAAAGTGGTTAAGGAAGCGAGAGCTGCAATTAAATAAGTATTGGCTGCGGCACCCAGTGCATCTTTGGCAATAGCATGTTCTGAAGGGTTAGCAGTATTGGTAGTCTTTAGCCAAGCCAAAGCGCGATTACTCGCATCGTATTCTACCGGAAGAGTAACTAAAGAGAAAATTGTAATGGCTGCTTGTAGAAAGATAACCACCAAGAAAACCATATTATCAGGGAATAGTTGCAGTAGGAAGCTGCCGAAAATCATTACCATAAAGATAATATTGATGGCCTTGCTGCTAAAGCTTACAACGGGAACCATAGCAGAACGAAACTCCAACCAGCGATAGGCTGTTGCATGCTGAACGGCGTGTCCAACTTCATGAGCAGCAACTGCAGCAGCGGCCACTGAACGGCTTTCGTACACGGATTCGCTTAGGTTTACCGTTTTGTCTTTAGGGTTGTAATGATCGGTAAGTCTGCCTGGTGTAGAAATAACTTGTACATCATAAATGCCATTGTCAGCTAGCATTTTTTCGGCTATCTCTCTACCACTTAGTCCATTTTGTAGCCCGATTTTCTCGTATTTACGAAACTTGCTTTTTAGTCTTCCTTGTGCAATAAAGCCCAAGATCATGAATCCAATTAAGATAATGAAAATTGTCATTTGTTATAGATTTTAAACTTCAGCAATAATACCAAATTACATGCCTCTACCTAAGTATAAAATAATAGTTTTAGCCCTTTAAAATTTCTTTATGGCAAATAGACCACTTATACTAGTTTGTAATGATGATGGAATTACCGCTCCGGGAATTCGAAACTTAATAAGCGTTGTGAATCAACTAGGTGATGTTGTGGTAGTTGCGCCCGATAGTCCTCAGTCGGCTATGGGCCATGCGATTACTATTAATGGCATTTTACGTTGTGATCCGATAAAAATCGATGACGGGCCACAAAAAGAGTATAGTTGCTCGGGTACTCCAGTTGACTGCGTCAAGTTGGCAGTGAATGAAATATTAGATCGAAAGCCAGATTTAGTAGTTAGCGGTATTAATCACGGTAGTAACTCTTCGGTAAACGTATTGTATTCCGGCACTATGTCAGCTGCCATGGAAGGTTGTTTGGAGGGGATTCCTTCCATTGGTTTTTCGCTGTGCGACTTTAGTTGGCAAGCTAACTTCGAAGAGGCTTTGCCCTTCATCAAACGCATCTGCGAAAGCGTATTAGAAAAAGGCTTAAGCGCTAAAACGGTTTTAAACGTTAATATCCCTCAGTTTAAAGGTGAGGCTTATAAAGGTATTAAGGTTTGCCGCCAAGCGAACGGCAATTGGGAGGAAGAATTTGATCGCCGTGAAGACCCACGTTCGCGCAATTATTTCTGGCTAACAGGAAAGTTTGTTGATTATGATAAAGGTGACGATACGGATGAATGGGCTTTAGCCAATAACTTTATTTCTATGGTACCCATGACGAGTGATCTTACCGCGCATCATTTAATCGGGACCATGAAAAACTGGGAACTCTAATCAAATTTTCGATCGATACCGAGCGTTTATATTTTATGAATAAACTTAGTCCTCGCCAAGAACAAATCATTGGCTTTGTTTTAGGCTTGCTCCTACCTTTTCTCAGTCTCTATCTTATTTTTTTAGTGAGGCCTGAGCTTTTAGGTGTGCAAAAATTTAATTATGAGGTTGTTAAACAGCTGAATGTTGGCCTGCTTACCTTTGGGATGCTTCTTAATGCTGCCTGCTTTTTTCTGGTTTTACGCTTCAATAAAGAGCGCATGGGAAATGGTATTTTGCAGTCAACTGTACTCTTGTTATTACTTATGGTTATCTACAAATTTTTGTTGTAAAGTTTTCTAAAGCAGTCCTAAAAGCAATCGGGCATCACGTAATTTTGGTGCAAACATTTAAAATTGAAATACTACTTAATTGCAGGTGAGGCGAGTGGCGACTTGCACGGAGCCAATTTGCTAAAAGCGTTAAAAAAACACGACGGCGCTCCGCAATTTAAAGCTTGGGGAGGCGATTTAATGGCCGCGCAAGGAGCTTCCTTGGTGAAGCATTACCGCGAGCTAGCTTTTATGGGCTTTGCAGAAGTTATTCTCAATTTGCGCACGATTTTAGGTAATATTAAATTTTGTAAACAAGATATTTTGGCTTTCCAGCCAGATGTACTCATCCTAATCGACTACCCCGGTTTTAATATGCGCATTGCAGAGTTTGCCAAGAAACAGGGCATCCGGGTAATTTATTATATCTCCCCACAAATATGGGCTTGGAAGAAAAATCGCGTTTTTAAATTAAAGCGAGATGTAGATCGGATGCTTACCATTTTACCTTTCGAAAAGGACTTTTATAAGCAATATGATATGGATGTCGATTTTGTAGGGCACCCCTTACTAGATGCGATTCCTGAAC
>PZPB01000041.1:8438-22907 GCA_003045865.1 Bacteroidota bacterium | reverse complement strand
TTAATAATCTTTAACTTTTAGTATCAACCATGTCTATAAGGACTACCCCGCCCTTTGGGCACCCCTTTTGGCCAGCAGGGGAACTAAGTCGCGTGGTTGGGGTGTGCTTTGTCTTTCTAAGAGAAGATTGGTTAAAAAATTATAGCAGTCTATTCTTTGATTGTTTACCCACGGCTCTGTAGCTAAGCAATCTTCATCACTACACATACCTCACTAATTATCACAGCGGTCTTAAAAACAATTGAATTTTCCAATTCACAATCCTTTACTGCCTCGCGAAGTACCACTAAATTCTCACTCTCCTTCAAGAGCTTTAGACCGCGAGGTTTAGGGATTCTTCTATTAGAAATCCTCACCTTCTCGTGCTGATGAAATACCCACTAACGTGAGTTCGACGTGAAATTAGGCCTCAGACCTCGTGTAAATAGTGGGTTTCAAGCCGAAGCAGTGAAGCAATAGTGGGCTATTGTTAGCGGCTGAGGCGCGGAAAGCCGCTTTTTAGAAGGGGCCTAAACGAATTTTCCAATAAAAATGAAAATCCTGCATCTAGCTCATTTGCTGTAGCCCGCTACAGCTGCACGATCCCGACTAGTCTTTTCTTACCATTGAAAATCTGAGGCTCTAATTTATTTTCGAATTCACGGCACTGCTAATATCTCTGCACTATTCACTACTTTCAAAGCTCAAATCGAGCACCCATGAAGCGATATTCGACCCAAGTAGCCGCACTGATTTTTACTGGTATTAACTTAATTGCTATTTCCAGTAGTGCTCAGCGGCAGATGCGCGAAAAACAGACCGAAATCGTAGTTCTTGGTATTGCACAAGATGCGGGCTATCCCCAACTAAACTGTGAAAAGGAATGTTGCCAGCGTGTTTTTGAAAATCCTGCTTTAGCCGAAAAGGTGGTAAGCCTGGCCATTCATAATGAAAAGACGCAACAGTATTTCTTGCTGGAAGCCAGCCCCGATATTAGCGCACAGCATCAATACATGCAAGAAAAATATGCCGCAGCACTTGCGGGCGTATTTGTGAGTCACGCCCACATTGGGCATTATACGGGACTGATGTATCTTGGTAAAGAAGCAGCTAATACTAACCTGCTTCCTCTCTATGTGATGCCACGCATGCAAGACTTTCTGCTGCAAAATGCGCCTTGGGAAGCGCTTATCAAAAATAAAAATGTAGAACTGCATGCCCTTACCAATCATGCTAAACTGCCTTTGGGCGATAGTGTTTCCATTCAGGTTTTTAAAGTCCCGCATCGCGATGAATATTCCGAAACCATTGGCTATCGGATTATTGGTCCCAATAAAACAGCCCTCTTCATTCCTGATATTGATAAATGGGAGCGCTGGGAAATGGATATCATTAGCCTAATTAAAGAGGTGGACTATGCCTTTATTGATGCCACTTTTTTCGATGAGACCGAGTTACCCGGACGGGATATGAGCAGTATTCCCCACCCTTTTGTAGCAGAGAGCATGGCTCATTTTTCGCATCTACCGCAAGGGGAGAAAAGCAAAATATATTTTATCCACCTTAACCATACCAACCCTTTAATAGACCGGCAATCGCAGGCCAGTCGGCAGGTGGAAGGAGCAGGATTTAGTATCGCACGCGAAAAAATGACCTTTAGCCTTTAAATTTCTCCTTACTTTTAAGCTTATTCTTTATTATGAAATATTTACTAAGTTTTGCCCTGCTCTGCTTCTTCAGTCCCCAACTTTTCGCTCAAGTGTGGGGGAATTCTAGTTATCAAAGCCGGGTGCGTTACGAAGAAAACAACCTTGCAGTAGGCAATAATGGAACAGGGGCCGACATTAGTATTAGCGCCAAAGGTTTGGCCAATGTTAAAGCCGATGCTTTTGTGGCGGTTTTTAGCGTAAGTCAAGTGGCCAACACGCCCGATGAGGTACATAAACTAATGAAAGACAGGCTTAATAACGCTCAGGAAAAGCTAAATGCCATGAGTCCACAGCAAGCTTTAAAAATTCATAGCGATATGATTTCCTTTATCGCCCTTTATGCCTACGAGAAGGAAACCAAGATTTTCAGTAAGGATACCTACAGCGAAATTCCCGCCGGTTTTGAGCTCAAGAAAAACCTGCATATCGAATACCATCGTCCGGAAGAACTGGATGAAATCAGCATAATTCTGGCCCAATCGGAAATATTCGATTTAGTACGGGTCGATTATTTTGCCCAAGATTTAGAAAAAGTAAAAACCGAATTAATGGATCGCGCCCTTACTAAATTAGGGGAAAAGCAAGCTAAAATAGAAAAGCTGATGCACCTTAAACTGGATACGCTTAACCTTTCTACTAGCGATGCTTATCGCGTGGTATATCCTGCAGAAAGCTATAAGTCGTATCAAAAATACGCGACCGTTTCGCAATATGGCTCTAAATCGGCTGCCACCTCAGGACAAAGCATTACTCTTTATTATCAGCCCATTATCGACAAAGAATTCGATTTTGTAATTAATCCCCTGGTGTTAGAGCCGGTTATTCAAGTAATGTACGAAGTGAAAATAGAGGTTCAAGATGCCTCTTACGGGCGTAAAAATCGTGAACAGCTAATCCTCAATCCGCAAGGTCAATTACTTCCCTTAAGCCGGCCTTAAATAGAGCCCCACCTCCTTTGTCTGTCCTATTTTTGCAGAGCATGAAAAATCTTTTCCGCCTTTTTGTTATCAGTTCGCTTTTAGGACTAAGCTGCGCTGCGGCGGTCTATTTCTTTTGGTTTAAGCCCAATTATCCCGCTTATGCTAAAAATTTCCTCGTCTTTAATTCCTTTAAGCCAGCCCCCGAAAAACTCCTCGCAAGGCTTTCGCTAGAAAGCTGGCAAAAGCAGGATCTGCCCGCCGTCGAGCATTATCGCTTACGCCTCAATCAGACCGATGATTGGCAGTTTAATAGCGAGGATATTAAGAGTTTAGGCAGCACGAATAGTAGTATTATCACCCTCGAAACTTGGGGTTCTAAATATTGGCCTAACTACCGCTCCAATCCCCTCGATTGGGTACCCGCCGCTACTTATGATGCAAAACTGAGCTCTCTCTTGCTTGCTCTACAAAAACATCCCGGCACCATATACCTCCGCCCCAATCCCGAAATGGAGGTACCCGGACGTTTTTACCCTTGGCAAGAATATCCCAGCAAATACATCACCGCCTTTCAACATATTGCCCAGCTGGCCGATTCGCTTTTACCGCAAGCGCAAATGATTTGGGCGCCCGCGGGTTATCCGGGCTGCGAAGAGTTTTACCCTGGCGACCAATGGGTAGATGCCATTAGCATTAGTCTGCAAGCTCCTTCAGAAAACATTCCTAAGGCTTACCCGCAGTACGATGATATCAATTACGATTTATACCGTCGCCTGCACCGTTTGCGTTTTTTCTCCCAAAATCTTTTTCTTTTCGCTTCCGCAGATGCGGCCCCAGAAACTGTAGCGGCTATCGACTATTCTGCTTTGGCGAAACACCATGAAAAATACGCCGCTTACGGTTATTCTTCTACTTACTTTAATCGTCCTGCAGCCGCAGAACAAAGCGATACATTGCCTTTTCGTATTGGTGTTTACGATCCTAACTTAGAGCTAGTAAAAGACAGTGCCGCCCGGCTAGAACACTTCTTTATTAGCCTGGGCGACTTTGGTAATTTGAATTTCGAAGCCGAATTTTGGGCCGCACAAAAAAGGGGACATGATCTTATCATCACCCTCGAAACCATCGAAGACTCGCTCAATGTACGCGACGATAATTGCTTAGAAAACTTGCTTAGCGGTAAATACGATCTTCGTTTGAAAGCTTTCTATCAGCTTATCAATCAAAGCCAAAGAACCGTTTATCTGCGCTTTTCCCAAGAAATGGAAATCCCTATTTTCCGCTATCCTTGGCAAAGTAAAGACCCCTTTTTATACATCGACGCCTACCGTTATTTTATGCTTTTCAGCGACAGCTTAAGCCCGAAAATTAAACGCGTTTGGGGTCCCGCTGGCGACCGTGGATCTTTAGAATGGTATCCTGGCAACGATGTAGTTGATTATATCAGTTTTGCCATTTATGGGCTGCCCGATAAAAACATTGTGGATCCCACCAAGCAGGAAGCTTTTGCGGCTATTTACCATCGTAAATCTTGGCGTATGCGCTTTGCTCCCAAGCCTATTTTTATTGCTGAGTTTGGGGTAAAAGGCCCAGAAGATTATCAGAAAAACTGGCTCCTGAAAGCCACGGAAACCATTAATAATAGTCCCGAGTTAGTCGGTATCAATTACTTTAACAGTCCCGATGTACCGCAGGCCTGGGGCGATATTGAAGCACCAAACTGGAGTATTAGCCCCGCTACTTTTCGCGCTTTCGCAGATGCGATAGAACGTGATTAAGAAAAAGAAAAGGCTCAAGGATTAACTAAAAACTCTGCCATCAAAGCTAAACAGTATTCGCTTTGATTCTCTAAGGGATTATGACCGGCATCTTTAATAATCCTCAACTGTGCCTGCGAAAACAGGTCTAAATACTCCTTTGCAAAACCCCATTTCTGATTGTCACAGTCGCCCCTTAAAATTAAGATCGGGGTATTTAATTTCGCTAAGTGACTCCTTTGATCGGCCTGCTCCGCAAAACTTTTAAGCGTCATTATATGACTGTAATAACCACTGCCACCGGGGTAGCTCTTCTCGTTCTTTCTGCCAAAGCAAGCGGTAGATTTAGATAATTCCTGATTGAGAAGGGCCAAGAAATCATCCACCTCGGCATCGCTGCCTAACTTAACATTCAAGTGATAGGCCCATTTTTCAATCCAACGACTGCGCCAATTATACACTTTAGCATTCGCCTCGGCATTCGAAAATTGAGGAATACGAAGGGCTAAACTATCTGGGGCAAGCTCCGTGGATACCGCTCTATTAATCGGTAAAATTGGTCCCGGCCCGGTGATGATAATTTTCTCAACTCGGTCTTCCTGCTTTTGCAAATAATTTATCGCCAAGCAACTTCCCCAAGAATGGCCGTACAAAATAACCTGGGGAGCATTAATAATCGTTATAATTTCCTGTAAATCTTCCTGATGCCTTTGCACCGAATATTCACTGATATCGGCTAAGCGCGACGAATGCCCGCTGCCTATTTGATCGTAAAAGTAGATGTCGTGCCCTTGTTCACTAAGCGGCCGTAAAGACTCGATAATCGCATCGCTAATCATGCCGCCTGGTCCGCCGTGTAAATAAATGATAGGACTTTCCTTCGCTTCTCCTTCTGCTTCCATTTTAAAATAACCAATCTGCGAGCCCGTGCTTAAAGACCAATATTGTGTGCCTGCCCGAGGGCTAAAAGGCAGAACATCGTAATGTTTCGGCACAAATAAAATAGCCACTAAGGTTAGAGACAGAACTAATAGTACCACTAAAATGATGCGCTTTAGCTTCATGGCCTAATAGATTTTTGTGCTATAAGAATGGCTACTTCTCGCGCTTAGGCCGAGACAAGGCTTTAAAAAACCACTCACCCTTTTGCAGGGGTCGGTACCACTTGTGGATTAATTTGTCGGATATAGGAATACAAATCTAACAGCTCCTGCGGAACCTTTTCTCGTCCTTCCGGCCAAAGGTAATACACGTAGCCACTGGGTTTCAAATTGGCTTCCACCTTGTATTCTGTGCTTGTGCCGTCGCCATCACCTAAAGATTTTACCTCTAAACCCTTTACCAAGTTTAGCATTTGCTCCGCTTGTTTTAACTCTTCTACCTTCACCGGGCCTATCGTATCCCAATTTCCTTTCGCGTTTACGGCTAAATACATTCCATCATCCAGCAGTCGGTATAAAGCAGATTGACCGACTAAGCCACCACGCGCGCCCACCGTAATGCTTTCAAAGCTTTTGACCTTTTTAGGCTTCGCTACTTCCGCTTTTTTATCCACCATGGAGCAAGCGCTAAAAACTAGCAAAAGGGCCGTAAGCTTGTATATTTTCATAGATGCGTGTTTTATAACAATGGTCAAAGGTAAATAACGTGAGTTATTTAGATTCTTTCTCATGCGATTAATCCTTAATTTGGAGCTTCAAAAATTACCAAAACCATTTACATGTATAGTCTCGAAGAACTGAGTAAAGTTCATCAGCGAAAGCAGCTTATGGATCTAGCCAATGAAAAGGGCATGAACATCCAGAAGGTCTTGCGCAATCAGCGCTATGAAGAGGAACTTAAACTCTTGCAAACCGAATTAGTAAACCTTCAACGCTGGGTGGCTAAACATAAATTACGAGTGGCGGTACTATTTGAAGGTCGCGATGCCGCGGGAAAAGGCGGATCCATAAAGCGCTTTGCCGAACACCTAAATCCGCGCTCTATGCGAGTGGTGGCTTTATCTAAACCCACTGAAGTAGAAAAGGGGCAATGGTATTTCCGTCGTTATATTAAAGAAATGCCCAATCCCGGTGAAATCGTTTTTTTCGACCGCAGCTGGTATAATCGTGCCGTGGTAGAACCTGTTATGGGCTTCTGCTCCAAAGCAGAATACAAACGCTTTATGGTGCAAGTTCCCGCCTTCGAGCATATGCTATATGAAGACGGCGTAATTGTTATTAAATTTTGGTTTTCCATCTCCAAAGATGAACAGGCAAAACGCTTTAAATCGCGCATGAGTAATCCTCTTAAAGAGTGGAAATTCTCGCCGGTAGATATGATGGGGCAAAAGCTTTGGGACTCTTACACCCATTATAAAGAGAGAATGTTTTCTAAAAGCCACACCACTTTTAGTCCTTGGATAATTATTAAAACCAACAACAAACGCGAGGCTCGCTTAGAGAGCATTCGCTATGTTTTATCGCAGTTCGATTACAGTAATCGCAAAAACAACCAAACCACTTTACTTCCCGATCCTAACGTTGTGCTGCGCTACTACCGCCACATCGAACAAATAGACATTTAAGATGAACGCTAAAAACACCCTCCTCGAGCTTTCCGCCGAAGATCTCGCACTACTCAATTCACCCTTAGGCTTAAAGCAACTTTTTGCCGACAAAAAGGTAGACGTTTATCGCGCGCTAAGACTGGCAAGGTATGAAGTGCGGCTGCGCGAGTTACAAGCAGAACTTATCAAAGTTCAAAATTCGCTTATCGAAAATAATAAGAAGGTAGTAGTCCTTTTTGAAGGACGCGATGCAGCAGGTAAGGGTGGCGCCATTCGCAGAATCTCCGCCCATATCAATCCCAGGCATTACCGCATTGTGGCCCTTCCTAAACCCACTGAAGAAGAAGAGGGACAATGGTATTTTCAGCGTTATGTGAACAAATTACCCATGCCGGGTGCAATCGTTTTCTTCGATCGTAGTTGGTATAACCGCGCGGTAGTAGAACCTGTAAACGGCTTTTGCAGCCCCAAGCAATATGAGATATTCATGAATCAGGTAAACGATTTCGAACGCATGATTTCGGAATCAGACACCACCCTTATTAAACTCTACTTCTCCATTAGTAGGGAAGAACAAGCCGCTCGTTTCAAAGACATTAAAAGCAGTCCACTCAAGCGCTGGAAAATCACTAAGGTAGATGAGCAGGCCCAAGAATTATGGGATAAATACACCGAGTACAAGGAAGAGATGTTTCGAAAAACCAATACCGCAGTAGCTCCTTGGCATATTATTCAAGCCGACCATAAAACCGAAGCACGGATAGAAGCACTGGAGATAATTTTAGATAAGTTGAGGGGGTTTTAGAGTATAGAGATATTAGTAGTGAGTAGTGAGATTCCAGAGTAACTTAATTATCCTCAGAACTAAACTCGCCATTACTCTTTATCTGTAAAGGCCCATCGGGCCGACATCTCGATAGAAATAAACAAGAACGAAAACCCAAGCGCCATAGGTGCGACATCTCGATTGAGACCGCTGTGATAATAGTAGAGATATATAAGTAACTTAATTATCCTCAAAACTAAACTCGCCATTACTCTTTATCTGTAAAGGCCCATCGGGCCGACATCTCGATAGAAATAAACAAGAACGAAAACCCAAGCGCCATAGGTGCGACATCTCGATTGAGACCGCTGTGATAATAGTAGTGAGATATGAGTAACTGATGAACCTGCTAAAATCCCGAAGGGATGACACGATAATAGAAAAAAGGATCAGAAGAAAACCAAGAACACCGAAGGGGTGCTCCTTAGCAATAGAGCCGTGGGTTGACAATCAAAGAATAGACTGCTATAATTTTTTAACCAATCTTCTCTTAGAAAGACAAAGCATACCCCAACCACGCGACCTAGTTCCCATTCCGGACAGAAGGGGTGCCCGAAGGGCGCATTAGTCGACACTGCAAGAATCCCTCTTACACATCCTCATTAAAAACCGCAGCTTCCCACCCTAACGCAATCTTCTCACCTCTCAAATCTGACATGTACTAAGCTATTAAGCACTTCCCCAAACATGCCTGATGGTCGCTTAAAAACTCTTCAATTTCCTCGAGGAATTCCTCTTGTTTTTGCTGGAGATTTATGGTTAAGTGAATCACCACGGCATCACGCGCAGGTGGATAACCCGCAGTAACTGTCCAACAAAGGGCATTGGGACATTCATCTAAGGCAAAGCGCAGGCCGCCCTTAATAAGGCTTCTACTTAAAGTAAATTCGCCCCAAATACCACCAATAGCGATCGAGCTTTATTGGGCTTCTTCCAGACTAAAGAACTCATTACTAAAATGCTCAAGGTATTTTAATTGCAGCTTCTTTCGTAGTTTTTCTTCGCTGCTACTGACCTCTACGATTTTAAAAAATTCCATGACATTACTCTTTGTGCAAAGCTAGGGCCTTCGCCGCATTAGCCTTGTGATATATATCAATGCTCCAAAGTTTTTTTGGTGGCTGCAAAACGGGGGAGGTTTCCCAAATCCTTCTAAGACGCGGTGAATTGAGTGGCTATGATAAAACCGCATTGAAATTGGATTCCCGCCTCACCAACCCCACGCAATAAAGCGCGTGGCTATGATAAAACTGAATTCCCGCCGAACATAATTCGGTTGTAATCCATTAGAGAAAACCTAGCCGTTAAACTGGTTCATGGTAATCTGCGGGCCAGCGAGGGCAAAAGACTTGATGGCCTCTGCGGCTTTTTCAATTTTGGGATCAATAATTTTCCTTTCGGAAGATGTCCATTCCCCTAAAACAAAGTCAATTTGCTGACCTCTAGCGAAATCATTCCCAATACCGAAACGCAGGCGAGCATAATCTTGCCTACCCAATACCTGATTGATATTTTTAAGACCATTGTGGCCACCATCGCTACCCTTCATTTTAAGGCGTAACATACCAAGGTCTAGTGCTAGTTCATCTACTACCACCAAAAGATTTTGCAGCGGAATTTTTTCCTGCTGCAACCAATAATTTACTGCTTTGCCGCTTAAGTTCATGAAGGTAGTTGGCTTAATAAGAATAAGCTCCTTGTTCTTCACCTTTAACTTTGCCACAGAGGCATAGCGGTCACTGGAAAAAGAAATGCTAGACCCTCTTAACAGAGCGTCTAGCACCTCAAATCCTATATTATGACGAGTGGCCTCGTACTCAGCGCCAATATTTCCTAATCCGGCAATGAGATACTTAGTCACGATAAAGCTACTTATGCTTCAGCTGTTTCTGCTGCCGCTTCTGCGCCTTCAGCACCTTCTTCTTCATCTTCATCATCTCCCGCAACCACGTTACGAGAAGTTTTGATAGCTACTACTGAACGGCTTGGATCACCTAAGATCTCAAATCCTACCGTAGGAATATCACTAACTCTTAAAGACTGACCAATTTTCAGGTTCTCAACATTTAAGTCGACCATACCTGGAAGGTTTTCTTCGGTAGCACGGATGGTTAAACGACGAAGGTTAAACTTCAACTTACCACCATTACGAACACCACGTGCGTTTCCTACTAAATTAATAGGGGCACTAACATCCACTGGCTGACCGTCGGTTAATTGGAAGAAATCCACATGTTCGATGGCCTCTGTTACTGGATGATACTGGCTGTCGCGTACCACACATTTCACTTCTTTACCGTCGATGTTAACTACTGCTAATAGTGCTTCAGGAGTGTAAAGAAGTTCTTTAAAGCTGCGCTTATCGGTGTAAAAGTGGATGTTTTCGCCACCACCATAAATTACGCAAGGTACCATACCTTCACGGCGTAACTGCTTAGCGTTTTTAGAGCCTAGCTCCTCTCTGGTTTTACCCTCAATGGCTACTGATCTCATTGTATCTGGGAATTTAATTTTCTAAAAAATGTGAACTAATCGATTCGTGATTGTGAACCTTCTGCATAATGTTTGCAAAAAGATCAGCAATCGGTAAAACTTCTATCTTACTGCATCCGCTCTTTTGAGGAATGGTATCGGTAATAACTAAACGCGTTAGTTGTGAGTTTTCTATTCTTTCAATGGCTTTTCCAGAAAGCACTCCATGTGTACAATAAGCTTGTACAGATAAGGCTCCTTTCTCCATTAGCATGTCAGCCGCCTTCGTTAAGGTTCCCGCCGTGTCTACCATATCATCGATAAGTACCACATTGCGACCTTCTACATCACCAATAACTGTCATTCTTTCGATAACATTGGCTTTCTTGCGCTGCTTATAACAAATTACCATTTCGCTAGTTAACCACTTCGCGTAATTATTAGCGCGTTTGGAGCCCCCCATATCGGGAGAAGCGATGGTAAGATTTTCTAAATTTTGAGCCTTGATATGCGGTACAAAAATGGAAGACGCGAATACGTGATCTACCGGAACCTCAAAGAAACCCTGAATTTGATCCGCGTGTAAGTCCATGGTCATAATACGCGTTGCACCAGCCGCAGTAAGTAAGTTCGCCACCATTTTTGCCCCTATCGGCACCCTTGGCTTATCCTTACGATCTTGGCGTGCCCAACCGAAATAAGGCATAACCACTGTGATGTGCTTTGCTGATGCGCGTTTTGCCGCGTCAATCATTAAAAGCAGCTCCATCAAATTTTGTGTAGGCTGCATAGTGGAGCCTACTAAAAATACTCGACCCCCTCTAACCGTCTCTTCAAAAGAAGGTTGGAATTCACCATCGCTGAATTCTAGAATCTCCACCTTACCAAGGGAAAGACCGTAGGAAGCCGCGATTTTAGCCGCTATATCCTGCGAAGTACGGGTTGAAAATATTTTTGCTTTAGGTATCAAGTATCTAAATCTTTGGAATTGACTATTTTATACACCCTTAAAAAAGGGCTGCAAATGTAATTAAATCATTGGTAAGTTATAAACAATGCCCTATTAATTCTCTACGAAATATTTCTTGCCCGCAATTTCCCCTTTCTGCCGACGAAAATTTTATTTTTGTGGCATGTTGAAAATTGATATGCACACCCATATCCTACCCGAACGCCTCCCCAATTTTGCGGAGAAATTCGGCTACGGAGACTTTATCTACCTAATGAAAAACCAAGACGGATCTGCCAATATGATGCAGGGCGACAAGTTTTTCCGTCGGATTCAACCCAATTGCTGGGACCCAGAACTTAGAATTAAGGACTACCAAAAGTTCAATACCCAGGTGCAAGTGGTGTGCACCATCCCCGTAATGTTTTCCTATTGGGCCAATGCCAAGGACACCAAAGCCCTAGCAGAGTATCTCAATGACGACATTGCGCAGCTCTGTAATGACTACCCCCAAAACTATCTTGGACTAGGAACTTTACCTATGCAAGATGCCGATGAGGCCATTGCCGAATTGCAACGCTGCAAGGAAATTGGCTTGCTAGGCGTACAAATTGGTTCGAACATTAACGATAAAAACTTAAGCGAGCCCGAGTTCTTTCCCATTTTTGAAGCCGCCCAAGAGCTAGGCATGGCCATTATGGTTCACCCTTGGAACATGATGGGTATGGCTGATATGCGCAAATACTGGCTTCCCTGGTTAGTAGGAATGCCCGCCGAAACCAGCCGCGCGGCCTGCTCCATGATTTTTGGCGGCGTACTCGAAAAGTTACCGCAATTAAGAGTTTGCTTTTCCCATGCTGGGGGATCTTTTTTACCCACCTTAGGACGTATCGAACACGGTTATAATTGCCGTCCCGATTTAGTAGCCATTCATAATAATGTAAATCCACGCCAATATGTAGGTGAATTTTGGGTAGATAGCATTACCCACGATCCCAAATTATTAGAGTATATACTTTCCATGCAAGGTAGTAAACGCGTAATGCTAGGTTCTGATTACCCTTTCCCCTTAGGTGATTTGGAAATAGGCGCTTTTATTGAAGATATGAATCTCGAAAAAAATGTTATTGAAGACATATTTGCTCACGCGGCACTCGAATGGCTTGATATCGACAAAAGTAGATTCGATATAAATGAAGGTGATAAGAGCGACATTAAGGTCTCTGAAAAGGGCTAACTTTGCCCGACATTTACGGGAGATAAATCATGAGCGACAAACTTACACACGAATGCGGCATCGCCCTCGTTCGTTTAAAGAAACCACTGAGCTATTATTATGAAAAATATGGTTCAGCGCTTTACGGGATCAACAAGATGTATGTCCTTATGGAAAAGCAGCACAATCGTGGACAAGATGGTGCTGGACTAGCCAATATTAAACTTGACGTTGAACCGGGGAAACGCTATATCAGTCGTTACCGCTCGATTGATAAAACGCCCATCCAAGATTTGTTCGAGCGTATTAACCAGCGAATCCAAACGGGTTTAAATGGTGATGACAGTAAAATTCACGATCCAGACTGGCTCAAAGAAAATGTTCCCTTTTTAGGAGAATTATACCTAGGTCACTTACGTTATGGTACTTATGGTGGCCAATCCATTGAGGCGGTTCATCCTTTCCTAAGACAAAATAACTGGTTAACCCGTAATCTTATTCTAGCGGGAAACTTCAATATGACTAATGTTGATCAGCTTTTTAACCAGCTGGTAGACCTTGGTCAGCATCCCAAAGAAAAAGCCGATACAGTAACCATTCTTGAGAAAATCGGCCACTTCCTTGATGAAGAAAACGAAAAACTTTACCGTAAGTACAAGAAAGAAGGTTTAAGCAAAAAGGATATCAGTCCTAAAATTGCTCGCGAAATTAATATCCAAAAAATTCTGAAGCGAAGCGCAAAGTACTGGGATGGGGGTTATGCCATGGCTGGATTATTTGGCCACGGTGATGCTTTCGTATTACGCGACCCTAATGGTATTCGTCCTGCTTTCTTTTACGATGATGATGAAGTGTGTGTAGTAGCCAGTGAACGCCCCGTAATTCAAACGGCCTTTAATGTACCCTTTGCCGAGATAAAGGAAATTACCCCGGGCCACGCCCTGATTATTAAAAAAAGCGGCGAGACTTCTATGAAGGAAGTACGCAAGCCCGGTATTAAAACTTCCTGTTCTTTCGAGCGCATCTACTTTAGTAGAGGAAATGACGCCGACATTTACCGCGAAAGAATTGAGCTAGGACGCCGTTTATGCCCCAATATTTTAAAAGAGGTTGACCTCGATTTAAAGCATACCGTTTTCTCTTTCATCCCGAATACTGCCGAAATTAGTTTCTATGGTATGGTGAAGGGTATGGAAGAATACCTCAACGAGGTGAAACGCGAGAAAATATTAAAATTTGAAGGTGAGCTCGACGCAGAAAAGTTAGATCAACTATTAAGCATTCGTCCCCGCGTAGAAAAATCGCTGTGGAAGGATGTGAAAATGCGCACCTTTATTACCCAAGATAGCAGTCGCGACGAATTAGTAAGTCATGTTTACGATGTAACTTATGAAACGGTAAAACCCGACGACAACCTTGTGGTTATTGACGATAGTATTGTGAGAGGCACTACTTTAAAACAAAGTATCCTTAGCATTTTGGATCGCCTTGGGCCGAAGAAAATCATTATTGTTAGTAGTGCTCCACAAATTCGTTACCCCGATTGCTACGGTATTAACATGTCTTTACTCGACGATTTTGCAGCCTTTAGAGCGGCCATTGCCTTGTTAAAAGAGCGCGGATTAGAAGGCAGGATCGATAAGGTATACGCGGAATGCTTAAAGCAGAAAAATCTTCCCGACTCTGAAGTGCGCAACTACGTGAAAGAAATTTACGAGCCTTTTACACCCCAAGAAATTTCTGATAAAATCGCCGAAATGCTTACTCCTGAGAATGTTAAAGCAGAAGTGAAAATCATTTACCAAGGCATATCCGATTTACACGCATCTGCCCCAGAGCACACCGGTGACTGGTATTTTACGGGTAACTTCCCCACTCCAGGCGGACAGCGCGTGGTAAACCGAGCCTTTTTAAATTATTATGAGGGCAAACGGGAAAGAGCGTATTAGGGGTAGTGTTTAGTATTAAGTAGTTAGTAGTTAGTACCTAGTAGTTAGTACCTAGTAGTTAGTACCTAGTAGTTAGTACCTAGTAGGACTTTCAATACTTAGAAATTCTTCCTCCGAATTGTAACTCTAGTCTTCACACTATAA
>PZPB01000041.1:0-8338 GCA_003045865.1 Bacteroidota bacterium | reverse complement strand
TTTCAATACTTAGAAATTCTTCCTCCGAATTGTAACTCTAGTCTTCACACTATAAAATATAGCCTACCTTCCAACTCTACCACTCAGCCAATCTCAGTACTCAATACTTAATACTCTGTACTGGATAGTATTAAGTATTTAGTAGTCAGTACTTAGTAGGGCTTTTTCAATACTTAGAAATTCTCCCTTCGAATTACCCCACTAGTCTTCCCGCTCCTTAATGTAGCCTATCTTCCGACCCAATCGCGCAGCCAATCTCAGTACTCAATACTTAATACGCTGTACTTTTGAGATAGTATTAAGTAGTTAGTAGTTAGTACCTAGTAGGGCTTTTTCAATACTTAGAAATTCTTCCTCCGAATTGTAACTCTAGTCTTCACACTATAAAATATAGCCTACCTTCCAACTCTACCACTCAGCCAATCTCAGTACTCAATACTTAATACTCTGTACTGGATAGTATTAAGTATTTAGTAGTCAGTACTTAGTAGGGCTTTTTCAATACTTAGAAATTCTCCCTTCGAATTACCCCACTAGTCTTCCCGCTCCTTAATGTAGCCTATCTTCCGACCCAATCGCGCAGCCAATCTCAGTACTCAATACTTAATACTCTGTACTTTTCGGATAGTATTAAGTAGTTAGTATCTAGTAGGGCTGTTTCAATTCTCAAAAATCTCCCTCTCCGAATTATCCCTCTAACTCTTATTCTCATTAAATAACCCACCTTCCCAATCTACCACTCAGCCAATCTCAGTACTCAATACTTAATACTCTGTACTTTGGGGGTAGTATTAAGTAGTTAGTATTTAGTACCTAGTAGGCTTTTCAATACTTAGAAATTCTCCCTTCGAATTGTAATACTGGTCTTCAGGCTCCATAATATAGACTACCTTCTGACTCTATCGCGCAGCCAATCTCAGTACTCAATACTTAATACTCTGTACTATATTATATTCGCAAGAATTATTTTATAATTGACCCATGAAAAAGCAGGCAGCAATCTTCAAGCATCTCTTTACTTGGCCCCTACTTCTTTTAATGCTAGCCTGCTCATGGGATTATCAAATTAGTCATTACCGAGTGCCCCAAGCGGTGCAAGATGGCAATATAGACAACTACAGCATAGCAATAGATAGTATTAGCGGAAGCTTTGGCGATTGCTTGCGACAGAAATATTTACGCCTGCCCGATTCAGCCCACTTTTTTAGTGACTGCGATTGCCCCAATGGCATTGAAGTAGACAGCGCCTATGGGAAAAAACACAAATTAATTTGGACGCGCATAAATGTCCGTGCAGCAAAAAACCCCAATTACCTCTACAGTAAGTACACCTATCGATTTTTCGATCGTAAAGGGAGACCAATAAAACAGACTACCAATATTTACCAACCCGATACCAATTACCAATACCAACAGTACTTTAATGAAGCGGGTGAACTACAAGCCGAAAAGCTTCCTTTATACGATCAATACGAAATAATTGACTTATGAATTATGGACCCGATCCTAAAGTTTTAAAAGAAATTATCCAAACTGAAATGCCCTTTGGGAAATACGCCGGTCGCCGCATATATGAGCTACCCGCTTATTATCTCGAATGGTTTTCTGGAAAGGGTTTCCCCAAAGGTCGCATTGGTGTGCTTTTAGAAACCATGTTTGTTATTAAAACCGAAGGACTGGAGAGTCTTATTCCTCCCTTGGTGAAAATGTATCGCCCCCGATGAATACTTTACTGATTCCCCGCCGCAGCAATGGGCTAGACTGGGCTAAACTGCCCGTACTATGCGAACTACACTACCCCTGGGACGAGGATACAACCTTAGCAAAAACCCATTTTAAAGCCTACCATACGGGCGAAGACCTACATTTTCAGTTTACCGCTTTCGCTGATAAGGTGCTCATCTACCGAAAGGTAAACGATAAATTAGAGGTGCGTTTTTCTGAGCGGGTGGAGCTCTTTTTTAGTGAAGATGCAGCTTTGCAAAACTATTATTGCTTGGAAATGGACCCCGCATTACGCGTTTTAGATTATCAAGCGAAACATTACAGAGAGTTTCACCGCAACTGGCAATGGCCGGAAAGTTTAAATCTTGCTTGTCGCTCGCAGGCAGATGCGTATGTATTGAGTGGTTCGATCAGTCTAAAAACATTGGCGGATCTTAAGTTACTTAAGAACAACACTTTAAAAGCAGGTATTTATCGAGGCCACGTCCTTTCCCTTAAAGGAGAAGAAGCTGATATTCGCTGGTCTTCTTGGTTAAAACCAGAAGCAACGGAGCCCGACTTTCATATTCCCAGTTCTTTTGGAAAGTGGCATTTGGAGGAGTAAACCTTTATTCACTCAAGGTTATAATTTCTTTCACGTGTAAATCCTCGCGCGCACATTGCACCAAATATTTAGCTAAGCTTTTACGAGAAATAAAGAGTCCTGGTTTAGGGCTAGCATTTTGACTAACCTTTACAGGACGAGCCTCTTTATCATTTAATCCCACGGGGCGCACAATGGTGAAATTTAGATCCGCATTTTGTACAATACGCTCTTGCCGATCGTGATCCTGATACACGGGGCTAATCTTACTAATCCTTATCATCAACTTAAACCACCAAGGGATTTCGGCCCGTGAATCGCCTACGCCCCAAGCGGAAACGGTAATGAGCTTTTTCAAGGGAAAATGCTTGGACACATCCACTACATTTTGCATGCTCTTCGATAGTAGATTTTCTGGGGAAACCAGCTTAGACCACGGGTTTTCGCTGGCGCGAGATATGTTTAATGCCGAAATTACCACATCACAAAATTCGCAGGCTTTTTTCACATCTGCGTAAGCGAAAGGCGTGCCCTCCACCTTTACAAGATTGGGGTGATTAATATCAAAGACCTTCACTTCACGTACTAAAGCCTTTACCTCCCAACCTTGGGCTAGCGCTTCTTCCACCACCAGTTTACCCGTTCTGCCACTAGCGCCTATTATTAATACCTTCATAATTATTTCTTGGCTCCAAAACATTAAAATTTAGAGGGGTAAATCCTCTCTTATTTGCCTTTACCTTTGCCGAAAATTCTATCCTGGAAAAGAATCAAAAAATTTGGGCTCATGCGGCTCTGTTTGCAGTAGCGCTAATTTACGGACTTAACTATTCCATTGCGAAAGATGTAATGCCTAATTACATTCTCCCTCGCGGTTTTATTTTAGTTCGGGTAACAGGCGCCGTGATCCTCTTTAATATTTTGTACTTCCTTTTCCCCAGAGAGAAAGTGGCTAAAGCCGATTATGTGCGCATTGCCTTAGCGGGTTTTTTTGGCGTTGCAGCTAACCAATTACTCTTTTTCGAAGGTCTAAATCTCACCACGCCAATTAGTGCCGCCGTAATAATGACCACCAATCCGATTATGGTACTAAGCCTTTCGGCCATCATTTTAAAAGTCCCCCTTAATGCCGCGAAAATTATCGGCATTATTTTGGGCCTCAGCGGTGCTCTCAGTATTATTTATTCGGGTAGCGATGCTAGCATCTTCAATAGTGGCGAGTCGCTGGGCAATACTTTTGTAATGCTTAATGCCTTTTCCTACGCTTCCTATTTAATTGTAGTGAAACCCTTAATGGCCAAATACAAAGCGGTAACGGTAATCCGCCTCGTATTTATGGCGGGTTTACTAATTGTAATTCCCTTTGGTGCTAGTCAGTTTAGCGAAATCGCTTGGGCAGAGATGCCTAGCTTAATTTATTGGGAAGTAGCTTTTGTGGTGGTAGGCACCACCTTTATGGCCTATTTACTAAACATTTACGCCTTAAAAACCGTCAGTTCTACCACGGTTAGTTTTTATATTTATTTACAACCACTTATTGCGGCCATCTCGGCCACTATTTTAGGAACCGATGAACTGCGCTTCAGTATGATTAGCTCAGCCATCTTAATTTTTAGCGGGGTATATTTAGTCTCCTTTTACGGGCGGCGAAACTAAAATGCCTGCTTACCTTTGTATTTATGAAAGCATTGCAGTCTATGACGGGTTTTGGCAAAAAAGTATTGCAATTACCCGGTAAAAAAATTACCATTGAAATCAAGTCGCTTAATAGCAAGTCGGCTGATATCAATTTACGTCTACCCTCGCTCTACCGCAGTAAGGAAGGCGTAATTCGCCAGCATTTGGCAAAAACCTTATCGCGCGGTAAAATAGATTGTAGCATTTACAGCGAAGTTACCGGCATTGAAAGTGCCCCTCAAATAAACGAAACCTTGGCTCAAGGTTATCTCATGCAATTGAAGAAACTGGCTGATAGCACGAATAGTACGGGCGATTTAATTGGCGCCGTAATGCGCATGCCCGATGTTTTACAAAGTGCCGAGAGTGAGCTGAGCGAGCAAGAGTGGGAAATTTTAGAAGGCGGTTTAATCGAATGCTTAGAGTTGATTGGAAATTTCCGCTCCGACGAAGGAGCGCGCTTGAAAGAAGATATCGACATGCGTTTGAAAAATATTAGCGATGGTTTGGAAGCTATTATTCCCATGGAAGAAGAGCGTACCCAGCGTATTAAAGATAAATTAATGCGCGGTTTGGAGCAACTCAAGGTAGAAGTGGACCAAGATCGTTTTGAGCAGGAGCTGATCTATTATCTGGAGAAGCTAGATGTTACCGAAGAAAAAGTGCGCCTGAGAGCTCACCTCGATTACTTCGAAGAATTAATGCTTGCTGGCGATGAAGCGGGCAAAAAGCTTGGTTTTGTTAGTCAGGAAATTGGCCGAGAAATAAACACCTTAGGAAGTAAAGCCAATCATGCGGGCATGCAAAAAATTGTAGTAGGCATGAAAGACGAGCTTGAAAAAATTAAGGAACAGGTTTTAAATATCCTTTAATCTCTTGGGCTAGATGGCAAATAAAAGTGGAAAATTAATCATCTTTTCGGCTCCTTCAGGAGCGGGAAAAACCACCTTGGTAAGACATTTACTAGCGCAAGAAGGACTGGATTTAGCCTTTAGCATCTCGGCCACGAGCCGGGCCCCACGCGGGGAAGAAGTAAATGGCAAAGACTATTACTTTTTAAGTGATGAGGACTTTAGCAAAAGAGTTTTAAAAGGCGATTTTATAGAGTGGGAAGAGGTTTATGCTGGCACCAAGTACGGCACGCTACGCAGCGAAGTAGAGCGTATTTGGCAAGAAGGCAAAGCGGTGATTTTTGATATTGACGTAGTGGGTGGTTTAAACCTGAAAAGCCTGTACGGCGATAAAGCTTTAGCGATTTTTGTAATGCCTCCGAGCGAGGATGAATTAGCGCGCAGATTACGTGGTCGTAATACCGACAGCGAAGATAAAATCCGCCAGCGCCTAGCCAAGGCCCGCAAAGAAATTGGTCGTTCCGATCGTTTCGACCATATTTTAATAAATAGAGATTTAGATTTAGCGAAGAAAGAATCCGAGTCTCTTTTAAAAGTCTTTTTGGGGAAATGAAAAAAGTTGGCCTTTACTTCGGAACCTTTAACCCCATTCATGTTGGGCATTGCATTATTGCCCAGTATATGCTAGAAAGTACCGACTTGGATGAAGTTTGGTTTGTGGTTACCCCACACAACCCCCATAAAAAAAAGAGTAGTTTATTAGACGACTATCAACGCTTGCACATGGTTAATTTGGCCATTGGCAAACACTATAAACTACGCGTAAGTGATGTCGAGTTTTCTTTACCGCAGCCTTCTTATACGGCTACCACGCTAGCTTACCTAAGCGAGCAACACCCCGACTGTAGTTTTAACCTAATTATGGGTGGCGATAATTTACAGAGCTTTAAGAAGTGGAAAAATTACGAGGCCATTTTAGAAAACCACGAACTTTATGTTTACCCGCGCATTGGCGCCGATGGGGGCGATTTAGCCCAACATCCCAAAGTACACCTCACCCAAGCTCCGATAGTGGAAATCGCTTCCACCGATATTCGTCAGGCTATTAAAGAAGGAAAAGACCTCAGCTTTATGCTACCGCCTGATGTGTGGGAATATATTGACCAAGAGTTGTTTTATCGTTAGTCAAGAGCGTACAATCCCCTCAACCGCTCATAATCAATAGATTTATTTGCTCGTTAGCGGTAAGCGT
The DNA here is from genome assembly GCA_003045865.1 of Bacteroidota bacterium. GTDB lineage: Bacteria > Bacteroidota > Bacteroidia > Flavobacteriales > Schleiferiaceae > Croceimicrobium. The sequence continues at coordinate 2,250 of PZPB01000041.1, read as the reverse complement.
AAACGACCGAAATCATAAACAGACAAACAATTTTAATTTTCAATCGTAATGCTTAAAATGAACATTAATTTTTCTAACTCATTTAAAAAAGCGTGGTTCATGCACCTGACAATTGCATTCCTTGTGTTTCTTTTCTCATGTTCAAAAGATGCTGACCCAATTCCTCCAGTAGTTATTACTCCTCCCATAAGTACCGCTTTTGTATCGGCTGCTGCTGTTATTGACTCTATGGGAACAGGTTTTAACTTGGGAAATACTTTTGATTATGCGTTACAAAGCACCAATCCAACATCAATTTACCCAATCATTGACTTGTATGCTAATGCTGGAATGAAACATATCCGAATTCCCGTAACATGGATGGACGGATTTAGTGGAAATACCCTTGCTGATGCCCGTGGAAATATTAACTTTTCACATGCACGATTTATTCAATTGAAAGCAGTTATTGATTACGCAATCAATAAAAAAATGTTTGTTGTTTTAAATACGCATCATGAGCATTGGCTAAATAACAACTACAACGGTACAGCACAGTACAATACTCCTTTTACAAATCTTTGGACAGGTATTGCAACTCATTTTAAAGACTATTCTCACTTACTTATTTTTGAAGTTTTAAACGAACCACATGGACTTTTTGGCGATTGGAATGGCGGAGCAAGCCCATCAAACAGTGCTGCATTGGCATTAACCCGACAAATAAATAAGATTGGTTATGACGCAATCAGGGCAACAGCTGGACTGAATACAAATCGTGTCGTAATGGTTTCTACTAATGGATTGGGAAATCATAATCAGTTAGATGATGTTTATCCGTCAATTGCAAGTCTTCCAGACGGTGGTTCAGACAAGTACTTATCGTTTCATGTTCACACATACGACCCATGGGCGTTTTGCGGACAAACAGGGAGCAACGCATCTTGGCCGGGAAGCAGTTCCGTTGCTAACTCATTAACAACTGTATCAAATTACGCAAAGACTTTAAATGTGCCAGTTAATTATGGTGAATTTGGGGTTGGACGTGATGCAAATGCTTTGGAACGTAACTCCAACATTGTAAGGGAATATTATAGAACTATGCGTTTGACTTGTTTAAGCGAAAAAATGTCACCAACTGTATGGGACGACAGAGGCTGGTTCGGGTTGGTTAATTCAGGTGGCACCAGCTTTTTACACAATATTGTGCCGAATATGATGGCTCCGTAACATAAAATCCAATCAGTAAAGGACACCTACTAAAAACGCCTAACCGCTAAACAGCACCTACAAGAAATTGGCGGTTCAGTGGTTAAATAAGGCTTTGTGCTTCGTATCAAGTTTTGTGGTAGCAGACAGTTTTCGTCTCAGAAATCGCCAACTTCTTGTAGCTGCAAAACGTTAGCGGTCAGCTCAAAACCGAAATCAATAAAAAAGTAAAATGAATATAACCATAATAGGAGCCTCGGCTGGAATAGGACTAGAAACAGTAAAAAGAGGATTAAATAGAAATCATTCGATAACGACCCTTTCTCGATCTGAAATTGAAATAGAAGAGAAAAAATCGTTAAAAATGATACTTGGTAATGCAACTAATAAAGCTGACCTATTAAATTCAATCCAAAACGCAGATGCTCTAATTGTAACATTGGGGACTGGTAAGAATATGAAAGCTACTACCCTTTTTTCAGATTTTGCAAAATTAATTGTGGAAACACATAGGGAGAACAAAATAGATATTCCATTTATTTTTGTTACCGGATTTGGAGCTGGAGACAGTAAAAAATATGTTTCCTGGTTTGTAAAGATGTTTTTAAAATACTTTTTAAAAGACGTTTATGCTGACAAAACTAAAATGGAAGAAATTGTCACTAATTCAGATCTTAATTGGACAGTTGTGAGGCCAGGAAGGCTATTAGATAAAGAATTGACAGAAAAATACCGTGTTGAAAACAAATTATTCAAAGGAATTAATATAGGCGGAATTAATAGAGCAGATGTAGCAGACTTTTTAATAAAACAAGCAGAAAAACAAACTGAATTAAAAAAGTACATTGCTATATCTGAAAAATAGTATAAAATAAAAGCCTAACCGCTAACAATGTATATAAAAAATAGGCGGAGTATCAGTAAAATAAAGGGTTTTAGCTCGCATCAATCTTCTTGCATAACTGAAAGTTTTGTGCTTCGAAATCGCCTACTTTTCATATACTAAACGGTAAAAATAATGCAATTGCCAGTTCTTACTGCGCTCGGCTTTTTTGCTTATAG
>PZPB01000142.1 GCA_003045865.1 Bacteroidota bacterium | reverse complement strand
CTGCGCATCAATGTATTTTAATTCGCGGGAATTTATTAGGAATAAAGAACTTTCTCCGTTTCTGAATTTATTATTCTCCGCCTCTAAAAGTCGACGGTAATTAGTAACCATCGAACGGGTTTCAATAAGCTGAGCCTGACTTAATAGTAACTCCTGCTCTAAAGCTTGCACCTTATTTTGTAGGCTCACCCGCTTTAATTCGAGCTCCAAATTATTTTCTTCAATCTTTACCTTGGTTTTCATTAAATCACCACGTGCTTTACGCACAAAAATGGGGAAGGTGGCTTTTAAGCCCCAATTATAATTATCGGGTGAATATTGCGCGAAAAAGTCGTTCGGAGTAGGCTGATTGAGAAACTTATAGTTTAAGTCTAACTGCGGCTTTAAGGACTCTGCTTTTAACCTGCGCTCAATATCTAAGCCTTCTAGCTTTAAGCGGTAAAAGTTTAGACTAGGATGCTGCTCGAACCAATTTTCGGGCAGGATATTTAAAATCGCCCCTTCACTTAACTGCGGCTTGGAGGCCGCTTGAAGATTGAGTGGTAAAACTCCGTCTAACCAAAGATAAGTAGCTAATTCATTGCGTTTTTGAATAAACATCGCTTCGGCCTTACGCAGGCGAATAGAGCGATCTTGCACTTGAATGGCAGCTTCCAAAGTATCGACCATCGATTTGTCGCCAATAAAAGCTTGGCGCTTGATACTCTTAAATCGAAACTCGGCGGCATCTAAAGCCTGATTAATTACCGCCATCTCGCGATAAGCTTCATACCACTGCCAATAACTAGTAAGGGCTTTTTCTAATAAGTCGTTCAGCGCTAGGTCTACCTCAAATTCGGCCGATTCTTGCAGAATACGCGCCTGTTTTAACATGGCCCGTCTCTCGTCCATTAATAAACCTTGCCCCAAGGTAATGGAAACATCGGCATACCAGAGCCCACTGCCCGGAACGGTATTCTGATTGTTCAGGTAAATCCCTTCGTTTAGCTCGTAACCAGCTTTGGCTTTTAAACCAAACCAAGCGGGAAATTCAATCCCCGAGTTTTGCAATTGATAATAGTCTTTCTCGCTAAACTGCTTTTGATTGATATCACTAAAAAGCTTGGGATCAAAGGCTCCACTGGCTTTAAGTCGCTCTGCTTTAGCTTGTCTTTTAATTAATTCCGCTTGCAAAGCTACCGGATGATGTCTCTTTACGATCGCAACAAAGGTATCTACCGAAAGCACAGTAGAATCGATGCTTTGTGCTTGCGCATCTGGCCACAGCCAAAAAAGCCCAATTATTAATAGGAAGTATTTACTTTTTCTTCTCATTAGAGCTCTTGTCTTTAGACTGATCTTTTGATTTTTCAGGAACGTAGAAGTCTGCCGGGAAACCGTTAATCTGACGCCAAATCTCATACCAAATGGGCACATCATTAAGCAAGGCGAAGGTTTTTACACCGGCACCAACTCGCACACCTTCAGGCCAAGACTCTTGCTCTGGGTCGGGAGATACTAAAATACGGTAAAGTCCATTAGAACTAGTGAAATTATCGATGGCCACAATTCTTCCTCCAAAGGTACCTACCGAAACACCGGGCCAACCACTAAAGAAAATGGCGGGCCAACCGTCAAACTGCAAGCGCACTTCTTCGCCTACATGCATAAGAGGATAGTTTAAAGGGCGAACATACATTTCGATAGCCAAATCATAATCGGCAGGCATAATGGTTAAAATATCCTCTCCTTCTTTTACGGTTTCACCAATACCAGTTTTAATGGCCTGGGTAATATAACCATCTTGCGGAGCGGTGATATAATAATTACTGGTGCGAATGGCATAATTAGAATACTGATTCTCCATTTTACTAACTTCGGCATCTGTGCCATACATGGCCGATAGGGTAGAGAAGCGTTCACTTTCTGCCTTAGCGATTTTGGTATCGTAATCGGCTTTAATCGAATTGAGTTCCACCTTGGAGTTAATTAATTCGTTGCGAGCCGCTAATAATTTACTTTCCGCAGAAATGCGCTTGGAACTCGTTTCCTGTAATTTCTGGCGACGTTTTTCTAAATCAGTCCGCGAATAAAGACCATCATTAAAAAGAGTGTCCATACGCTGCATTTGAGCCATTGCAATAACTTCGTCGGTTTTCGCAGCGATAAAATCCATACTATCAGCCACTACCTTTAAGCGGTAAATTTCAATTTTATTAACCGCTTGTTTCAGTTTAAGACGCTTGTTTTCTACCAACGCTTCTACCTGAGTGGCTAAAGAAGCTGCTTTTTGGCTGTAATTTTCACTGGAAGACTGTTTGGCCTTAATTTGAGCATCTGTACGTTCTAGCAAGCGCGGATCGAAATATTCGTTTTTAGTCTCCGAAATGAAGAGTAAAGTATCGCCTTTGCGTACAAACTGCCCTTCTTTAATATGCCATTCTTCAATTCTACCGCCAATAACCGATTGTAAGGTTTGTGGCCTTTTATCGGGTTGAAGGCTGGTTACAAAACCCTTACTCATAACGTTCTGCGTCCAGGGTAAAAAGAGGGCTCCGAATAAAATAACTAATGCAGTAAGGTAAAGCCTCTTTCTACTGCGATGGTGTTTGGCCTCATCTAAAAAAACGCGGAGGCTGGAATATTTGCGATTGTCAACCTTACTCTCGACAGAGTTTTTAGGTGATATATTTAACATAGTAAATCGTTTTTAAGGTCCGCATAGGTTCCTTCTTTAATAATTCGACCTTTTTCTAAGAGGTAAATATGATCCATGCGTTCTAATGACGCGGCATTATTGGTGGCCATTACTACCGACTGCCCGCAATCGAAACAAAGGAAGTCGAGCCATCTATCGCGTGTTTCTTGACTGACATCAAACCAATTGTCTTCTAAAAGGAGTAAGCTGTGGGTGCCGGCCAAACTGCGCGCCATTAAAATACGGTTACGCGTACTACTAGCTAATCCTAAACCTGAAGTTTGCAATTGGGTAAACATACCATCGGGTAAATCCTCCACAAAATCTTTTAATCCTACTAAATCTAAAAGTTGAGAAACGTCTTCATTACTAACGCTGTCGCGGCGTAGAGAGATATTTTCTAAGATGGAAGATCCGAAAATTTCTTCTTGACGAAGGTTATCGCCAATTAAGCTGCGCAAATTTTCTAACCTCACTTTATTATAAGGAATACCATTGTATAGGAGGCTGCCTTCGTAATTATCAAATAATCCCGCTATGAGCTGCAGCAGAGAAGATTTACCGGCAGACATTTCACCTGCAATGCCAATCTTTTTGCCATGGGGGATTTCTAGGTTGATATCCTTGAGAATGTCATGACCCCATTGTGGTGATTTTAAATTGATGTTCTTCAACTTGATACTTAGTTTCGCACCATTTTCAAGGGCAACTTGATCGCTTTCGTCTTGATTTTCCAATTCGAGATCGGTAACCGCGCCTAATTTTTCAAGACCCGTTAAAACATCGTAAATAGTTTCAATGCTGTAAACTAGTTTTTCTACCGAGCTGATAATCTGAACAATTACAATCTCAGCCGCCACAAACTGACCTATATTCATTTGCTGATCAAAAACCAATAAACCCCCTAAGAGTAAAAGTCCTCCAGCAATAAATACTTTGAAGAAGATCAAGGATGAATATTGACGAATCAAAACCGAGAAATGTGCACGGCGAGTTCTTAAATATTTACCGCTCAAAAGGTCGGTTTGCTCCATGGGCAGATCGGTCTTTCCCGCCATTTTAAAGGTAGAAAGGTTGCGTGCCAATTCTTCTAACCAACTAACTACCTCATATTTATGCTTACTTTCTTCAAGGCTAGTTTCTAAGCCTTTACCCGAGGTAACGCGGAAAAAAACTAAGAGTAAGAATATTAAAAAGAAGCCAAATGCAATAAAGAAAGGGTGGTAGATGGATAGTAAAATTAAGCCGAAAACGATTTGTAAACTCGCTACCGAAAAATCGAAGAGTAATTTATACAAACCCTTTTGCACGGTGATTACATCAAAAAAACGATTTACCAGTTCAGGCAAATAATAATCCTTCAGCCCAGAAAGTTTCAGGCGAGGGATGCGATAGGCAAATTCTAAAGAAGCATTAACAAAAAGACGCTGTTGGATGCGTTCTGCCACGCTCAACTGGAAAATTTGAAAAACTCCCGCAAGCGCCAAACCGATCAATACGATTATAACTAGAACAGCCCACGAAGTAGAGCTACTACCACTTTGAATGAGGTTAATAATAGACTGTATTCCCAGAGGAATAGAAAGGGATAAAAGTCCATTAAAAATCGCATAGATGTAAATATTGCCAATATCCTTCTTTTCACTTATCAGTAAACTGATGAAGCGCTTTAGCGGCATTTTAGAATCACTACTTGCCATAGTTAATCATACTTAGGGTCATGGTTTTAAAATAGCTAATTACTTGCTCATCGTCTTTACCGATATCGGTAATGGAGGGCAAATGACTGCCGAAAAATTTCTGCATATGATTGGTTTCCAGCAGGGTGGAGGCCAAAGTTTTAGGGTGAGGATAATTAGGATTTAAGGTCCGAATAATAATAACGATGCGTTCTACTAAGTTTTTATAAGACTTAAAAAAGCCATCTTTGTTTTCCTGCTCAATTTCCTTGGTTAAGAAAGCTTTGGAAGACTCCGAAATTACAATGCGTTGCAAAAGCTCCTCGTTAATATGCGAGAAGTTTTGATCTTGTTTTACCGTTTCACAAATAGCGCAAATGGCATTTTCCAATTGTCTTTGAGCCAATTCAACGTTTGCGGTGGCAAAAACTACTTTGTATTCTAACCAACCCCAATACCAAGATGTTAAATAGAGAAGAAGTTTATGCTTGTTCTCAAAATAGCGATAAATCGTACTTTCGGGCGAACCAATTTCTAAGCCTAACTTTTTGAAAGTGAAGTTCTCGAAACCCAAGGATTCGATTAAAATAATACTGTGGGTGAGTATACGTTTGCCCAAATCGCTAGAGTCTGGATCTTTAACAAAAAGTTTCTCCGGGATCTGTAATTTGAGGTTGCCTAATAGTGAATGCATATTCTGTAATTTCTAAAAACGCAAAAGTAATAGTTTTACTATTACAAATGCAAGAATTACCTTTTGTTTGGTGAGTGATTTTAAAG
>PZPB01000040.1:2798-23236 GCA_003045865.1 Bacteroidota bacterium | reverse complement strand
TTTCCTTTTCTTGAAAATCTGAGACTATAATTTTACGTCGAACTCAGGATAAATAAATGGGTAGGAGGAGATAAATAGAAATAAAAAAAGGGCTCCCAAATGGGAACCCTTCAATAATTTATAAAAAATTATGCTTAAAGCTTAATCGTCAAACGCATCATCGCTCTGGGAATCCAAGCGTAAGAAGCTAAATTCTCTTCTAACTGCTGCTCTTCTTCGGATGTGTTTTCCAACATACCGGAAGCGACAATGGTTACATCAGGACCACCAGCGTAATAGGCACCTAACTCGATACCGAAACCGGCACGTTTCTTAGGCACTGCTCTACCGAAACCAAATCCTAGGTAAGGAGCGATACCTGTATAATCTAGGGTAATGTCAATATCACCAATTTCCTCATTGTTGATGATTAAGTCTCCATAACCGATATCATCGTTTAATAAAATCAAGGTGTTTACACCTACATTATTAAGGTACGATAAACCAGCTACTAATTTGAAGGCCTTATTGGTAGTAGGATGATACTCCAACATTAAATCAAAAACGGTAGAGTTCAAATTAGCATTAACGTTCACGCTCTGACCGCTAATATCCATATCGGTATTAAAGTCGTTGAAAGAAAATGCTAAAAAGCCCGCTCTAACATTTAAAGAGCGATTGATATTGTAGGCATAATCGATACCAAAACCTGGTAAACCTGCGCTCAAGCCGATGGCACTGCGGTTTTTCCACATAGGGTATTTATCTGCCTTAGTAGTACTTGCAGTAGAATCGCTAGAATCTTGTGCAAAAACTGTTGAAAATCCTAGACCTGCCAACAGTAGGGTGTATGCAACCTTCTTCATGATCTTAAAGCCCTAATTCGTTACAAGTGCTGTTAGGCATTGTGATTTCATAAATAGTACCATCAAGAACCTTCACATTAGAAGTATCTTTTTGGGTATCTCCTAATTGAGCACGGAAATCATAATTTACATTATTCTCCAGTTTTGGGAAAGCCGCGAAGATTACCCCCACGTTAGCCTGAGTAAAGGTATAAAGGTGCTCATACTGATCGGTAGTTCCGGTCTTCTTAAAGTACATTTTCACACCTGCGGGTGGAGATACTAAAGTGTTAGAACTTCCACAATACAATCTGTATCCAATACTCGGAGGAGTAACTTTAGGCTCGATTTTTAACAGCCTCATAGAGTAACCAAAGTAGTTAGCCGTCTCATACGTTAAATTAAAGTTAGCTGGGTTTATACTAGATGAAGGAAAAACCTGAATACTGGAATATGTTCTAGTTGTTCTAATTAAGCGCTTTGGATTGAAGGCATAATTTGGTCCGAAGCTACCTCTTATACGGAACCAAGAAGAACGCCACCAGCCAAAATAACGATAAGAGAAACGAGTCCATAAAGCTCCGTTAATAGAGCCATTACCTGTACCATTGTCTGCATAATAAGCACCCGCACCGTAACGACGGTAAACTGGTCTCCACCATCTTCTCCATCTCCATCTCCACCAAGATAAGTGAGTAATGGTTGGGTCTACGAAAAGGTCTCCTGTAGTTGGGTCCTTTTGCACTACAAATGATCTGTTGTCAACATCCCAAGCTAAATCGCCCTCGGAAAGACTCATTAGGCCAACTGAATCACCTTCTACGTATTCACGACCAAACTCTGGATTTTCTGAACCAGCAGGAATAGGAATTCTGGTGGTAACTCCCCCAGACGTTTTTCCGCCTGAGAAACCTCTTACAGGAACACCATCAATATCCATTGTGATATTGAAAGTACCTGTTTGTTGTAATAATAAGGTATCCGTGTTATTACCTTCTTTCACTATCTGCACCAATCCAGTTCCATTAGGCATTGCCTGTTGGGCTGACTGAGAAGTATCGGAAAGACTTAAGATATTTACATTTAAACCTGTGCTATTGCGTTTGGCTGTAATTTCATTACCATTCTCATCCAAAAACTTAACGTCTGTTGGAATCGTCATTTGGATTCTTGAAGTGCTATCTGGAGAACCCGTATTAATTATTAGGGGTTGAGAAAGCGTATTCGTGGTTGGATCAATTCCACCATTAGATGTTTTAGTTCCAATACTATTGGGTAAATTACTTAAGTTTAGCATTTGAGCTACATCCGCTAAGAAATAATCTTCCGTACCAATAAGCATTGGTAATTCGGTTTTTTGGTAACCATCCGCTTCGAAAATAACTCTAAACCTTAGTGGGTTTCCAGGGGTTGGTTCGTTTCCTTTGGCAATCATTAGTTGCAAAGTACCGTAGTTTACTTTGTAGTTCTTGGTTCCATCAATATTGAATACCGCTGCAGCATTATCACCTACAACACTTATGTTAACATTTTTAGCAATGGCAATGCTTGGATCTGTAAGATCTTCAACATCAATTTCCACTACATACTTATAGAAGGTTGGACTGATGTGTACTTGAAAATCATCGAGAATGTCGTCGGGCTTGGTGCAACTAAATGCAAACATTGCCGCAAGAAAAAGATAGAGATACTTGTGTTTCATGGGGATTGATTTAAGTTTTTGAAAAAGAGTTAATAACGTTCAGTTCAGCTAAAAGTGCAGCCCTCCATAAGGCATCTGCTTTATAAACAAAAGTTTACTAATTATTTGCAATATTAATGAATTAGAAAATCACTTCAGATAAAATAAGCAGGTTTTGGCGTCAATAACACTTTTATTAACACGAAAGCGCTCTAGATTTTACGAGGACATGCTCTCTAAAGCTAATACCTGCCCCTATTTCCCTACCTTTATCGCATGGACATGTCACGGAAAAAACCGCATTACCCAATTCATAAAGAATTGCGCAAATACCTTAAAAAACACCATCGCGAAGTGCCCTTAGCCGCTACTTATGAAGCATTGCTAAACTTCACCACCAGTGTTCCCGTTTTTGACCAAAATGGTAATGACACCCTTTGGCAAAGCGTACTTTACGATAATTTCTTGCAAGATGAAATTCAAGTCGCACTAGTAGAAATTTATGCCGCTCTTAAAACCGACGGCGATAAATCCTTTGTGGGGCAGCTGCGTACCGACCGTATAGACCATTGTCTTTTTGGAAATTCCAACCCTTTTCGTATTCGCATTGTTAATACCATTAACGACAACCACGACTATTACTATATTAAAAAAGCCGATGCTTCTCGGATTTACGGATTGGAGTTGGAGCATTTACTCAGTCCTAACCGCATTGGCTATTTAACCGACAAGGACACTTTAGTAGAAGAACATATTGCAGGCATACCGGGCGATGTGTTTTTGAGTCGCTATATAGATAGACCAGGCTTTGCCAAAACCCGTATGGCTAAAGAGTTTGTGAAATTTAACGAACGCTGCTTCACCATGTTGTTGGGCGATATGCGCTCTTATAATTATGTGGTGGATGTAACGCCCGACTTCGATATGGAGCAGTACCGGGTAAGGCCGATCGATTTTGACCAACTCACTTACGAAGGACGTAAGAACCACTATCTCCCTCAGTTTTATAAAGAAAACTTAGAGATAATCCAATTTTGCATGGAAGTGCTTTCGCCTGAAAACGTAGACCAATATCAAACGGAAGAAAGAACACTGATTCGTAAAAGGTATAATCACGCTCAAAAAAAGGTTAACGAGCTGCTCACTTCAATGCAGAAAGTGCCGCTTTCTAGTCCTGATAAAATTGCCTCGCTTAGTAAGGACCTCAACAACTTTCACGAGTGCGAAGATTTTTCTGACCTTAAAACGATGGGGGCGGTTTTGCGCATCCACCTGAGTAAGATGATAGAAAGAACCGAAAACAGAACCTATCTCGGTCGAACTTCCTTTAAGGCTTAATTACTATATTATACTCGAACTCACTTTTTTAGGATTCGGCAAAGGAATTACACAGTTTAAGAACCCACTTCAATTGTAACCACATGTCTTAGCTTCACTGCAGTACCATCTATTTTTGCCGGCGCTAGAAGTTTTATATTGTCCAAAGCACGGATTGCCTCAAGGCCCAACTCTAAGGTCAATCCTCGCAAAACCTCCCGCTCTATTAACTTACCATCTGTGTTTACTATAAATTGCACGAATATCTTCCCCTTTTCCCCCTGGCCTAAGTCCGCATTTTTATTGAAATTATGCTGAACTAACTTCTCAATAGTTTCTACAAAGCATTCTCGACTTTCTAAAGTTCCAATCGATGATTTACACGGCTCTGTCACCGGACTATGGTCCACCACATCAATCGTGTAAATCTTGGAATCCGCTGACTTATTGTTCGAACCAGAGCTTTTGTTTACCCCCTGCTTTTCCTCGCCCCCTCCCAGAAAAACGTCTTTAAGTTTCTCCGCGGCTTGACCTAAATCGTCCATACTGGGAAAGTCGGGATACCCCTGATTGACTGTAGAGGCCGCTGGTTCCTGTTTATGTGGCGAACCAACGGGTTCATTTGGGCTGGGACTAGCAGGCTCACCTTCTATCGGCGGCACATCAGCCGAAGACCGCGTAAGGCTAGGCGCACCAGTTGAAGGCAATAAGATTAATTTTGAGCTTAAAAACTGATCTATCACACTTTTACCTAAGTCTGGCACCAAAGCGTATGGCGTCTTAAAGCTTTTCACAGATATAAGATCGCGATATTTTGCTAGGGCCCTTGCCAATTCTCGCACTGCCGGCACTACCGCCTGCACATCTTCGAGACTGTATTGCACTATGGCTGAACCTTCGCTTACAAAAAACTCTCCCGTTAATGGAGTTGAGGCATTAATCGAATCTGACATCTCGGGACTGCCTGTCGGATTATTTAAAAAAAGTAAAAACAGCTCCTGCAACTGATTAGAAGCTGAAGGTTGCATTTGCACTAACAACCCTTGACCTTCAACAAACTGCACCATAAAAGTATTACGCACTTTTAGTGAGTTTAAGTCTATTTTCGCTCGAGATTTAGCCTGATAATCAGTAGTCTTAAGTATCAAGGAAGGAAGCTCAGGGGAGTCTGGGTTATCAATAATTGCCTTTACTGGATTAGACGCATATGATTGCGAGAAAACTGGGACAATAAAAAACATGAATAGAATAGTGCGGATCAAATTCTTCATAAATAATTACTACAAAAGATCTGATAAGTTCAATTCCACCTGCTTATAAAAGGCCAAAGGAATATCGAAAGTATGACCGTTGATTTCAACGACCATTTCTCCTTCCACAAAGACCTCTTGGTTTAATTGTTTTGATGCAAGGATATCTGCATTACCCATAAGACTAAAGGTTTTTACGTTAATATCGATTGGCACAGATAAGGTATCGTAAGGATTAAAAACCAAAGGCTCTTGCAAAACCCATTCTGCAACAGTGGGTTTCTTTTTCGCTAACTTAACACCGAGCTTCATGCTATGGACCTTAAAGCTTACGCCATTATCATTTATTAGTTTCGCATCGGTATGAACAACTAGCTTGCTAAAGTTAGAACCATCGCCCAAGCTAAAGTCACTAAAAGTTTCCCCTTTCGATTCTTGAGAAAATTTCTCTTCTAGAAAACTCTGCATCTCATCGTAGTAACTAAACTTTAAGTCCTGACCTAGATGAGAACTCAAATTAAGACCGTAGATACTATACTTGACTTTGCCATCCACTTTCCACGAAAGCGTATCCTGAACTAGGATTGTTTTTTGCTCCTTTTCTAAAAAGTCCAAATCAATGTCTGCCTCGACGGGAATTGCCACCATATTGCGCGGAGCTACATCAAAACTTTTCTCCATTTCAAAGGAAGCTAACTGCTTTTCCTCAAAATCTATATCGAATTGTGACTCGATTAATCTAATTTTTAAAATCGAAGGATTATTAATGTGAAACAACATCGCTAGTTTAAGCTTATCCTCTTTAATATCTACGATTTTTAGATCTGATACATTATCTAAACTAGGCTTCTGTGCACAACCTGAAAAGCCAAAAATGAGAATTGCGAAGGCAGCAAGGCCTAATGCACTAAACGCTATCTTTTTTCTTGAGAAAGACATAAATAAATGTATAAAAGGTGATGTTTAAGGCCAACATGGCAACAAGATTAGCAGACATAGAATTAAAGAAATCTCCAATAAGATCTCCGTTGTCGACCAATTCTTCATTATAAAAATCTAACAAAGACAAGGCACTTCGTGTGGACACTTCCGTTTCGTTAGGGTCCATCATATTATTAATAATCACAGAACCATCTGGCTTAATGATCGAGTCAGTTTTTAGTGTGGGTACGTAAGCAATTACACTCTCGATATCTTTTGGCACTTCGGTAAGATCGCCGTCATAAACACTGCCATCTTGAATACGCGCAAGCCCCTCTGTACCCCAACGCCCGAAGGTGAGAAAAGACAGAATTTCCATTCCATAATTATCTATCCTTGTTATTACTCCGGCCAACATAATTTGTGGCATCAAAGCGATAGGCACCACGGTCATTACCTTTTCGGTACTATCAAAAATTGCAGAAAGCATTAAGCCTAAAAGCGTTGAGGAAATAGCCAAGAAAGTCATGAAAGCAAAAGCACCAAAGAAATTCTGTTGCAGTACATCTTCAAAACCATCAACAGGAAACAGGCTAAAGCGGAAGTAAATAATGGCCTCAAAGACTAAAAGCTGCGCCATTGATATTAAGGATAGTACGGCGATTTTACTTAGAACATAGGCATTAATCCACAAGTTAAACATGCGTTCACGTTTGAAGATGGATTGCTCACCAACTATTTCCTTAGCTGCATTACTAACGCCAAACCAAATCGAAGCAATCGCCATCAAGAACATCGCCCCTAATTGAAACTCACTGAAAATGATAGAAATTAAGGCCCCAATAATAACCGGCTGAGCCAGAAGAAGCAATAAATTCCCTTTATCGTTGAATTTAATTTGAAAGTACCTTCTGCTAAGCCAACTTAACTGGTGAAAGAAAGAGTCTCTTTGAACCGCTGTCGGATGAGTTTGGCCTTTCTTAAAGTTTTCTTGACCCTCGGCGCCACTATATCGTTTTTTGTAGAAATCATTGGCTACTTGCTTATTGCTTAGGAGGCCGTAGACCTGAACAATACTTTCCTTTTTAAAATAGCTCATAATATCATCGCTATCCCCAAAGAAAACGTGCACACCTCCCGAACCAAGGAAACAAACATCATCCACATAATTCAAGTCCTCAGGTTTATGAGTAACCATAATAATCGTCGTACCACGACTCTTGAGGTTATTTAACTTCGTGAGAAATTCATGAATTGACTCTGGGTCTAGGGGAGACGTTGGCTCGTCTAAAAACAAGATAGTCGGATCAGTAAGCAATTCCACCGCTATGCTCAAACGCTTGCGCTCACCACCCGATAAAGAAGATACCGTTTTATAATAAATCGCTTTGGTTTTTTCCTCGTCAAATAAGCTTAATAAAACGGACATTATTTTTTCTTGTGCCATCTGCATGGGAGTCTCCTTTGGCATTCGGAGTTTTGCACAGAAATACATGGTTTGTTCTACCGTAAGCTCGCGGTGAATTATATCATCCTGTGGTACATATCCAATTTTCTTTTTGAGTAAAGAAAAATTTTCCACCAAGTCAAGACCATGTATTTTAACCGATCCGCTCGAAGCAGGATTATCGGCATTTAAAACCTTTAAGAGGGTAGATTTACCGCATCCTGAAGGCCCCATAACAGCCACAAATCTGCCATAAGCAATATTTAAATTTAGTTGTTTTAGGCCAACATATCCATTTGGGAATTTCTTTTCAATCCCCTCTGCCTGAATGGCCACTTCTTGGCGAAGATCTGCATAGCCTTTGCTCAAGGAAAAAGCATGCAAGCAGATAAAAATCTGATCATCCACTGAAATTGGAGTCTTTCCAAAGACCCTCTTAGAGTTTACAAAAACTCCGTTTCTACTATTTAAATCTATTAAATACCACTGGCCATTTTCATAAATAAGTTGAGCATGATTGCGACTAACGGTTAGATCATTAGGATCAATTTTAAAATCGTTTCCCTCACCCCTTCCTATGCGTATAGGACGACTCTGCGACATCATTGACAGAAACAAACCGGACTGCGCATTATGGGAAAAATCTACTCCTCTATTGGACCTCAGTGTCGCTGAACTTTTCTTTTTTGCCGTCCCTACATTCGAGGAGGATGAAATCTGTTGCATTTGCATCTCGACAGAACCTGCTTTAAAACTATCACCAAGGTTTAAGAGATACGGTTCAGCAGGCCTTAGTTTTTGTCCATTTACATATACACCATTGGTGCTGTTGGTATCTATTATTTGAATATTACCATCCTGAACAAAAACCTGCATATGACCACGAGAAAGGGAACCACTTGAATCTTCCACTTCAAAACTAGCTCCTCCGCCAACACGACCTATCGAAAATTGACGTCCTTCATCAACAATAAACTCTTGATTATTTCCCTTTACTGTTATTTTGTATTGCACAGTTAAAAAATCTATGGGTTAGCTATATAATAGTTGATACAATTGATGCGATCTCTAGAATAGGGGTGAGTTCTAGAAAGTTTTTCCAACATTTCTTGTTCGCTGTCTTCGTACTGAATTAACCTTTTAAAGAAGTCAGCAAAACGTTCTGGGTTAAACCCAGCTGCTCTAGCCATATAAAATGCATTTCTATCCGCTTCGTACTCGTCTACTTGTCCAAATGGTAAATAAGCTTTATCCTTCATTTCGGTCATCATGTCTTCATAATCCTCCATGTCATAGCTAGAACTTAGCTCGCGCATTACTAAAGTTCTTTTTACCGCTCTGCTAACATGTTCCATATCAATATGAGTAATTTCATGTGCTATTATAAAAGCTAGCTCATCAACAGATTGTATAAATCCCAACAGGCCTGTTGTTAAATAAATGAACCCTCCATTAGTAGCAAAGGCATTGACACTTTCATCGTCAACAATAGTAATGCTGTAGCGAATCCCCTGTCGTTGCACGTAGGGCGATATCACTGTATCAATAAGCATTACACTTAACTGATTCTCTAAAACCATATTATGCACAAATGAAACTTCTTCACGCAGGTGTTCGCGATAAGCTAATCCTATTTCGTATTCATCCTGAATACTAAGTTGCACCGCGGCATCTAATAATTTATTCTCAATTTTACGAGCTGCTGCTGCAAAACCATCCAATCCACTTCCACAATTATCAAATACTTCGTAATCATCTAAAGCTTCTTCATATGCGTTTTGAATATCCTCAAAAGGATTATCTACCTGTGCATTTAGAGCAAAGCCTAACATCAAAATCCCTAAAGTCTTTACTGTTTTTTTCATAGTTTGTTTAATTGATTAACGTCCATATATTAAATCCCCCGGGGTTGTTCCTTTTAACTTTCGATAAACCAGAATCCATATAATTATCACTGGCAATAACATAAAACTAAAGATATATAACAGTTTTAATTCTAAGGCAAACAAGGTTTCAGTGGGGTCATCTAAATTCAATCCATTTGTAATTAAATACTCATTAATAAATTCCCCCAGAAGGAATGCAAATAAAAATCCGGTTACGAAAACAGCTGTCACTATAATCATGGCAACTCCAGAATAAACCAAAGTAATGGTATAGTTAGATAAACCAAAAGCCTTTAAAGTACCTAAGCTTGCCTTATTTCTATCGATATGCTCGACAATTGTTTTTGAAATAATATAAATAATAATGGTGATTGTAAAAAGCGTTAATATAACCGATAAAAAGCTCGATATTTTATTAAAAACGCTAAAGTTTTTTGCCGATTCTACATCATTAAGATTGACAGCTAAGTCGTACTCAACTTGCAAATAATTAGCTAGCCTTGGGACAGAATCCAACTGATTAAACTCTAAAACAAAATAGTCGTTATTATTGATCCTTAGTTCACCTCGGTTTACTCGATCAAAAGGTAGGTAAGTAAAATAGCGGTACTCATCCGAAGAAAAACAATTAGCCATTGCACTCACAATGGCAGGTTTTTCATTCTCATCAAAAAACTCTACCTGAACCTTATAACCAGCCGTATAGACCCCTTTATCGATCTCTAAATCAAACTTTTTATCTCCTAAGCAGCCTTCTAGTAAATTCCTTATCTCCTTTTCACTCTTGCTCGTGCCTATAAAAGCACTAACATTATTTTGATATTGAGGAAGAAGATCATCGAAAGGAGAATACTCAAAACGATTTGTAATCGCATAAAATGCTTTTTCGGTAAAAAAAGCTCCCATCTTATCTGGCAATTTGTCGGCAATCCCTGCAATTAGTATTGGCACTACAACAGGTTTTTCATTGCGATAATACGGCACATGATTAATATACAGAGGTGGGTTATCGATATCGTAACCCAAGCTAATTAGAAGATCTTTGCTAACCACTGCGGACCACTCCGAGTCTTCCATACGAATAAGCTTTTCCTTGGTAAGAATGAGATCTTTATTTTCTCTAAACAAGAAGCGATAAAGATGAGTCTCAGGGTCAATTGGCCTAACTCGAGTGCGCATAACTCCGCCACCTAAATCTTGGAAATTAATACGACCCGTAGGGACAAAATGCGTTTCTTTAATTCCAAAGCTTTTTAATAGCTCTTCATTAGAGAACTCTTCTCTTAACTCCCCTTGGTAATTAGGACGATTTTCAATGGAGCCTGGAAGGTTAACACTTAGAAACTTGATGAAAGGGCTATCCATACGTTCCTTTAAGAACCTCGAGGTTCCCTCACTAAAGCCTATAGACCAAAGGGAAAGAAACATGATACTAATAACTCCTAATATCATTCCCAACTTCACCAAGAAAGATCTTAGCTCTGGGATAAAAAACTGTTGAAAAAAAGACTTAAAATGCATGTTTAGTTTGGACTGTCTTTAATAGCGTTCTTCAATAATTGAATAATTTCAGAGTCTGATAACTCTTCCCTACTTCCCTTATTTCGCCAGATTCCTTGCTGATACCTCTCATAAACCGACTGTTCATTCACCAAACCATATTTAAAAACCCCGTCGGCTTCCTCAACTTCCTGTTTAGCAATTAGCACTACGCAATCTCCATAAGTAACCGAGAGCTCTATATCGTGACTCACAATTATTGAAGTTCGATTTTCGCGATGTACCACATCCGTAAGCATCTTCATTAATTTATGCGCGTTATGATGATCTAGGTTACCCGTTGGCTCGTCGGCCAAAAGAACCTCATAGTCAGATCCAAGAGCACGAGCAAATGCTAGTCGTTGTCTCTGGCCTCCAGACATTTCAGCTACTTTTTTCCCTTTTATTATTTCGATCACAAAATCCTTGGGATACAACTTAGCTAACAACTGACGAGCTCTTAACTTAGCTGCTTCACTTTTTTCGCCCTTTAAAACAGGGGTTATGCTGGCGTTTTGATAAGCAGTAAGGTTTCCAAACAGATTGGTGCTTTGAAAAATGAAGCTTAAATTATTTTTGCGAAAGCGCGCCAAAACAGACTCTTTTTTATTCCACAACTGATCGATGTCTTGAGTTTCTCCAGTGTCTCTGCTATGAAACCTTATAAAACCCCCATCTCTAACCTTAATAGTATTATTCATAACACCTAAGGTTTCCAAGATCGTTGATTTACCAACTCCAGAAGAGCCTACAATAAAATAGGTCTTTCCTCTCTCAATATCTAGTTTGTCCAGTTGCAGAACGGGCCTAATATTGCTCTTATACTGGCAAGCGGTATTTCGAATAGAGTATAAATTATTATCCATTGCCAGGAATGTTTTCAAGTGGTATCCAATAATAAAATTGACTGTTAAGCCTGAAACGATCCTGTTCGAGGTTTTTCTTATTAAATCGACGCACAGATTCTTGAAATTGAAGAATAAAACGGGGCAATTGTTTGTGATTAGAGTTTGCTATTTCACCTATAGGCACATCCCTTAGTGTCCCATACTCTCCTTTTTCGTCAAATGGAACCGCCAAAAGAATACCCCATATTTCAGACATGCTTTTCTGCTTCACTCTTTCGTCGGATGTCTCACCTAAAGCTGCCTTAGTTTGAGCAATTAATGCATCCGAAACTTGCGCCTTGGAATCTGTAAGATTTGCCTCGGGATCAACTCGTTCAAAAACTTGAATCATATTATCCACTTCCTCGTCTGAGAGGAACACTACTGGAGCAAAGCAACTTAATGGCTTATTGTAAAACTTGGTGCTCGTGAAGCCAGACATGGAGAATTCTGCAAATGACTCCAATGCGGTAGTCACTTCATCATCGGTAAAACCTTGGTTTTTTAAATGCTCAATCAGATTACCCTTGTTTGCTTCATCAAACTCACTGCGCTTTTTAACCTTTTCATTCCCCGTACGCAACTGTTCACTATAAAATTGAATCTGCTTATCAAGCTCACCTAGATAATCTGCCATTGCTCCAGTAAGGTTTTCTTGCAGCACGCTAATTGGCATACTTTCATTGTCATTGGCATGGATAAAACGGCCAAAACCAGCCTCTACGAAATAGTCTAACTCGCCCGTTTTAGTGTCTTTAAACTTCAATTCAAAGGTGTTCTTCTTATCTTCTACGGGAGCCATGTTTGGTCGCAAATCTTGCTTTTTTTCGGTCTTCTTGCCTATGTCGTAAAAAAGCTCTTGTGCGTCATCATTAAATGCCTGGTAAGCCGGTTGTCTCCCAAAAAAAACTTGGAATGTGACTAAACTGGCATGATACTTAACTAATAAGTCTGAAACCATATCTCGTCTCAAACCTCGCGCATCGTCAATAACATTACCCGCATCGCCAATTAAGCAGACTACATTACTTTGCCCAGGATCCATTCTCGACCCCTTTAGACCTTCAATCAATCCATTATAAACGGCTTCTTCCCTAGCCTTACCAGCACTACCAATACGAACAGAAGCTAAAAAATTGTATATCGCTTGCACATCGTCTGTAAGGGGTATGTTTTCAAATACTTTCTCACCATCTGCATAATCACGATAAACCGCTATTGAAAAGCGCATTTCTTTTTTGTAACGCTCTTTATTTAAGGCAATAATTCGTTCTATACCTTTGCGTACCGCCGGAAAAAAGTCATCCATTGACTTTGTCGCATCCACCACAAAAAGCACATTTAAGTTGTTACGTTTAGTACGTAAATCTTCAACTGAACCCTTGGCCTTTGCTTTAATTTCATTTCGCTCGTCACCAGACTTGCCACTTACAGAACCAAGGGTGGCTACCTTCTTCATGTCGCTGCCCGCATAGTTCTCTAATACTGGCATCCTCATCATAACCGTGGGCTTGCGCGTATTTTTTATAGTATGGGAATAGATCTCTTCAACTGGTTCTTTTAGGTTCTCTCCAACAAAAGTGGTCAATTGATCCTTTTGGATAAAAACAGGTATTACTTTCTGATCGTATTCAGCCGCATATTGCTGTCCATAAGTAGTCTCCAAACAAACACGGGTATCCCAATCCGTTATGTTCACGTTTTTCATCCATCCGTTTACATTGTATTTTCTTTCCGTTTCTGAGATATTATCAATTCTATCATTTCTTGACAATAATTTTACTCCCGGTAACTCTTTTAAAACATAACGGATTTCTAACTCCGTTTCATTTCCCTTCACGATGGAAGTTTCTGGATCATAAAAGAAGGTATATTTTTTTATTTCTTGTCCTTCCTTAGATGCTTTAACAATCTTTCTGAAAGACGCCACATCATCTAGATTAACTAAGACTAAACCTTTTTTAGTAATCGAACTCTCGTTTGAAATCGCATAGGAATTCAACAGTAAGTTAGCTGATGGCAGCCAGCCTTTTTCAACATAAGTCAGCTCACCCTCTGCATCTTCAAAAGAACTAACCTTTAACCAGTTTCCCTCTCTTCCAGTAATATACAGTTGCTGCATAAAATCTACTGTCTGACGGTTTTTACGGCCATTGGGGGTGGCAAAAAGCTCATTTTTGGGTCGATCACTATACACCCTCCAATAATTTACCGGCTCATCAGCGTCTTTATAATCGAAAGTAAGTTTATCAAACTCCGCCCCCGTCTTATCAAGGTAGAGCTTCTCCATTAAGCTTGCTTTGGTGTAGGTTCTAAGCTCAAGGGGCACTGGTAAACAATCCTTACAGTCGCCTTTTGCCACTGCAGCAAAACTGCCCATTAGTAATAGAATTGCAAGGCTGAAAATTTTATGAAAAATCATTGGTAAGCTTTTATTTTAAAAATTCTGGACTGTGCCTCTCTAAAAGACGATTGGTTTAATTCTTTTGGAGTATCTCCTTCTAAGTTAAGGTAAGCCATTGCCTGCTCCTGAAAGACACCTTGTTTTTGAACTAAGCCTAAGCTTAATGCAAACTTTTCAGCGATATTTTCTAGGTGTTTTTCCCCTTTAAAAGCATTTTGATAACTCAAAAAGAAATGCAACTGCAAATCCTCAGTATAAAAGTTTTCTGTATTAACTAGTTGCACTAAAGAGTCTAAATCCAAATAGGGATTTGGAAGGCTGGGGTCCAAAGTATTTAAGCTTTTTGTCTCGTTTACGCCTAAATTTGCGTTTTGAAAAACGAGGGGAGTACCACCGTTACTAATAAAGAGCAACTTTTCCCCTGGGGTATTTGATAGCACTGAATCTACTAAGCTGATTAAATTAGTGCGATTTGACTGACCACTAATGTCAACGTATATCACCGAGGCAACCTGCCCCTTAATCATTGGCGACAAAACAATTGCTATAACCAGAAAGAAGAGGTCTTTATAGTCTAATTTTTTCATTTGGACTTGTAGGTTAGTTTAAAGTACTGATTATCTACAATTTCCGGCACTCCTACCAATATATAGGTGGTCCCATCATTTCGAAAATTGGTTTTGATTTTATTAGTGCCAACAGAGTAGCCACTAATACTTTCACCATCAATAACAAATACAGGTTGCTTGGTTAAGCTCATGCTTAGCTGCTGCAATTGGGATGCAGAAGCACGGTCGCGCGGATTTAAACCGAAACTAGCCGCCGCCTTTGTAATATCCTCTATCATCTTTGGGATATCAACGCCGCCCGCTGGCTTGCCATCTTCTGCTTTTGGGCTACCCGAGATACACAAGGGGACCTGTTGTTTGCCGTTTTGAGTATAAGCTACGGGGTCTAAATCGTCTTGTTTAACCCAAACGTCTAATTCCTCATTAGACTTAGCGCTAACATCCCATTTGAATTTATCCTTAAATGGGCCTTCTACCCCCGAAACCGACACCAAAATCGAATTAAACTTATGATCGTCATTGATCTTAATGAGCATCATACAATCCTTGGTGAAATTCACATCAATTTTATCGTCTTCGAGGCGATAAACACAGTTAGCCTCTGCTGGAGCAGACCGTCCGAATAAACTTAATTCCACAGCATCACTGCTCAGTTCATCCACTTTTTTGTCTTTCAGGTCGACCCCGAAAACAACAGTGCCTTCCATTTCTTCGCAGAAATAAACCTGACCAGATTGATCATCAAAATTAAATTTTCTCAGATCCGATACCCGATAGAGCTTACTGATATCTTCCAAGTTCAAGGAGGATTCACTATTTCCCTCGATTACAGATCCTGAGATAAAAAATGACTTATTTTTCTCTGCTATCGTGAGCTTAACCTCTACTCTCTCTAGATTCTCCTCTTGCTCTTCATTTGCAACACTATTGTTGTCATCATCTGAGTCTTTATTTTGAGTATAAAAATACCCTCCTGCAGCGCCACCAATTAGCACGATTAGAAGGATAAAAATCCAAGCTTTACTTCCACCCGATTTTTTTGATTTGCCAGAAGAACCTCCTTGAGACGCCCGCGGGGAAACATTGTCTTGTCGTGTCTGATTATCAGGTTGACCCTTCGCTGACTGCCTCGGGCTAGTTAATTGAGGCTGACTGGGTCTCGGTGGCTCAGGAGCACTCGACGAGGACTGAGGGGCGTTTGAAGTACCGCCCTGATTTTTCAAAACTACCGTACCGTGATCATCTGGTTCGGGTGATTGAAAGCCCTCCGGCCTGATAGTCTTATCTTCTGGAAGGTCTTCCTTTTTGATTTTTTGCGTTAATTCCTTGGCAATTTCAATATCCGAAGATGAACAAGAATCACAATCCAATGTAAATTCATCACCGTCCCAAACCGTTCCACAATTATTGCAACGGTATTTTAAAGATTCACTCATTAAAAGTAGTATTTAATTCCAAATTGATACCCCAAAGCACTTAGCTGGGGCAATGTCCCTGAAAGATGCTTTAAACTGTTTAAGTTCTCTGGCTGATCGAATAGGCTTTTGCTAAGAATAATTTCTTCAGCAGTACTAAAGCTCCAATTATACATGCCGTAGTTTAAGCATAAATCTAACCAGAGCTGCTTGCTAAGTCTTACACTAAAATTACCTCTTAAGCTTAAATTCGAATAAGAGTCAATATTTAAGTCGCCACTACCATCTTTGGAGATGTTTCTGCCTATTCCATATTCGCTATTATCACCATAGATTTCTAGGTTAGCCTGATTCCAAACAAAATAGTAATCGTTAACACTAGTATTTGTGTATGTGCCGCTTTGTGCCAGCCCTATATTGTAAGATCCACCGAAGGCAAAGTGTAACATTTTATGAATCTTAAATCTAAAATTCAGTCCAGCACCAACACTGGTCAGACTAATTTCTGAAGATTCATCAATAAAAGAACTACGAGTGAAGCGCTCTACTGAACCAAATTGCTGGTCTTCATCAGCGTAGGAGCTTAACATTAAGTCTCCAGAGTTAATTCGACTACCCAATTGAACATTCCTCTGCTGCGCTCCCAGTTCAAGAGCCAGAAAGAATTTATCATTTCGGTTCAACAATCTATAACCCAAACCTAAATTGAAAGCCGTTTCTTTTTGCTTATGATCTATCGAAACCTGATTTTCTGTGCCAGCCATGGTTATGCTTTGGCTAACTACACTACTGTTCGCTATCTGGAAGCCCAAATCCATATAAAATCGCTTAGGGCGAAATTTCAATTGTTGGATTTCCCCATTATACAGAGCGTCAGGCTCCATTAGTTCTTTCTTAACCTCCTTATTAAAACCACCTAGTAGCTCATCACTCTCCGGCTCAATAACAAGTTTCTCACCAGCTTTTAGGTCACTAAGCATAATTCCATTATCCAAGTTTCGTTTCACCAGTTCGTTATTTACCAAAATATTGATATCGGTCTTACCCTTTAGCTTCTCTGGGAAATCTAGCCTCATAAAGTAGCCTTTCTCCTCATTTAGCTTAACGCTCCTGATTTTAACTTCCTTAGAAGCTCGGTCATAGATCAATTCGTACTTAAGGTTAAATTCATCTCTAAAGAAAATATTATAGTTACTTAGTAAACCCACTTCTTTTATCGCGTCAATTTCGAACACGAACACCTCTGGGCTTGAGCTCTTAAGCTTAACCGTATAAGGCCTAAGCTGATACGTATTCATGGTTCCGCCCTGATAATAGGTTAGAGAAGCGTCCAAGTACCCTTCTACGGTAACTGGTTCATTCATCGCATTGGCCGATAAAATCTCATTAACCAAGGGGGTCTCTGTACTTTCGAAGAGTTTTATAAACTGATACTCCTCAACCTCATTTTTCACACGGGCATTCTTAACCAACTTATCCAAATGCTTATAACAAGCTAAAGTTGCTCTGCTTTGCTCAAAAGAGAACACCCCTGCCGGCGAATTAACTGGACTGCTAGCGTCATTTTGTGCATAAACATTAGCTGAGAATAGTGCCAAAACCCCTAAAAGTAGCCTAGTCATGTTTTTCCCTTTAAATTGGCTCATTGTACTAAGATTTTAAAAGTAGCTACTTGTTTTTGGGTTTGCACTTTTAATAGCACATAACCTGTTACCCCTGTTGCTAGATTCACCCTCCTTTGGTCCGAATCCCAATTTAGGGACAACTGCCTACCGCGCAAATCGAAAGCTTGAATCGTCTCAACTTTTTCTTGCTCATCCATTAATAGTCTAAAATCTCCATGGTTTGGGTTTGGGTATAAGTCGATAGTACCTGCAATGTCGCTTTCTTCTAAATTTATTTCCTGAACACTCTTATCGGGACTTAAAGCAAAGCTGGAAGGATAATAACTATAGGAGCGACAAATAGAACCTTCCACGTCTGCTGCTGCCATAACATAAACATAGGTCACCGTGTCAATCACTCCAAAATCAAAAAACCTCGCTGTATCCCAAGCACTTTCATAAACCCATTCTAAGGTGCTGCGGTTAATCTTCCCCCAGCGAAAGAAATTAGCCGTGATATCTGGATCGCTATCAAGAATTAAAGTATTAACTAGCTCCAATTGATCTTCATCAGGACTAGAGCCTGCTGCAACAGACCCAGACTGCATAAATACTTGTCTACCGCAGCTTAGGCCACGATTTAAAAGATCAATGTCTAATTCTAATGGACTGGCTGAATTTGCGTTGACATCCCAAGAAATGACGCTGCGAGCACCACTAATAGCATTTAGGTTAGTGGCACCCTGCGACCATTGGTATCCATAATTGATAATCTCTTGCTCATTTAATTTTAGCAAAACATTCTGAGCACCATCACAAAGCGTTAAGTTTCCATCATTATCATCTAAATCTGGATCTAAAACTTGGAAAAACAGAGGTTTATAATCGTTCACAAAAGCCCCCCAATAGGGCGGTTCGTTTACATAAACAGTCACCTCATCTGTGAAAACGGGATTACAATTCGCTTCAATTCGTTGACGAACGGTATATGAACCCGGACTAAGTAATACCTGGGCACTATCAAGTGTAAAACTACTCGCTTCATTTACAGAAAGCGGCAAAGACTGATAAGCAGAAACTGGGTCTAGTTCATTTTTATACTCAAGAAAGTAGCTATAGGTAGCGGGATCCGCTCCTGACGCTGAAACAACCCGATTAATATCTATTGGATCGCCAAAGCAAACTCGCATTGTATCATTCTGGCTTCCATTAAAGTTAGCGCTAATATCGCCGGGCAAAAACTGAGGATAAACTAGGACACTAAAGGTATTTGATATACTGGAGTCACCACAATCATCATATACAATACAGCGGAAATAAGTGTCAATTTGTAAAGAACCGATTGCAGAAGATGCTAAACTACTATTGGCACTTAAAGTAAAGCTAGTGACATTTGAAGCAAAATTCGCATCGGTTGAACGCTCCCAGCGGAAATTATAATTTCCTGAAGCATCGCCACCTTGGTAATCTACCTCTAAATCATCGGGTAAACCTTGACCAAAACACAAGTCAATATTGGTAGTTAATACACTATTTAGCTGACGAGCATCTGCAGCTATTAACTCATCCCAAACGTTAACACTAAAATTGAAGGAAAGACTATCATCATTGCAGTTATCACTAACTAGGCAACGTACATAGGTAGTATCCGTGAACACACCAATTTCTGCTGAGCTAATCTGTGGATCATTCTGTGGTGCTTTGGAAGAGTCAATTTGACTAAAATTTGGGTCGCTCGAAAACTGCCACGTGAAGGTGAAGAGGTCATTGGTGTCACCACCATTGTACATCGCCTCTAAACCAAATGGTAAGGGATCATTGTGACACAACTGCTGACTAGTCAAACTACCGCCTTGATTACTTACCGTAGAAGCAACTAGTTGATCCCAAGTGATAATCTGATAAACGTTCGCTGTAGTTTTCACATCGGCACAAAACACATCTGTCGCTTCACCCTGAATATACACATCAGAACCACCTGTTAAAGCGCCTAGATTAGCAAGATTCAGACTACTTGAGGTTTCTCCCACTATTGGGACTGCTCCCGTCATACTTGCATTGTTTGCAGTTAACCAACGATAGGTATAATTGCTTGGCTGACGGCCAGCTGATGCTAGCATAGAAATAGTGCCCGTGGGAATTTGGTTATAGCATACTTCCTGACTGCCAGATAACATACTTACCTGAAGGTTCTCATGAGTAACCAAATGAATGACTTGGGTACTCAGGTCTTGCACATTACCACAAGCCCCATCAGTTGTTTCAACCTGAATATAAATATCTGAGCCCCCATTTTTCTGCCCTAAGACACTTAAGTCTAAACTTGGGCTCGTTTCGTTAAATATATCCTGTTTACCCCCCATAGCTGGATTATTCGCCTCATACCATTTGTAAGAAATATTAGTTGAGGGTGACCCACCTGAAACAATAGCATTTAAGGTGCCACTAGGAGTAGATCCAAAGCAAACATCAAATGTACTCGCCGTTAGGTCTACCTGTAGAGAGTCATAAGTAATAATCTGATACTTACTAATCGATACAGCTGTTTGATTACAAGTTCCGTCGGTTAACTCCGCCTGAACATAAATATCATCCCCACCATTTTGAACACCTAAAGTCGATAGGTTTAGCGTCGTAGAGCTTGCACCAGCAATTGCCACTGCATTGGTCATATTTACATTATTAGAGCGCAAC
>PZPB01000040.1:0-2698 GCA_003045865.1 Bacteroidota bacterium | reverse complement strand
GCTTGCACCAGCAATTGCCACTGCATTGGTCATATTTACATTATTAGAGCGCAACCAACGGTAACTATAGTTGGAAGGAATAGCACCACCACTGGCACTTAGGCTGATGCTTCCCGTTGGAGCACCTCCAAAACATACCGCTTCTGTTTGATTCGCAGGAATGCTTACTTGAAGTTGTTCTAGCGTAATGAGCTGATATAAATTTGTGGTCGTCTTAACAATATTGCTGCAATTCGCATCCGTAACTTCCGCTTGGATATAAACGTCTGCTCCTCCTAAATAAGGACCCAAACTAGCTAGATTCAAAGTAGCATTGGTTTCTCCAGCTATTGCTACCGCATTAGTCATACTACTTGAGCTAGAACTAAGCCAACGATAACTATAGTTTGAAGGTTGTTGACCGCCACTCGCGTTAACGCTTATCACTCCCGTTGGGCTTTGATTGTAACACACCTGCTGACTGCCGGCTGACATGCTTACTTGAAGATCTTCATGGGTAACTAAATGGTAGGTTTGTGATGAAGTCGCTGTTTCCGAGCACTTACTTTCATTTATTTCTATTTGTAAGTAGATGTCATTTCCGCCGTTTAACTGACCTAGGCTATTCAAGTTAAAACTCGAAGTAGTTTGGGAAGCAACATCCGTCTTACCGGCCATCGATGCACTAGATGACTGATACCATGTATAGCTATAATTCGCAGCCGTTGATGCCCCGCCGGTAAGCGTAGAATTTACTATACCTTGAGGAGTACTGCCAAAACAAACATCGATAACGTTTGCAGGAATACTTATTTGCAATTGGTCGTCTGTAATAATATGATATTTACTAGTTGACACTACCGTTTGAGTGCACGTCCCATCGGTTAATTCCGCCTGAACATAAATATCATCTCCACCATTTTGAACACCTAAAGTCGATAAGTTTAGCGTCGTAGTGCTTGCACCAGCAATTGCCACTGCATTGGTCATATTTACATTATTAGAGCGCAACCAACGGTAACTATAGTTGGAAGGAATAGCACCACCACTGGCACTTAGGCTGATGCTTCCCGTTGGAGCACCTCCAAAACATACCGCTTCTGTTTGATTCGCAGGAATGCTTACTTGAAGTTGTTCTAGCGTAATGAGCTGATATAAATTTGTGGTCGTCTTAACAATATTGCTGCAATTCGCATCCGTAACTTCCGCTTGGATATAAACGTCTGCTCCTCCTAAATAAGGACCCAAACTAGCTAGATTCAAAGTAGCATTGGTTTCTCCAGCTATTGCTACCGCATTAGTCATACTACTTGAGCTAGAACTAAGCCAACGATAACTATAGTTTGAAGGTTGTTGACCGCCACTCGCGTTAACGCTTATCACTCCCGTTGGGCTTTGATTGTAACACACCTGCTGACTGCCGGCTGACATGCTTACTTGAAGATCTTCATGGGTAACTAAATGGTAGGTTTGTGATGAAGTCGCTGTTTCCGAGCACTTACTTTCATTTATTTCTATTTGTAAGTAGATGTCATTTCCGCCGTTTAACTGACCTAGGCTATTCAAGTTAAAACTCGAAGTAGTTTGGGAAGCAACATCCGTCTTACCGGCCATCGATGCACTAGATGACTGATACCATGTATAGCTATAATTCGCAGCCGTTGATGCCCCGCCGGTAAGCGTAGAATTTACTATACCTTGAGGAGTACTGCCAAAACAAACATCGATAACGTTTGCAGGAATACTTATTTGCAATTGGTCGTCTGTAATAATATGATATTTACTAGTTGACACTACCGTTTGAGTGCACGTCCCATCGGTTAATTCCGCCTGAACATAAATATCATCGCCACCACTTTGTGCACCCAAAGTTGACAAGTTTATCGTCGACGAGCTTTCGCCAGATATCTCAAACGCACCCAACATGTTTGCATCATTAGAACGCAACCAACGGTAACTATAATTTGAAGGCATCGAACCTCCGCTTTCCGTTAAGGTGATACTTCCCGTTGGAGTACCGCCAAAACACACCGCCTCTGATTGACCAGGAGGGATGCTCACTTGCAAAGCATTAAAGGCTGTAAGACTAAAAGAAATACTATCTTTAGAGGAAGCTTGACCTTTTTCAAAAAAAACTGCACTATAGTTTAAAACTCCACCGGGGCTTACAGGAAAATTAATAGCGAAATTGCCACTAGGCGACTCTATGTTTTGAGTAACCGTAGTACCTCTATAAATTACTAGAGAATCGCTTAAACTAGGGCCTGCTAAAGTGAAATTTATGTTGAAAGTGATACTCACACCGGAGCAGCCCGAAAGATTATCATTATTATTTACCGAGCTACCATTATTAGTAATTGTATTCGCAATTAAACTACTTGATAGAAGGAAAATATTTAAGAGTAAAGTTAGCCTACTGAACCAATTCATTGTTCGTCTGGTTGATTATTTCGTAATATTAAGAACTCTTTTCTCAATTCCTTCCGAAGTGACTTTAAAAATCACGAACGACATATTTTCCGACACCAAATACAATTCAGGTCGCCAATTTTTAATGTAAATTCGCTTCTGATAAAACCAACAAAATGATCCGAAAAATACTAGTATCAGTTCTTCTTCTATTCCAGTTCTTCGTTGCGCATTCTAAGAATGAGAATATCAAAGAGGTTGTCGCGAAGAAGTCTGATTACCTAAATACTGAATTCACTTTAAAAGGAAT
>PZPB01000141.1 GCA_003045865.1 Bacteroidota bacterium | reverse complement strand
CTTCACCGCTTCGGCTTAAAACCCACTATTTATAAGAGGTCTGAGGCCTAATTTTAAATCGAGCTCAGGTTCTAAAAAATTTTATTGGTAGTAATTAATCCGCTAAGCCAAAATTAGCTAAAAACAATGCCCATAAAATAGCAATAATAGGACCGGCCAAACCAAAGAATAGGCCACCCTTTCTAAAATCTTTCTGCTCCAATAAACCCGTGCTAAAAGCGATAGCATTGGGCGGGGTGGAAACCGGAAGAAAAAGCGCACAAGAAGCTGAAAAAGCTAAGGTTAAAGCCATTAGCACCATGTGCTGAGTATTCCCTTGCACTAAAAGTAAAGCAATAGGAACCAGGATAGTGGTTGTGGCGGTATTGGACATTATGTTGGATAATATTACCGAGGCTAAAGCAAATAAGGGTAACAACAGCCAAAGCTCATTTCCAAACTGCAGCTTACTTACAATAAAAGCTGCCAAACCCGAATCAACCAAAGCCAGGCCTAGAGCCAAACCACCCGCTACTAACATCAAGGTATCCCAAGGCAACGAACGTACATCCTTGGCCCATATAACCGAAAACATTGTTAGCAATACTATCGGAACCCCGCTTATCAAAGCCACGGGAATTCCATGCAGGGGATTGGTCATCCACAAGCCAACCGTTAAAACTAATACGCCTAAAACAACTAGCCTGTTTTGTGTCTCTTCTTTGCTAAAAGTCAGTCCTTCGTTTACGAAATCCAAGTCTAACTTGGCTTCCTTTTCGGGTAAGCTTTTTTGCAACAAAAACCAAAAGGCAACACAGAGAATAATTGCTACCGGCACCCCAAAATACATCCAGGTTAAAAAGTCGATCTGCAAGCCCATACCCTGCAAGGCTCCCACGGCTATAGCATTGGGTGGACTACCGATAATAGTTCCCATCCCTCCCACTGACGCCGCCGCCGGAATTCCTAATAGCAATGATTTACTAAGGGGATGCTTGGCGCCATTGCGATTTATTAAAGGCATTATTGATGCTAGCATCATGGCCGCTGTGGCCGTGTTAGACATTAACATAGAAGCCAGCGTAGTGGTAAGCATTAAGGCCAATAAAATTTGGCGGGCACTTTTACCGGAAGCCCGCACGGTAATGCGAAATAAGGCTAGGTCTAAACCGGTTTTTTTCATCGCTTCCGCAAGAAAGAATCCACCAAGCATGAGCCAAATAACTGGACTACTCCAAGTATTCACGTATTTCTGCACATTTACTGGATTATCGACCAATTGATCGGAACCTTGGGTAAAAACTAAAAAGCCGATAATTAAAATCCCTACTGCAAAAGGCGGAATGGCCTCGCTTAACCATAAACCGATGGCCGTGATTAATAAAAAGAAAATATACTGCTGACTGGGCGTTAAACCCTCAGCAGCCATAAAGTAGGTGGACAAGCCCGCTAAGGCCAAGACTAAGGCAAACCAAAAAAGTTTCCCGCTTGCACTAATTTTATTTTTACTGTAGTGAATTAAACTTAAAAAGCGGGAGTCACCGCTGATAATATGATCGAGCTTTAAACTATCGGAAATTTTATGGGCTAGATTATGAATGCTTGGTCTCATGCGGTTTTTTAAGGCTCCCAAAGTTAACCAAGTAGGATTGAAAAAAACGGAGATTTCGAGGCCTTTTTTAGGAATGGTTTTACCTTAGCCCACAAATTTTACCACCCCTCAAAACCGAGCGGGTGGTTTAGCGTTTTACAGGCATGACAAATTCTTCTGAGCTTTTACTTACTCCTTATTTAAAGGACGATCGCTTTAAAACTATTTCTAATTTTAGCAGTACTGGGCCCGCTCCTAAGGCTCACGTTAAAGGTTTGGCCGGATCATTATCGGCCATAGCAGGTGCTGCTTCTTTTAAAAACACCGAAAGACCTCATCTCTTTATTTTAAGCGATAAAGAAGAAGCGGCCTATTTCCTCAATGATTTAGAGAGTATTATTGGCGATAAAGATGTCTTCTTTTACCCTGGCTCCTACCGCAGGCCCTATGTGATAGAAGAAACGGATAATGCCAATGTTCTTTTGCGCGCCGAAGTTTTAAACCGCCTAAACAGTCGTAAAAAACCTGCGGTATTAGTTAGCTACGCCGATGCCCTTTTTGAAAAAGTAGTGACGCGCAAGCAACTTAGCTCTCACACTTTTAGTGTTAAAGTTGGTGATGAATTAACCATTGACTTTATAAATGAAACGCTTTTCGAATACGAGTTTGAAAGAGTAGATTTTGTGGTAGAACCAGGTCAGTTTTCCGTGCGCGGTGGCATTGTAGATGTCTTCTCTTTCTCCCACGATCAACCTTATCGCATCGAATTTTTTGGAGACGAAATAGAAAGTATTCGCCTTTTTGATATCGAAAGTCAGCTTAGCATTGAAAGCCTGAAGAAAATCCAACTGGTTCCCAATGTAGAAAACAAGTCGCTGATGGAAAGCCGCGAAAGCTTTTTCGACTACATTTCGCCGCAGAGCATTATTTGGACTAAAAACCTTGAGCTGAGCGCCAAGCGATTAGATGAAATTTATGGGAAATCACTCGCTGCCTTTAAAGAACTAATTGGCGACTTTAAAAGAGCAGAACCCAGCGAACTCTTTATCAATGGTGATGGCCTTAAAAATAAAATTGAAGCTTTTCCCGTAGTCGAATTTGGTCCGCAAAATTTCTTTAAACCCGGTCTAAACCTAAGTTTCGACACCTCCGCACAGCCTAGCTTTAATAAAAAATTTGAGCTCCTAGTAGAGGATTTCAAAAAGAACAATATTCAAGGAAGACAAAACTTCCTGCTCTGTATTAATGCTAAGCAGGTAGAACGCTTCGAAGCCATATTTGAAGATATTGGTCAGGAAATAAAATACCAGCCCATTATTCACAGCTTGCACGCCGGCTTTATAGACAAAGAAGCCGGTTGGGTAGTTTATACCGATCACGAAATCTTTGAGCGCTACCAGAAATTTCGTCTTAAAAATGGCTTCGAAAAAAAGCAAGCGGTAAGTTTAAAAGAGCTTACCGCTTTGCAAGTAGGAGATTTTATTACGCATATCGACCACGGCATTGGAGAATTTGGCGGTTTGCAAAAAATTGAGAATAACGGCAAAGTGCAAGAAGCCATAAAGCTAATCTACAACGGCGGCGATGTGCTTTACCTAAGCATTCATTCCCTGCACAAAATAAGTCGCTATAACGGTAAAGAAGGCACCCAACCCTCGCTGCATAAATTAGGAACGGGGACTTGGCAAAAAACTAAAGCCAAAGCGAAAACCCGCGTTAAAAAAGTGGCTTTCGACCTTATTAAGCTATATGCCAAACGCCGCGCCACTAAAGGATTTAGCTTTAGCCCTGATAGTTATTTACAACACGAATTAGAGGCTTCTTTTATATACGAAGACACGCCCGATCAGGTTACCGCGACTGCCGCCATAAAAAAAGACATGGAAATGGAAATGCCCATGGACCGTCTAGTTTGTGGTGATGTAGGTTTTGGAAAAACAGAACTAGCCGTGCGCGCCGCTTTTAAAGCTGTGGCAGATAATAAACAAGTGGCGGTTTTAGTGCCCACCACCATTTTAGCCCTGCAGCATTATAAAACCTTTTTTGGCCGTCTGAAAGATTTTCCTTGCAATATCGATTATATCAATCGCTTCAAAACCAAGAAGCAACAAGACGAAACCTTAGCCAAACTCGCGAGTGGCGAGCTTGACATTATAATTGGTACGCATCGACTGGTAGGAAAAGATGTGGCATTTAAAAACCTTGGCCTTCTTATTATTGATGAAGAACAGAAATTTGGCGTCTCTGTAAAGGATAAACTGAAAAACTTTAAGGTGAACGTAGATACGCTCACCCTTACGGCAACGCCCATTCCGCGTACCCTGCAGTTTTCCCTCATGCAAGCGCGCGACCTCAGCGTAATGACTACGCCGCCACCCAATCGCCATCCCATCGAAACGCAACTAATTCCTTTTAGTGAAGAAATTATTCGCGATTCGGTGATGTACGAAATGAGTCGCGGCGGACAGGTTTTCTTTATTCACAACCGCGTAGAAAACATTAAAGAAGTAGCAGGTATGCTACAACGCCTAGTACCCGACGCTAAAATCGGTATCGGTCATGGCCAGATGGAAGGCAAGAAGCTAGAAGAACTCATGCTGAATTTCATCAACGGTGAATTTGACATTTTAGTAGCGACTTCCATTATCGAAAACGGCTTGGATGTGCCTAATGCCAATACCATCATTATTAATAATGCCCAAAACATTGGCCTCAGCGATTTACATCAGATGCGTGGCCGGGTAGGTAGAAGTAATAAAAAAGCCTTTTGTAAACTCATCAGTCCTCCCCTTTCTGCCCTTACGGAAGAAGCGCGTAAACGCATGACCGCGATTGAACAATACAGCGAGTTGGGCAGTGGATTTCATATTGCCATGCGTGACTTAGAAATTAGAGGAGCGGGTGATTTATTGGGGGCCGAACAAAGCGGCTTTATTAATGATATTGGTTTCGAAACATTCCAGAAAATTTTAGCCGAATCCATTGAAGAACTCAAAGAAACTGAGTTTAAAGAGCTTTATGCTGAAGACCTTAAAAATAAGGATCTTATCTCTGATACTATTTTAGATACAGATCTAGAAATTCTCATTCCTGATAATTATGTTAATAAGGTGGATGAACGTTTAAAACTCTACCAAGAGCTGGATAACCTAGAAGCGGAGGCCGATCTAATGGCTTTTGCCAAAGACTTGAAAGATCGCTTTGGGCCTTATCCCACTGAAGTGGATGAATTACTAGACTCGGTGCGCTTACGCAGATTAGGTCAGAGAATTGGTTTCGAAAAAATTGTGCTGAAGCAAAGTAGATTACTCTGCTACTTCACCACCGATCAAGATTCACCTTATTTTCAAAGCGAGAAGTTCAACAAAGTATTGGCCTTTTTAGGCGTGCAAAAACAAGTGCAAATGAAAGAACGCCATAATAAACTCTACCTCAGCTTTGAAGGCGTGAATAGTGTGCACGAGGCGTTTTCGGCGCTGAAGCCTATTTTAGAAACTAAATAACGTGAGTTCGGCGTAAAATTAGGCCTCAGACCTCTTGTAAATAGTGGGTTTCAAGCCGAAGCAGTGAAGCAATAGCGGGCTATTGTGAGCT
>PZPB01000039.1 GCA_003045865.1 Bacteroidota bacterium | reverse complement strand
AACACGATCCCA
The DNA here is from genome assembly GCA_003045865.1 of Bacteroidota bacterium. Classification (GTDB taxonomy): domain Bacteria; phylum Bacteroidota; class Bacteroidia; order Flavobacteriales; family Schleiferiaceae; genus Croceimicrobium. The sequence continues at coordinate 23,369 of PZPB01000039.1, read as the reverse complement.
AAGGGGTCGAATAGATTCCAATTAGAAGAAATTACCGAGAATCCGCAGCTGCCGCCGCTTGGTTTTCTTCTTCTATAGGATCCTACCGATAATTCGCAGCTGCCGCAGCTTTTCGATTATTCCCACCGAATTACAATTGAATCAGAATTGAATGCTTATTCTAAAAGCAAAGAGACCCTGAAACGAGTTCAGGGTGACCATGCGCCTCAGGGTGATCATGCGCCTAGAAATAAAATTGAAAAAAACGATTTCCATTCTAGGGTCATGCTGCATCCCAATCCCGAAGGGATTGAATATTTGTAGAAAAAACCATCCCACAGCACGATCCCGAAGGGGTCGAATAGATCACAAAGCTTTAGGCTTTAAGGATGAGGAATTGCAGCCTTGAACAAGAGTATTGAGGGTTTATACGCTAGTAATATTGTTTAGACCCTGATGCTCTTCACTCTTGCTCCCTACTGATTCTCCGGCCATTCATTCGGGCAAACAAAAAAATAACTCTCCTCTTCCCAAATCCCATCCATAAGCCTAAAGCGACTAATAAACTGTGGTCCTTTTTCTTCGCTAAAAGCCTCTTGGCAGAGGGTTTTCATTTCGCGAATATCCAGAAGAGTTTTATCATCCATAAACTGCAAACCGCCAATCCAATCTGGTTTTTTACGCAGCAGCCATTTTCCCGAAGAATCATTAAAACTAGCGAGCGCATCTAGCGAAAGCCAAGCCCCTTTGAGGTGATCCGCGCTAACGCCTTTGCTTAAAGTCCAGCTTTGCTGCCAAGGGTAAAAGAAGATGCCCTTCACCATAAGCTTCGGCTCTATGCCGGGATAATCTTTTTGAATTTCATCGATCTTTGAAAGAGGAATTTGCGCCCCTAAAAGCTTCTCCAGCTTCTTGCCCAAATTATCGCGCGTGCTAGGCCCCAACATGTGCTGTGGCTGGGCATTGTTTTTAATTTGCAGATAAAATTTTAGGGCAATTTCCCAGTGTTCGATACCGCCCGAACGCTTGTTGCGTAGAACTAAATCGAGCTCGCCCCGGGTAATTTTTCCTTCAAAAATCTGGCGGTTTTCTTCCAGTAGCTCGTACTGTGAATCGTGTTGAATGGCGAAGAAAAAGAGTTGCTCGAAATAGCGCCCCATAGGCATTGGTCCGAGCTTTTGGAAATGACTATTAATACTTTCGCCATCAGCATCTAAGCTGTGCAAGACCTCCCGCATTTGCCTTTGGTGCTCCGCATCGATAAAGTAGCGAGTAACCAGCGGCTGCGCTAATAAGGCGGGGCTATCAAGCGCCCACCAAAGTCTTTGGAGATGGAGGTTTTTTAGTGGATAGAGCAATAAATGTAAATATGTCTAGTAAGTTGCGAAAATATCTTGGTCTTTGGCTAAAAGGCGATAATTTTTTCCTCCAAAGGAAAACTCGCACACCAGATCCACTTTAATATTGGGGCCCCAAGTAGGACCATTGCGCACCATGCCGCTTACCTGGTAGGGACTGGAAGAGTCGCTGCTATCGAAAGTTTTAGACCAAAGTTCATTCTGGTTAATGAGGTACACTTTTTCCAATTGTACACTATTATTGAGCGTTCTTTGGTTGCGTTCGCTTAAAACAACTTGGGCCATTAGGGCACTGCCATTGCTATCAATGGGTGGCATAAAGTTGCGCCAAATGTCGCTTTCTATCTTTAAAAGATAGTTGTTAATGTTTAGCATTTCTGGGCTAGAAAGCAGGGCTGCAATCTGATTGTCTTTTATCGAAGGCTGATTATCATCTTCCTTTTCACAGGCAAAAAGGGTGCTAATAAGGAAGGCTAAAACAAAATAATTTTTAATGCTTTGCATAAAGGGGGAAATCCAAATGGTTCTATTAGCCTAACGTTTTAATTGTACACAGGTTGGCTCCCTTTCGGTAGATGCGTTCTGCCGGAAAGGAGTTTTTTCAGCAGCAGTTTCGGTTCCTAACTGCGGTAGGAGTCCGTTTTGGGCTTATACATAATTAAGATTTGTAGCAGTATCGCCAATCCTAAAAGGACATAAATTTCCATTTGAGTAAAAAGCTCGATGCTATTCATAGCTTTTTGGCTAATTAAAACCAATCTTTTACCTTCTTCGAGCTGAATCGCCGCCAGGGCATTTAACTTCGATTCGATTGCCTGAATTTGAACTAATTGACTTTGGTCGCTTTTTCCCGCGGCGTCAAATAGCGTCGCTTCCTTCGCTTGCAGGTTGGCGATACTAAGTTTTAAGTCTTCGAAAATTAAGGCTTCCTTGCTGGTAAGCTTGGTGCTGGTGAACTGGGCTAGAGCTTCTTCAATAAGACGATTAGTTGCTTCATTTTCCTTTTGGTAAAAACTGCTATCGGCCTTTAAAAGAGCAATTTCCTTGAGGTGAACGTGTTTGCTTATATCGTAAATAATGCTTTTGGCAATTAAACGATCTTCATAAATGCTCGCGGTGCTATCTTTTATCCGCAGGAAGTTATCGCGGTCGATAAGGTTGGTCGCCAAGATGATAAAGAATACGAGGAGTACGCCGAAAATCCACTTTAGTTTGTTGAGAATTGCCATAATTGATTGTGTTACATTCTAATTTTTAAACTGCTTGGCTTGGGGCTGATAATGTACAAATTAATAACCTTTTTGCAGGATGCTTGTTGTGGCAAACCGAAAATATTTGTGCTTAACAGAGATGCTAATTCGAGCGCATCTAGCGAAAGCGAAAAACAGGCTATAGACCTTGACTGCCTTTGGGTCGAAAGGGCGTTTCCCATTTATTGCGCACGGCTAAAATGCGAATGAAAATTACGAGAATAACCGCCAAAAACGTGATTAAGGCCGGTGATAGTGCGGTTTTACTGAGGAGCAAAAAACTCAATCCCCCGATAAGGCAGGCGGAAGCGTAAATTTCTTTTCTGAAGATGAGGGGCACTTCATTGGTTAATACGTCGCGCACAATACCCCCAAAAACGGCCGAAACTATGCCCATAATTAAGGCTATTACGGGCGAGAGTCCTAGGTTTAAAACCTTTTGAATACCAAGAGGAGCGTTTTAGTGTTAAACCCATGAAGCTTTGATAACAGATACCCTTAAAAAAGTATTCGAAGCTCCCTTTTTAATTTTATGGTAAAATTACTGTCGGTTAAGTTAATATTTATTTCTGCTGCCATACCAGGGCTGATCAACTGCTGCTAGCATCACTCTTCCAAATAGCTGTTCACCAAAATAGCGTTTATTTACTTTCTGTATCATCAAGCCAAACACAAGCTTAGCTTAAATAAATCCCTAATTTCTTCAATCTCTGTTGTTGTTCCGTTTTCTTTTAATAAGTGAACGAGCTCGTGAATGATACCCTTATCGCTTAAGCATACGTAGGTGGGTATTTCTTTTAGAAAGCAGATTACACATGCCAAGTGCAGTGCGTCCGCTAAATTTTTCAAGAAATCGGCGTCACTCATATCACAAAAATTCAAGTAATGCTCTCTCAATTCTTGGTATGATAAACTAAATTTTGCTCCTTCTGATAGGTATTCGATAGGCATTTCGTTAAAATTAAGCACACATAATAGTAAATATACTTAATGCACCAATGAAGCTAAGTCTTTAATGAAATCATTTTTGGTTTCCAACCCCCGTCGTCTTCTTCGAGCCAAAAACGCGATCCATTAAAAAGCGTCCGGGGTTATTGAGTAATTCTTGGCCACTGCTTATCAACACATCGGCAATTTCCACAGCCGAACCGTAGGCTCCCGCAACACTAAATTCATTATCGCTGAAGTTTCCATCCCAGTCTTTAGCCGAAACTTTCACTTCTGGGCAATTGCTAGGGCAGCTGCAAGTTTTGGGATTAAATTTCGCCACTTTAAGCTCGCCTTTTAAAGAATTTTGCAAATCGTTTAAGAGCATTTGCTTGGCAGCAGATTCGCCAAAATCGAAACTTTTAAATTCTACTTGTGCTTTAAAGGTTTCGTATTTCTCACTTTCCACGCAGAAGTAATAGCTCGTTTGCCCTTGTACGAGGCCTCCAATCAGAATAAATAGGAGAAGAGCAAGATTGCGCATGATGGAGTTTTAGGGTAATAAATATAAGACCTTATCTAAGTCAGAAAGAAATTAGGCTTACTTTTTTATAAAAATACCGCTAATCCTCAATCAGTTCGGCCTTAAAACCTGCTTTTTCTATCGCTTGGATCACCACATTGGCATCGTCTTCTTCTAAGCTGGCGCTTAAAATTCTGTCGGGATGACTTAAATCTACCTGCCATTCTTCAATGTCCATTTCTTGATTTAAGAAAGGAGTTACTGAGTTTAAACAGTTATTGCAGTTGATATTAGTTTTGAATTTCTTCTCAATCATGATTTAAATTTTAGTGTTTTTTAATCGTAAACTATTGCTTACCACCGACACAGAACTAAAGGCCATGGCGGCACCGGCCAGCATGGGGTTTAATAAAAAGCCAAAGTTAGGGTATAGTAAACCCGCCGCAAGGGGAATGCCCACTACATTATAAATGAAGGCCCAAAAGAGGTTTTGCTTTATGGTGCGAATGGTTTTTTGTGAAAGCCTGAAAGCCTTGGGTAAGGTTTTTAAATTGGAGTTGCTAATGGTTATTTGGGCTACATCTATCGCAATGTCAGATCCATGCCCCATGGCAATACTTAAATCCGCTTGGGCCAATGCCTCGGCATCGTTTATTCCGTCGCCCACCATGGCAACGGTTTTTCCTTGGGCTTGTAATTGCTTGATATAGTACGATTTATCTTGCGGCATTTGTCCGCCGCGGTAATTCTTAATCCCTACTTTTTCGGCTATATGTTTTACCGTTCCAGCATTATCACCGCTCATTAAATGCAGCTCCAAACCCATTCTTTGCAATTCTTGAATCGCGGCCAGGGAATCTTCCTTTAAACTGTCTTCTAGCGCCAGCAGGGCCAATACCTTTTGTTGATCTGCAAAGAAAACTAGACTTTTCGCCTCCGACTGCCACTGCTTATAAAGGGATTCTTGCTCTGCATTGAGTTTAATTCCATTTTCGAGGAGGAGGCTTTCATTGCCAACGAAATAGTGGTTCCCTTGGTCATCTTCCGCGCGCAAGCCTTTGCCGGCTTGGTTTTCTAGGTTTTGAATGGTAGCCGCTTTAAGGCCCTTTTCTTTAAGGTGTAGCAAAACCGCTTGCGCCAAAGGGTGATCACTTTGTGCTTCCATCGCTAAAAGATAGCTTAGCTTATCTTGGGTCTCCCCAAATATTTTCAGATCACTAATGCGCGCCTTACCTTGGGTAATGGTACCGGTTTTGTCGAGCACAAGATGTTTTACTTTCTTGGCAATCTCTAAACTTTCGGCGTTTTTAATCAGCATGTTTAATTCGGCCGCGCGACCAATGCCCACCATTACGGCAGTGGGAGTAGCCAAGCCCAAAGCGCAAGGACAAGCAATTACTAAAACGGAAATGGCATTTACTAGGCCATAAGCCAAAGCGTTTTCAATCCCCGAAAAGTACCAAAGACCAAAGGTGAGTAGAGCAATTAGCAAAACTACGGGCACAAAAACGGCGGCAATTTTATCGACCATTTTTTGAATGGGTGCTTTGGAACCCTGCGCCTCTTGTACTCTTTTAATAATTTGGGCCAAGAGGGTTTCACCACCGAGCTTTTGCGCAATAATTTTTAAACTGCCCTTCTGATTGCTGGTGCCACTATATACAGTCGCTCTCTTCTCTTTCAGGATGGGCACGGGTTCCCCGCTAATCATGCTTTCGTCAACGTAGGAGGAGCCGGCTTTTACCATGCCATCTACTGGTATTTTTTCGCCTGGTTTAACCAAGATGAGGTCCCCAACAATGAGATCTTTAATGTCCAGATATGCTTCTTCGCCATTGCGAATTACCGATACCTGCTTCGCCTGTAAACCCATCAGTTTTTTAAGAGCCGAGGAGGTTTGTGAATTGGCTCTTTCTTCGAGCAGTTTGCCAATACTAACGAAGCTGATAATAACCATAGCGGCTTCGTAATATAGGTGTGCCTCCAAGCCCTGATTGGTCCAAAGTTGCGGGAAAAAAGTAGCGCCAAGGCTGAAAAGAAAAGCCATACCCGTGCTTAAGGCAACAAGGGTGTCCATATTGGCGCGTCCATGTTTTAGTTGTTTCCAAGCGCGCTGGTAAAAAGCCGCCCCGAAATAAAATAATACCGGCACACTAAGCGCCAAGGAAAGCCAAGGAGTATAGCTCCAAGTACTAAAAAACATAGAAGCGATAAAAACCGGTACGCTAAGGGCAATAGACCAGGCGGTGCGTTTTTTTAGGCTTTCGTAGTAATTTTCCTGGGCCTTATCTTTCTCTTCTTCTTGATCTTCACTGGCCAAAATTAAGTCGTAGCCTACCGCCTGTAAGGTTTTCTTAAGGTCTTGCGCATCTAGCTGCGGCTGATATTCTACCCAAAGATCTTTGGTGGCGAAATTTACTTCTGCTTTTAAAACCCCATCCGACTGCCGCAATACCGATTCGATACTGCTGGCGCAGGCCGCGCAGGTCATGCCACTTACGGGGAAACGTTCTTTACGTATTTGCTCTTCGTTAATGCTGGCCATGTTTGTTTTAGAAAAGGAATAGGCAAATTTACGCATCTGCCTAAGCATAAAAAACAAAACCCGATTAACTCTTGATCGAATTGAGCTTAAAAGTCAATCTGCCCTGTTTTGCTCAAGGCAGATGACAAAGGAATCTTATTTCAGTCCACTTAAAATGTATTCGTAAATAGGGTCGGCCTCTTTTTGCTCATCTATGAAAATACTTTTAGTGAGGTATTTAGGGCTTTCAATGATCTCACGGTCTAGCATTTCTTTAATCACATCGTAAAACTCGAGCGAGGTTTTGCCCACCATTAGTGGTTTTAAATTGTAGTTGGCATTATAGAGTTTGAAAACACTTACAAAGCCACTGAGGTAGAGATAGTCTTTAGTAAATCCACCACCGCGGAAGATGCGCGTAACCAAGGTATAGGCGTCATTGCTGCTAAGGTTGCGCTCTTGCTGCAAATAGTTAAAGCAGTCGATAAAATCGGCACCGCTGCACATCATATCAGTAACCACTACCCTTAATGCCAGTTTTTGCAAGCGCTTGAGGGTCATGTTGCCACTGAGGTATTCTGATAAAATAGCCAATCCCTCTTGGGTTTTGGTGTTAACGGGTAGTCCGAGGTTAAAGAGCTTTAAACTTTGCTGACTAGAGTTCATGGTGGTTACCATGTGTACGCCAATTTCATGTTCGATTAAAGCGCGGATTTCGCGGCGGGTAAACTTCGCATCGGGGCGAATTAAGATGGTACGCTTAGAGTTGAGCACCATTACCTGCGAAATTACCTTATTGCTCAGTTCAATTTTACAATTCAGTTCGTAGTCGGCTAAACCTTCTTTAAAGATTTCCATCGCCTTATCGATATGTAAAATTGGCGGGCGTTTAGGCTCGCTAGGAATAACAGGAAGGTGCAAAATGTACTCTGCATTAAGCAAATCTGTTTTACTCGGACGACCAAAATACCGCAAGGAATTATAAAGGAACTTGCGACTTTTTAAAGAACCTAAAAGGTCAATTTTATCGAAGTAACTATTAATTACCGCTTCGTATAAATGGCGAATGGAAACATCCGAAATTTCTTGAGTACGCAAAGATCCCAATTGCTGTTTCAGCTCGAAAGGGTTAACTTTTATGGGGCTATAGCGGAATTTGGGCGCCTCGGTAAATTTGCTTTTTACAAATTTATTAAACTCTGTACCTGTGTTTATGGGGTTTACAAAGGCGAGAAGCTCGAAGTTTTTCAGTAATTGGTGCAGGTTTTTATCGACCTTAAAAATAGCGGGATCTTCTTTGCGGTCTAAAAGGCGACTACTCGTTTTCGAATGCCAATTGCTGTGCTTCTCATTGTAAAAATGGGCATTGCTTAAAATGGCATCCTTAAGCTTTTGCTGGAGGTCGCGGATTATTTTGGGGTAATCTTCTCCGGTGAGTTCATTGCTGTACACCTTTTTAATTTCGGTGGCTAAAACTAAAACCTTGGGGAAGTTTTCGGTAATAAACTCCAAATTATAGCCACGTCCATAAAACACGTCGTTTATGGCGCTAACATTTTCAATACCAGGTAAATTAATTTGCGCTAGCTCTTGTTGCCAGTGGTCTATTACTTCGCCAAATACACTGCGGTCTATTTTTTCGCAACAAATATTAAAAAGCGGAACGGGGCGATCCCAGCGCTGGTAATTATAGGAGTGAATATCGTAAACGACGCAGTTTCCGTAGCGCTCATTAATTTTGGTAATAAGGGCTTTAACAACCTTGTAAAAGTTTTGATGCTTTTTTAAGCTCGTTTGTTTTTCCTTGGGGCTTAAGGGTTTTTTCCACACTTTTTTCCCCCAGGCTTCTTCGTAAATACAGCTATCTGATCCGCGATTTAGGTCGTATTCAAAGCGTGAATCTTTGCCGATAAGGGTAATAGGCATGGAGTCGATAAAAGAACCAGTATGGGGGTCTTCTTCGTACCAACGTTCGTAATCGTCGAGGGCAATTTTAGGTTTCAGCTCGCTTCTTAAAGCGCCACCATCGTGAATAGCGGTGCAAACGAAGGGAACATAGCGGTTAATTTTTAAGCTAAAGGATTTGTCAATGGCCTCTACTTCAAAGGTCTCTTCCGCCTCAATCAGGCGAATGATTTCCGAAATTTTAAGCTTCTGCATGATCTACCAAGTCTTCGGGTCTGAAATCTCCTTTTAGGCGATTGCGTTCTGCGGTAACGCGCTCTAAATAGTCGATTATTTTCTCTTGTAATTTAACTTTATTGAGCTTGTTAATATCAGTAATGGTGCCTGGACTCATTACGTTTACTTCAATTAATTTACCATTAATTAGGTCAAGGCCCGCGTAGTAAATTCCGTCGCGTACTAGCTTTTCACCAATTTTTTCACAAAGGATTTTATCAGATTTTGTGAGCTTGTACTTTTCCACCGAACCACCAGCTGAAATATTAGAACGGGCATCGCCTTTAGCTGGCCTTCTGCGCAAAGCGCCAATGGGCTCACCGTTAAGCATTAGAATACGCACATCACCTTCTTCTGCGCCCTCAATGTATTCTTGTAGAATCACATAGTTGGAAACACCTTTTTCGCGGTTTATGTAAAAATCGAGGAGCGAGCGAATGTTTTGCATGGCTGCCTTTTCAATTACAATTACCCCTCTACCACCAAAGCCATCAAGCGGCTTCATAATCATTTTATCCTTGGGCGAATCTTGGATGATGCGCAAGAGGTATTCAAGATTTTTAGAAACGTAAGTAGCTGGAATTAACTCACGATCGGGGTCGTAATAGGCGGCTGTGTAAATTTTGTTATTGGCTTCGCGTAGCCCATCAACCGCGTTAATAATAAAAACATCGTCTTTAATGGAGTCGAGGAAGTTTAGCACTAAGCCATCCATGGGCGGATTGTCGCGCATAAAAATTACATCGAAATCTTGCAAAGGCCGCATCTCGGTTTCAAACTCAACCGTGTTGTAAAAGCCTTTGATGCTGCTCGGAGTTTTTTGCCCTTCTTTTATGTTTTTACAGAGGCTGAGGGTAACGCTGTCGCGGATAGTTAAATTGGAAGGATGCGTAATGGCAACCTCATGTCCGCGCTTGGCCGACTCATGAATTAATCGCAAAGTGGAATCTTGAGATGGGTTTACACGCTCCCAAGGATACATTATAAAGCAAATTTTTATTTTCATAGTAGAATATTAAAGCTGTATTTCAGGGTTTTAGGCCTGATTTTAGGCGGTGGGTTACTGAGCTTATTAGCTCGCGATTGTAATACTAAAAGTATTATTATTCTTAGCACATCAAGCAAATTATTACAATCAGCATTTATTTTTCTCCTTAAATGCAACATTGTTGCATTAGTGAGTATATTTGCCCCGAAATAATCCTTTAAACATGAAAACAACTTTTAAATTATTTGCCGCGATGTTTGCCTTTACTGCTTTGGTAGCCTGTAGTGAAGATGAGCCAGAAACCCCAGTTATTCCCAATGAAGAGGAGTTAATTACTACCTTAAAGTGGCAACTGGTTTCCCAAGATGAGCAAGATACTTTGAACTTCTTGTTTCGCGATTTAGATGGCGATGGAGGCAATGCCCCCCTTGTGGAGACAAGCGATTTAAAGCCGAATACTAGCTATAATGCAAGGGTTAGCTTGCAAAATGAGTTAGAGAACCCGGTAGAAGATATTACTTTAGAAGTAGCAGCGGAGGCCGAAGATCATCAGTTTTTTTACGAATCTAGCGTAAGCGGCCTAAGCCTAAGCTATGCCGATAGCGACTTAAACGGTAAGCCCGTGGGTATACTTAGCACAATTACCACTACCGATGAAAGTAGTGGGAATCTTACCATAACTTTGCTGCACTTGCCCAACAAATTTGCTAATGGGGTTGAAGCCGGCGATAGAACTGCAGCGGGCGGCGAAACAGACATTAGTGTGAGTTTTACTGTAAATGTTAAACCTTAAACAGCTTTTTTTCTTTCTAGTTTTTTTTGCCGCTAGCTCTTTATTTGCACAAGATTGCCAATTAAAAGTTAGCGGCATTATTTACGATATCAAGAGCCAGCTAGCGATCGCAGATGCGAATGTTTACAGCCATGAACGGAGGCAAGGGACGATTAGTAATAGCGAAGGTTTTTTTGAGATAAATAACTTGTGTGCGGGTGAGCTGCATCTCCTTATTTCCCATATCGGTTGCAGTCCGCGCAGCGTTTTCATCCATTTAACAGCCGATACGAATTTAGTAATATGGCTGGATCACAGCAATGAAGTTCTAAACGAGGTTGCGGTGTCGGTGGGTCGGCAAAGTCAAGCCCTTGAGCCCCAAAAAACCCTAAAAGCAGAAAGTATTCGTGAAAATGCCGCCTCCGATTTAGCGACGGTTTTAAAAGATCTAAACGGAGTGGCTAGTATAGGCAACGGGGCTAAAATTTCGAAGCCCATGGTACAGGGTCTGTTCGGCAACCGCCTAAGCTTGGTAAATAATGGCGTGGTGCATAGCGGTCAGCAATGGGGCAATGATCATGCGCCGGAAATAGACCCTTTAATGGCCGGTAGCCTTTCGGTGCTAAAAGGCTCTGCGGCGATAGAATATATGGGTTCCAGTTTAGGTAGTGTAATTTTGGTGGAGCCTAGGACCATGCCTACAGATCCGCATGTCCATGGTGCTGCGCAGTATCTATTTGAAAGTAATGGTAGAGGGCAGGTTGTAAACGCCCAAATAGAGCAGAAAGCCGCGGGGCTTAGCTGGCGTTTTGCAGGCAGTTTGAAAAAGAACGGCGATCAAAAAACCGCTACTTATTATTTGCGTAATACAGGCCGCGAGGAAGCCAATGCGGTATTGCAATTAGAAAAGCGCTATGCTAAAAAATGGCAAAGCAAGCTCTACTATAGTTTAAACAGCAGTAAGTTAGGTCTTTTGCGAGGTTCGCAAATTGGTAATTTAAGTGACCTGCAGCTGGCCTTAGAACAGGCAGAACCCTTTTTTACCGAAGATGATTTTTCCTATCGCATAGCATCTCCCCGTCAGGAAGTACAGCATCATTTATTGAAAGTAAGTCAGCTTTATTCGCTGGATAAAAATCGCGGCTTCGAATTTAACTACGCTTGGCAGCTAAATAGTAGGCAAGAGTTTGACTTACGCCGGGCAGATCGCGGCGATTTCCCGGCCCTTAGCCTCAGTGAGAACAGTCATTTTTGGGAATTAAAATACCACAGTCAAAGTGCGAAAGGATGGCATTGGCAAAGCGGCTTACAGTATAATTTGCGCGATAATTACAATGTACCCGAAACCGGTATTTTACCCTTGGTGCCCGATTATATTAACCGCGAATGGGGCACTTATTTTAGAGCTAATAAGCAATGGCAAAGCTGGGCCATTGATTTTGGGGCACGAGCAGATTACATCCTGCAAAATGTAGCCGCCATAAGCATTACCGTTCCCCGCGAGGTTCTGCGTTATCGCAATGAGTTTTTAAATCCCAAAGCTTCCTTCGCCCTTTCGTATCAATTTAGTAAAAACTTAAAAACCAATTTAAATTTGGGCTATTCCCAGCGTAATCCAGCGATTAACGAATTGTATAGTAACGGTTTGCATCAAGGGGTAAGCGGCATCGAAGAAGGGGATCCTAATTTAAGGGAAGAGCATTCTTTTAAGTCGAGCATAGATCTTAGTTATCAGCCTAATGAGCACTGGAACTTCGAAGCCTTAGCTTTTATTCAGCCAATCACAAATTTTATATATCTGCAACCGCAAGATGAGTTAAGGCTAACCATTCGCGGCGCTTTTCCGGTTTTTAAATACGAGCAACGCAATGCACTTTTAAGGGGTTTAGAGCTTCAGGCGAATTTCGATCCTACCGGCCCACTGCGCGTGGATGCGAATTTTAGCTATTTACGCGGCGATAATAGGGAGGAGGAAATTCCCCTCGTGTTTATGCCTGCTAACCGCATTTTTGCGGCGCTAAATTACCAATTACCCTCATGGGGAGCGTGGGAAAAGTTGGAGTTGCAAGTCTCGAATCGTTTTGTTTTTGAGCAAAAGCACTTATTAGCATCGCAAGATTTTGTGGCGCCGCCACCAAGTTATAATTTAGTGGGGCTAAAGGCATCTGCCGAAAGGCAAATTGCCAATAATCGCTGGCACTTCTTCGTTAAAGCGGATAACCTTTTTAATGTGGCTTACCGCGAGTATTTAAACCGGCAACGCTATTTCGCCGAGGATTTAGGTATAAATATTAGTATAGGACTAGGATTGAAATTTTAGCATGAGAGAGGAAGATTTAAAGCAGCGTTTACGCGCTCGAGATTTGCGTATTACTCCCAATCGCTTGCAGTTGCTTACTGCGGTAGATGGGTTCGTAGGGGCCATTCCGCATACTAAATTACAGGCCGATTTGGCGTCAATGGATCGCGTAACCCTGTATCGAACCATAAACTCTTTATTGGAAGGAGGCCTAATTCATCGCGCATCTGCCAACGAGCAGGAAACTTATTATGCTTTATGCGAGGACTCTTGCCAAGCCGATGCACACCAGCACCAACATATCCACTTTAAGTGCGATACTTGTGAAAAGATTTATTGTTTACCAATGCGGCAAGATTTGCATTTAAATACCGGCGCTTTTAAAGTAAGGACTTTTGAAATATTGGCGAGTGGACAGTGTGAGGCTTGTGCTTCGCTGGAAAAATAGCCTTTAAAAGTTTAAAGGGTTTTGTTTTATTAAATTTTGAATGTGTCTTTGCTGATAGGTTTGAGTATTAATATTTTCAATAATACCATCCATTTCTAAGGCCGACTCTTCCATTAATTGGAGCACTCGTTCAGGACTCATTTCATCATCAAATACTCCTTCTCGGTAAAATTGTAAGAGTCCTAATAAGCGGGCCAAAGGCGCTCTTAAAACATGAGATTCGGTCCAGGCAATTTCCTTCAAAAGATCGTTTTGCTTTTCAATCGCTTCCAAATATTGTTTAAGCAGAGTGATATCTTCTTTAACGGCTAAATAGTGCGTTAACTCACCACGACCATTTAAAACTGGGGAAATATGTACTCTTTCCCAGTAAAGCTCTCCGTTTTTACGTTTATTACAGAAGACCCCTCGCCATTCTTTGTTTTGAGTGAGGGAGTTCCACATTTCTTGGTAGCTTTTTTTAGGTGTGTTTCCTGATTGCAGCACTCGTGGGTTTTTGCCTAAAAGTTCTTCTTTACTATAGCCGGTGGTTTTTATAACGGCAGGATTAACGTATTCGATTTGTGCGTTAAGATTGGTAATGACCATGCTTACGGGCGAATTTTCTACAGCTGTATTAAGGCGGAAAAGGCGGTCTTCATTTTGACGTTCTTTAGAAATGTCGTGCCAGCTAGCAAGGGTTAAATTTTCTTTTTTTGTTCCTATAGCACTCAGGTGAACATCCATCGTTACAGGTTTTCCCTCGGAATCGAGATGCACCCATTCGAAATTGATTTTTTTGCCTTGAGCAACTAACTTTTTATGCTCTTGAATTAGATCCGCAGACTTTAATCCGTTCGGTTGAAATTCAGGCGAAAGCTCTTCAATACTGTGACGTTTTAATTCGTCGATCGTGTATTTTAGCGCTGAGGCTGCACTTTTATTGCATTCTAAAATACCCTTGATTGGATGAAAAAGCATTAGGCCTAAAGGAGAGTTTTCAAAAAGGCTACGATATTTATCTTCATGTTCTTGCAACTGCAGAAAAGTTTGGTGTAACTCTGTTTCGTCGCTACTGCAGATGATTAAACCAATGAGTTTTCCCTTTTCATCATAATCGCCTTGAATCTTATGCGACAGGAGTAAACTTTTTCCTTCTTTTACAAAAGGGCTTTGCAGGGCTAAGGTTAGCTTGTCGGTAGATTTTTTAAGGACTAATTTTTTAATAAACTTTGCGAGGGCTGGTTTTAACTCCTCTTGCAAAGCAAGGCCTTTTTCGCCCTCTAAAAATTCGCTGTGGCTGAGACCTAAAACATCTTTTGATGAGCTACTTACATATTTAGCTTCCAGATTTAGATTCACCAGCCAAACAACGTCGCTAATATTAGAAGCCAGTCGGTTTAATTGAGCTTTACTTTCTTTTAATCTATTGGAAGCAATATTTTGAGCACATAAACTTAAAAGCAGTTCGGTTACTCGATTTAACAAGTACTTATCATTGTCTTTAAAACTGCGTCTGTTAATTTCACGATGCAGCATTATAAAGGCCACGACCTCTTTCCCCCTTATAACAGGAAAGTAGAGGAGGCTTTCTACATTGTTTTTTGATAACTCAAGCAGGTGTACGTCTTTTTCTTCAAGTAGGGAAATGCGATCTACTTTATAGTAATCCTTTTCAAGCCAATTAGTTTTTATGCGGCCGTCAGAGAAAATAAAACTATTTAGTATCGCCTCTTTATTGGCAACTAGAGAATCGTTTTTAAACCAAGAAGATATCTCTGGCCTGCCTTTTTGAAGATTTTGAATATCGATAATAAAGGCGGCGTCAGTTTCGCAATGTTCGCCTACTTTATTAATAATCAATTGCTGCTGAAAAGCAAAGTTTGCCTTAGGATTTTGGAGTAAGCCATTACTTAATTTAATAATGAAATCTTCTTCGGCCAAAAAGCGTTGGTTTTTGTGGCTTAATTCGATGCGTTCACTTATTTCGGGGAAGATGGACTGAGAGGCATGGGCATGTAATACTCCTCTAAAGCAAGCAGGTACACAGCTAACTTGCAGCCAAACTCTATCTTTACGGCTGGGATTGTAAATAGCGATAATCGCCTTTTCCAAGGGTCTGTTTTCTAGAATACATTTTAGAGCTGGTAGCTCTTCAAAAGGAATCTCTTCTCTATTTTCACTTTAAATGCGCCAAGAAATGTCAGAGCTATTAGAACCCACCACATTTCCCTCACGTCCATAAACAGACTGTGCCGTTTTATTCACAAAAAGGATATCACCCTTACGATCTTGTACAGAGGCTCCAATGGGTAGCTCTTTGAAAAACTTGATTCTATTCGGTGAAATTGACGAATATACCGAGGAAGGCAGATTTAATTGAATCTCATAGTCGCCATTTTCTGAGGCAATAAGCTCCTCCTTTAGTTCAAAGATATGGGTAGTGGCAAAACTATAGGGCGACGAATTACCGCTGTTTATGTGTGTCTTATATGCGGTACAGATTTCCTCGCAAAAAAGCTCAAATAGTGACATTCCCTTCTTTAGGGGCCAAAAATGCTCAACCAAACTGTCCCATTCTAAAATGGTCAGATCCGAATCGATGCGTATTTTTTGTGAATTTGTCATATTGACTCAGAAAGGCCTAAATTTTATGGGGAATTAACTAAAGCAGGTTATCGTAAAGTTAAAAATAAAAAGCATTGCCTCAATGCTTTCGGATGACATTGAGTAAAAAAGATTTTGGACAAGAGATTTATGACCATTAAAACCAGTAGTAATTCAACTATATTATCTCTTAATAAAGCTTCTATTAATTATTTTTAATAGCGGTTGTTAATATATAAAAAAAGAAAATCAGACGGATATTAACCCGCCTTTTCAGCAATTAATCAGCTTAGGTAATTTGTTAATCTACTTTTTATCATTTTTTGAAGCAACCTTTAGTAGTTTCAGGACTCTATGAAATAGTAGCTTGGCCAGCTTATTTCTATTCGTAGCAATGGAAAATTAATCTATTAATCTTATTAAACCAATTGAATATGAAATCATATAAACACTATTTAATACTCGTGTTGGCCTCAATTTCATTCGGGTCACTATTGGCTCAAAAAAGCACACAGGTAGAAATTCGCGGCAGGGTGACCGAGAGCCAAAGTGGCGAAACAATTCCCTTTGCCAATTTGGTTTTATTTACTCAGGGCGAGAAGAAGGTCTGCGCTGGTGCCGCAACTGATTTCGATGGCCTTTATAGTATTAAAATCGAAGCAAGCGGATATTATAGTTTGCATTGCACTTTCACAGGGTTGAGAAAAGTAATACTAGATAGTCTCCTCCTGGAACCAGGGAAGGTTTACCAACAAAACTTTACTCTGGATGAAGAAACTGAAATGTTGGAAGAAGTGGTATTGCTATACGAGATGCCATTAATTTCTCCAACAAAAACCAGTAAAGTAACTACCGCCGAAGATATTCAGAACATGGCTGTGCGCGATATTAGCTCTGTAGCGAGTCAGGCAGCTGGTGTAACTCAGGGAGCTAACGGAAGCATCAATGTTCGCGGTAGTAGAGGAGAGGGTACCGTTTATTTTATTGATGGTGTAAAAATGAAAGGTTCTGTTACCATACCACAATCTCGCGAAAATGGTGAGGTGCTTGGCCGTGAGGAATATGCCAGCATTAATGAAAATGTTTTTTTAAGCACCGAATTAAATCCTTTATCTACCTTTTCGAGTGATGTAGATGTGGCCTCCTATGCCAATGTAAGAAGGTATTTAACGGATGGCTATTTGCCGCCTTCAGATGCCGTGCGAACAGAGGAAATGCTAAACTACTTCTCCTACAGTCCCCTGAAAGTAGAAGAAGGAAAAACCTTTGCAATTAACCATCAGTTGGTCGAATGTCCGTGGCAAAAAGAGCATCAATTACTGCGGTTAAGTATCAATACTAAAAAGATCGATAATAGCGAATTAGCTCCTAGTAATTTGGTTTTTTTAATTGATGTTTCGGGCAGTATGAATAGCGAGGATAAACTACCGCTATTGCAAAAGTCCTTGCGTTTATTGGTAAATAATTTGCGTCCGCAAGATCATGTAGCGATAGTAGTTTATGCTTCAAATACCGGTGTCGTTTTAAAACCAACTTCGGGTGATGAAAAAGAAAATATTCATATCGCTATCAATCAATTAAAAGCGGGTGGTTCTACTGCTGGTGGCGCCGGTATTGAATTGGCGTATAAACTGGCGGAAGAGAATTTTAAGAAGGGTTATAATAACCGCGTAATATTAGCAACCGATGGCGATTTTAATGTGGGTGTATCTAGCGAAAGCGCTCTGAAAAAGTTGATAGAAAAGAAACGCGAAACAGGTATATTTTTAAGCATTTTAGGTTTTGGAACCGGTAATTACATGGATGCAAAAATGGAGGCGCTGGCCGATAATGGCAATGGTAATTATGCCTATATCGATAATATTTTGGAAGCCAAAAAAGTGTTGGTAGAGGAGATGGGCGCAACTTTACATGTAGTAGCTAAAGACACGAAACTGCAAATTGAGTTTAATCCTGCCGCAGTAGAATCTTACCGTTTAATTGGTTACGAAAACCGCATTTTGGCGGCAGAGGATTTTAATAATGATGCGAAAGATGCCGGCGATATTGGCGCAGGGCACTATGTTACGGCTCTGTACGAAATTGTGCCGCGTAACTTGGCTACTCAATCGCACCTAAATGTCGATGAATTAAAGTACCGTACTAAAGTCGAAATAAATCCCGCTTTCGCAGATGAGCTAGCCACTTTGAAGATCCGTCATAAAAAACCGGATGGGGAGCAGTCTAGCTTAGAAGAAAAAATAATTCTTAATCGAGTGGAGTCTTTAAACCCCGACTTAAGTTTTATGGCCGCGGTGGCGAGCTTTGGGATGCTTTTACGAGAATCGGAATTTAGCGGAACGGCAGATTATTCTCAGGTAATTGCCTGGGCAAAAGAGGGCTTAAAAGCTAAAAACATTGATTACCGCAGCGAGTTTATCAATTTGGTAGAATTAGCGCAAGAGCTCAAGAAGGCAAGTTGAAGTTGCTTCGCAAGCAAGTGGCCGAAGCCGTCCCTCACTCATTGTGATTAGGACGGCTTTGTCTTTATTTATCGGCTGGAAGATCCTTTAAAGGAGATTCCAAATTTTGCTTGTATTTGTAGATGTTTTCTAGACCAGCATTAGAGTTGATACTTACATTGAGATCGTTAATTAAGCCGTCTTCTAAGCTGTAAATCCAGCCGTGAATATGGGGGAATTCACCTTCTTCCCATTCTTCTTGAATAAAGGAAACCTTGGCTAAATTGCTAACTTGCTCTATAATATTGAGCTCCACATAACGGTCGAAGCGTTTGTTTTCATCGGCAATGCCATCTAGCTCGGCCTGGTTCATTTTGTACACATCTTTAATGTGCATTAACCAGTTGTCTAGAAAACCGTATTTATCATTACTCATGGCTGCTTTTACGCCGCCACAGCCATAGTGTCCGCAAACAATAATGTGCTTTACCTTTAAAACTTTAACCGCATAATTTACAACGCTCAGTAAATTGGAGTCGGTATGCACTACCATATTGGCAATATTGCGCTGCACGAAAATAGAACCCGGTAAGGCATTGGTAATTTCGGTGGCGGGCACGCGACTGTCGGAACAGCCAATCCATAAAAACTTAGGATGTTGCTCGGCCGCTAATTGATGGAAAAATTCGGGATTGTGCCTCAGGGTATTGTTTACCCAGCGCGAATTTCCCGTGAGGAGGTCTTTGTACTGATTTGGCATTTATAATATTTTAAAGACCACGAAACCCTTAAAGGGCGAGGGCGGCCTAGCTTGGTTTTCAAAAAGGCAATTTAAAGAACTTATTTGGGTAGCAAAGCGAATGGGAAGGAAAATCTGAGGCCTAATTTTACGCCGAAGGCACTTTAAGGTAAATAGCGATAATGCCCGATAATTTTAAAATCGAAAAGCATATCCTCCTTTACCAGACGAGAGCCAATATTATACATGATCAATGGTCTTATGCCAGCACCATTTTTTTCTGCCGGTACTATACCGATAGGCAAAATGTCTCTGCCTAAATTCCAGCAGACAATATCTCCCGGTAGCTAATCCTCGGCTTTTTCTGAAATTTTCAAGGAGGCATTTTGGCCTTTTAAAAAGTGCATCAAATTGGGTACTCTACTGTGGTCAGTATTGCTGTCGGGGTGCTTTAGTCCCCAGTTTTTTGGGTAAGAAACGAAATGGACTTCCATATTTTCATGCATTAATAACTGTAGATCTATCCCTAATTTTTGATAGGCGCGAATAATAAGATCGGTGCAAACGCCTTTGTGGACTGGTACATCGCCATTGGGGTAGGCTGTTGAGAAATAAGAGGGATCGTGTACTATCGCATCTTGCGCAAGCATAAACGCATCTTGGGCTAAGCGAGGGCCACTTATTTGAGTAAAAGTGCTTTGAGTGAGAAGAAGGAAGAAGAGACTTTGAAATAGTGCGCTTTTAGGTAGGACTATTTTTGTTTAACGCTTCAATGTGAAATGATCATCTACTCTTGCCAAACCGAATTCTAAAACCTTTATTCGAATTTCTTTTTTTTAATCGCCAAACTCACACTAAAATTTACACTAAGCAGAATTAAAGCCATTTGCAGGGATTCTCTTTTGGCGGATCGCATGGGAACGGCACTACTGTCGAAAACGGCAGCGCTGAGGTAAAAAGAAAGGTAGTAAGAGAGGGCGCTTAGGGTAAATACAATTAACATGTATTTTGGCTCCAGGCAGATGGATTTGATGCGATAGGCGGCTACGAAATAAAATGCAAAAGCCATTAACCCTAAGCCAGCGGCCTGCGCAATTCGGTTGTGAATAGGGAAATAACTGAGCCATGCGAAAAGTAAGAGCAAGGCGAAAAAAGTAAGCGCTAAAATGAGCCAGTTAATGAACTTTCCTTTTAAATCACCAGGCGTATTAAACCAAGCTAGGGCAAAAGAAAAAGAGAGCGCTAGTGTCATCCATAAGTCGCCAAAATGGGCAATGGCTAAACCTAAGAGAATTATTAAGGTCCCCCAAATCATGCTTTGTTTTTGTGGATTCATTTTTAGGCTTCTTTTAGGTAAAGAGGTAGCAAGTAGCGTTTGGTGTAAATAAGAACTAAACTAGTAATAGGAATGCCAATGAGGATGCCCAAATTGCCCAAGGTGAAAGTCCAAAAACTTAAGCCCAACACCATAATTACTGGGTTTATGCCAATGTTTTTTTCCATGATGCGCGGAATTAGCAGGGCTTCTTCGATAATGCTAGCCAAGACAAAAACACCCGCAGAAATGGCGAAGAAAAATAGGAAGCTTTGAGCTTGTTCTACCGACAATACCACACAGCCCAAAGCAATGGGGATAAGCAGGAGGTAATGGAAGTAAGGGATATAAAGTAAAAGAAAAAGCGCGATTAATAGTAAGCTTATACCCGGCATATCCAGCAGAACAAAGGCGACAAGATAAAGCGGCATAAGCCAAAGAATAATTTTGGTGCGCAATCGGAAATAACGCAAAAAGCTTTGGTCGAAATCTTGCCAAAAGGCCTGACTACGTTCGGCCATGAAGCCTTTAAAATAACGCTCTTTTACTTTTTGAAAATAGGGCAACTGATAAAGAATGAGCACAAAATAAAGGAGGAAAGCCCCCCAAAGATAGAGGCTGCTAAAAGCGGGTCGGCTACTTTCTTCTTTGGTTTTACTTTTGGGAAGAAGCGCTTTTAACTTTTCGAAGCTTTCCCCTAAAGCGTCAAAATTTAAGGCGCTACTTCCGCTATCGGCGGGCGTATTGATGAGTTTCTGCAGATCGGTTTTTAAATCAGCACTCAGGTTTTCACTGGGGTAAATCAGTTGCAGATAGTCTTTAATTTTTTCGGCACCAGCGTCCAAATTATCTTGGTTTTCTACTAAAAGTACATCAATACTCTTGCTAAAACGCTGAAAGTCGCGATTGAGAAAAGCGCCTAAAAACACGGTGCTGCTTAGCATCAATAATGCTATTGAGGCAAGAAAGAGGCTAACGAGTAAATCCCAGTTTTTAATTCTCTTTTGAAGCTTTAAAAGAAAGGGCTGAAGGGCAAAGCCCATAAAAAGGGCGGCAAGAAAAGGAAGGAAAATTCCGTAGTAATACACTAAAATGCCTAGCGTAAGGCTAAAGCCGAGAATTTGGAAAAGGATGGTTTTGAGCTTGGGGTTGGCCAACATGAATGCAATAATATAAAGGCTAATTTAAGCATTTGCAAAGCTAAATACTGCAGATCAAGGTGAATGAAGCTCGATTTTAGACTGTAAATTACTCACGGTAGGTGGATAATAGAATAATGAGGATGAGCAAGGTGTAAATACTCCCTGCAATTATTCCACCTTTTGCAAGTTCTCGGCCCTTTAGTTTGGGGTTTTTCTTAATACGGCTTAGGCTAAAAAAACCAATAATTACGCCTAAGAGCGACACGGTTGGGATTAAACCTAATACTAAAGCAATAATGGCCCAAGGATCAGTTTTTTGCTCGGGATCTGTTTCTTTTGGCGCTCTTTTTTCTCTTTCCTTTATGTTTGGTAAATGAATAGGAGACGGACGGGATTCTTTTTGAGAAGTAGTCTTGTAATGGGCCTTTTTGCGAACTACCGAGAGGATTCGAGTAGGTTTTGTGGGAGGCTTAAGTTCAGCTAAGGCTTGCCTTTCTGTAAGAACAAAGTCCCGTGGAGTTAAGCTAATTTCTTTGGTGGGAATAAGACTCTCTTTTACCAGTGGTTGCGCATTGTTGCTGCGAAATTTAAGGTGATAACCCATTCTATGCTGGCGCTTCTCAAGGCTGCAAGAACTCGCAATAAACAGCAAGCACAAAATAAAAAGGGAAAAATGGCGCTTCTGTTTCATGTCTCCATTTTGAATCTCCCTATTTAGCTCGCCTCTTTGGGTTCCTGCTTTTTACTAAGCTCCTTAATCCGTAAAATACTTCTTCGCATTTCTTGAAACCAAAGTAAAATAAGCAGCGGTAAAACAATAAAGCTTAAGCGATTGAAACTAGCGGCACTCATAAAATCGAGGTGTAGCAAATGCTGTACCCCACGGGTCATGCCGCAGGCATAACATTCTTGGTCGAGCAGAACTACGGAGAGACAGACAGACTCGCCGGTGTCAAAAAAATCAGCGGGCAATAGCAGTAAACCTATTGGTACTGCTATTAACCCGCCGATGTATAAGTAAAAAAGCAATTTATTTGCTTTCAAATGTTTTATAATTTTGGATTGTACCTTCCGCCTTTTGGTTTAAGATCACCAGTGATGATACGAATAAGGTCAATTAAAGCCCAGATTCCACATCCACCTCCGGTTAAAAGTTGAATAATACCAATAGTGGTATAACCTAGGTAAAAACGGTGAATACCAAGATAACCAACGAATAGTACTAATAATAAGGTAATTAATTGACTTTTAGTATTGGCAGCAGCATCCTCAGCGTCAGCGGCGTCAGCAATCTCATCAACTTTGTTTTCTTGAATAGTGCTAATAGTTTGCTCTTCTAAGGCTACAACATTTTGTGCGCTAAGTGCTTTTTCCTTTTTACTGAAAGTAGATACTTTAGCAACAATAGCCTCTTTGATTGAAACTTTTTCAATGCTTTCCACTGAGTTAGCAAAGAAAGTTTCTCCTTCAAAAGAACTTGGTTTAAGCTCGTTAGAAAAAGCTGAAGTAGCGATCATTCCATTTGTGTTTAAACCTTTGTCCTTGTCACGTATAACAAGGTCCTTTTGGTGCACACGGTCTGCATTTCCTTGCCAATCAATATGATATCCAGCAGTGTGCACACGCTTTTCAACGCTGCAAGAAGTGCCAATAAAAACTAAGCCTAAGGCTAAAAATGAGAGTTTTTTGAATTGCTTCATCCGAAATAAGAATTGTTAATGGTTAAAATTAAGAACACAAATTATTTGCGATAATCTGTGCTTTTCTCGGGATGAAATGTATAATAATTATTGCAGCCAAGCAATAATAATTTGCGAATTAGCAAAATTTGACTCTTTTTTTGCTAAGTACATGACAAAAACGCTATGACATTGATACTAGGTTGATTTTCAGAGTT
>PZPB01000001.1:76770-83371 GCA_003045865.1 Bacteroidota bacterium | reverse complement strand
AGAAATAGGTGAAAAAGATCACACTGAGAAACAGACTAAGGTACTCTAGGCGAATAGCCGAATACCAATTTAAACCACCAAATACCTCATGTAATATATAGGTATCTGTACCAACGATTCGGTACATGTAGGTTAAAGCAAAAAGGCCAAAGAATAAAAAAGCAAAATCTAGTTTCTGAAAATAATATACAATCAAGGAAAATACCGCGGCAATTAATAAAGTGCCGGCAATAAATAAAGAACCGCTTACCGCCATATTTTTGTAAAACAATATAGTCTCGGAAGGGCCAATGCTAATTGGGGCTACTGCTCCACCTTTATGATGTTTAAAGTTAGAGACATGGACCACCAGCCGATTATTACCTTTCTCTAATATTATGTTTGCCACTTTGGGCAGCCAATAAGGTTCCGATGAGGCCAAATCTTTACCTACCTCGCCATTTTTAGCAACTAATTGACCGTTTAAGTACAGGGAATAAGCCGAATAAAACTCTGGTATCCGCAATGCTAAATTATCGGTTCCCTGGGAACTTACAATGTTTAACTCATAGCTCGCAAAACCCTTAGCATGGTAAGATTTACGCAGTTCAGGAATATCTGACCATGCCTCTCCAAAATCAAGAAAGAAAGGACGTTCGCTTGCCCCAGGAGCCTTTTCGGGATTTACAAATTCTTTCCAGTAAAAGCGCCAACGGCCCTCTAATTCGATAACCTCAAGCTTAGAAAAATAGGTATCTGATAAAACTATTTCAGCATTAATAACCTTCGCAGCCTTTACCGCTAACGGAAGAAGGCTAAAAGCTAGGAATATTAATATGTACGAAAGTTTCTTCACCTATGTATTATTGTAACCATTGTCTAGAGCAATCAAGATTCCAATTAATAGATCCTTATTTATGAGCTACTTAAATAGTAATCACTTTCTTGATGATTCCCCATTAGGGATGATTTTCCGATTATGGGAAAACATCTACGTCCTCTCAAAAACGGAAGAAAAATGCTTCTTTTTTTCACTTCTCAAAACCCAAGTATTTATTAAACAATGTATTACCAAGATAATGGGGGTTAATAAATATATTAAAGCCGAGAACTCCACCAGGACAGAAATACGATCTAACTTTTCATTCACCTAATTAAGTTTCCTCATGCTCAATAATTTAGAACAAAAAGCCCGCATTATCTTGTCGTTAAGCCTTATTTTTTAGAGCATTTTTATAGAAATTGTCTTTTCTTGCGGCGGCTCAATTGGAAGCGCTGAAATTTAGATGCTTATAAAGCTTTTTTTAACAAGGCTTTAACGCGCATTTAGAGGCCTTTGCTTCAAATTCGCCAGACTTTTAAAATCCCGATTCCTAACCGATTTAAAGGAAACTATATGAATACAAGTCAAAGCTCAATCGATATTAGAGCATTGAACGAGAAAATTGAAAAAGAAAGCGCATTTGTTGACCTTTTAATGATGGAACTGAACAAGTCCATCATCGGTCAGAAAACCATGCTCGAAAGACTTTTAATTGCCTTATTGGGAAATGGCCACATCTTACTGGAAGGAGTTCCAGGCCTTGCCAAAACCCTTGCTATTAAATCGCTTTCGGAAGCAATTGAGGCAGACTACAGCCGTATACAATTTACCCCCGACCTTTTACCCAGCGACGTGGTAGGTACCCAAATTTATAATATGAAGGACAATGAGTTCGCCATTAAAAAAGGACCTATTTTCGCAAACTTCGTATTAGCGGATGAAATTAACCGCGCACCCGCCAAAGTGCAAAGTGCTCTTTTAGAAGCCATGCAAGAACGTCAAGTTACCATTGGCGAAAAAACCTATCCTCTTCCCAAGCCTTTCTTGGTTTTAGCCACCCAAAACCCGGTAGAGCAAGAAGGAACTTATCCATTACCCGAAGCACAAAGTGATCGCTTCATGCTGAAAACGGTAATTACCTATCCCAAACAGGAAGAGGAACGTTTAATTATGCGCCAAAACCTAAGTGGAAATAAAGAGAAGATAAATCCCGTGGTTAGCCTCGAAACCATTTTAAGAGCTAGAGAAGTGGTGAAAGAAGTTTACATGGACGAAAAAATTGAGAAGTACATTCTCGATATCGTTTTCGCCACTCGCAAACCCGAAGAATACCGCTTATCATCCTTAAAACCACTCATTGAATTTGGTGCTTCACCCCGTGGTAGCATTGCTCTTGCCAATGCCGCCAAAGTACAAGCTTTCATTAAACGTCGCGGATACGTTATTCCCGAAGATGTGCGCGCCGTCGTGCAAGATGTTCTTCGTCACCGTATTGGCATCACCTACGAGGCGGAAGCGGAAAACGTAAGCAGCGTGGATATCATTAATCAGATTATCGACAACGTAGACGTGCCTTAGTCTTTAATTTCAGCAATCTAGACCCAATTTTTTTTATCCTAAAAAGCCTTTTAGCGCCTAATGGACACGCAACAACTTCTTAAGAAAGTACGCCGTATTGAGATTAAAACCCGACGATTGAGTAATCATATCTTCTCGGGTGAATATCACAGTAATTTCAAGGGGAGAGGTATGACTTTTAGTGAAGTACGCGCTTATGAAATTGGCGATGACATTAGAGCGATTGACTGGAACGTTACCGCCAAATTAAACGAACCTCATATTAAGGTTTTTGAAGAAGAGCGCGAATTAACCTTAATGCTTTTAGTAGATGTAAGCGGCTCCGAGAACTTTGGATCTCGCAATCAGCTAAAGCGAGAAATGATTACCGAAATCTGCGCCACCCTCGCCTTCTCTGCCATTCAAAATAACGACAAGGTGGGCGTGCTTTTCTTTAGCGATAAAGTAGAGAAATTTATCCCTCCCGCTAAAGGCAAATCGCATACCCTACGCATTATTCGTGAACTGATAGAGTTTAAGCCGCAAAGCACCAAAACCAACATCAGCGAGGCTCTCCGATTTTTTAGTGCCTTTCAGAAAAGACGTGCTATAGTATTTGTTTTAAGCGATTTTATGGACACGCGTTACCGCGATAGCTTAAAAATTGCTAGTCGTAAACACGACTTAACTGGCATTCGTATTTTCGATCCACGCGAAGAAGAATTACCCAATTTAGGCCTACTGCCTCTTAAAGATCCCGAATCGGGTAAAACTCATTGGGTTAACACCTCTTCTTATAAACTCCGCTCGAAATTAAGAAAGCGCTTTAACGACTCTAAAGCCTATTATTTGGAAAGCTTTTTAAGAAGTGGCTCCGGCGAACTCTCCATTCGCATCGATCAATCGTACGCCTCGGCGCTTTTAGGATATTTTAAAAAACGCAGTCGATGAAAAAAGTAATTCTTCTTTTTATTGGCCTCTGCAGCAGCTTTCTCTCTGCCCAAAATATCAGCTTTTCGCTTGAAGCAGATACCAATAGCATTTTAATCGGAGAACAAATCAAACTTCAGCTTAAAGCGGAAATTCCCGCGGGTGACAATTATTTATGGCCTTTTTTACCCGATACCATAAAAGGACTAGTTACCCTAGAAACAGGCTCTATTGATAGCCTTATCGAAAATGATCGCCTTACTTTAAGCCAAAATATTAACATTAGCTCTTTTGATAGTGGCTTTGTTCATATTCCCAGATTGGCTTTAATTAGTGACGGTGATAGCACTTTTAGTCAAGGCTTTATAATTCGAGTAGCCTTAGCAAAGGCCCAGGAAGACAAGGAACTTTACGATATTAAGGGGCCAAAAGACGCGCCCTTTGAATGGCTACCAGTACTCTATATTGCTCTAGCCATAATTAGCTTGGTGGTACTTATTTTCTATCTGCTTAAGCGGATACGCAACAAAAAGAAGGCGCCCCAAAAGGAAGTTATTCCTAGTCTACCTCCCGCCGAATGGGCCCTACAAGAGCTTCATAAACTAGAAGCGCGTAAACTTTGGCAAGAAGGGAAACAAAAGGAGTTTTATTCTGAATTAATTGATATCCTTCGTCACTTTTTAGAAAGAAAATATTCGCTCAAAGCCATGGAAAGCACCGCTGAGGAGCTGATTGAAAAGATTGCCAAATTAGAAATGGCCCCAGAAAATTTTAGCGCTTTGAGTAAGAGTTTACGCCTAAGCAGTATGGTGAAATTCGCCAAGCAACAAGCCTTAGCCTACGAAAATGAAGAAGCCTTTCAAGCTATTAAAGAATTCATTTTAAAAACTCAGGTTAAACAAGTGAAGGAGGAAGAAAATGAGTAAGTACGAATTTCAAAATCCCGAATTTCTGTGGCTTCTTTTGGTGTTGATACCCATCCTAATTTGGTATTACCTCAAAGAACGTAAAAGTCACCCCGAACTGCTTTTCCCAGAAACAGAATTCTTGGCTCATCAAAAAAACAACCGCTGGGCTTGGCTTCGCCTTATTTCTCCCTTTTTGCGTGTGGCCATCATCAGTTTCGTTATTATCGGTTTGGCTCGTCCGCGCAGCTCGCAAGAAAAAAGTCGTAGCCGTGATACCGAGGGTATTGACATTGTAATGGCAGTTGACGTTTCGGCCTCCATGCTTGCGCAAGATTTGAAACCCGATCGCTTAGAGGCTACGAAAGAAGTGGCGGCGAACTTTATTGAAGGCCGTCCTACCGATCGCATTGGGCTAGTGGTTTACGCCGGTGAAAGCTATACGCAAACCCCACTAACTACCGACCATGCCGTTTTACGCAATGCCCTCGCTGGTCTTCGTCACGGTTTAATTGAAGATGGCACAGCCATTGGCATGGGCCTCGCCACTATAGTGAATCGCTTAAAAGACAGCAAAGCAAAAAGCAAGGTGGCCATCCTTCTTACCGATGGAGAAAACAATCGCGGGGAAATTGACCCAATTACCGCTTCTCAGCTGGCCAAGGAATTTAATATTAGAGTTTACACTATCGGAGTTGGCACCAAAGGCCTCGCTCGCACTCCTATTGCATATGATGGCCGCGGCGGCTTTCAATTTACCAATATGGAAGTAAACATCGATGAAGAATTGTTGCAAGAAATTGCTGACGAAACGGGCGGTAAATATTTCCGTGCTACCGACAATGCAAAGCTGCAAGCCATTTACAATGAAATTGATGCCTTAGAAAAAACCAAATTAGAAGAAATTAAGTTTTACACCTACGACGAGAAGTTTGATGTTTTCATACTCTGGGCGCTAGCCATCTTTAGCCTAGAGGTAATTTTGCGTTATACCTTCTTAAAAAGCTTCATTTAATGTACCAATTAGAAGAACCACAATACTTTTACCTTTTACTGCTTATCCCTGCGGTACTGGTATTCTATGGGCTTTTTCTCACTTGGAAAAGAAAAGCACAAAACTATTTTGGCGACCGCGATTTATTGCAAAGACTTAGTCCTGAGCGCTCTAAAAACAAACCGCTTTTAAAGCTTATCCTAGCGCTTTGCATAATTGCTCTTTTAGCACTCGCCTTGGTCAATCCGCAGGTTGGTTCTAGACTCGAAAAAGTGCAACGCGAAGGAGTAGATATCGTTTTTGCCATCGACGTAAGTAAAAGTATGCTGGCGGAAGACGTGCAACCGAACCGCTTAGAAAGGGCAAAACTTATTATTTCGCGTACGCTAGATGAGCTAGTAAGTGACCGTATTGGCATCATAACCTACGCCGGTCGTGCTTATCCACAATTACCCATTACCACCGATTATGGTGCCGCTCGCCTCTTTCTTAAAAACATTAATACCGACCTTATTCCCTCTCAAGGAACGGCCATTGGGGAAGCAATTGATTTAGCTACCCAGTATTTTGATGATGCCGATCAAAAAAATCGTTTACTTGTAATTATTAGCGATGGGGAAGATCATGAAGAGGGCATTGATGATGCCATAGAGAAAGCACGCGATCAACAAATTAGCATATATACCCTTGGCATTGGCAGTGAAAGAGGAGCGCCCATTCCCGAAATGAACGGATCGCGCCGCATTGGTTATAAAAAAGACCAAAATAATGAAGTGGTTATTACTAAACTGAATAGTAAATTACTGGAAGAAATTGCACGAGAAAGTAAAGGTAAATACGCTTCTGGCAACAGCACCCGCAGCAGCGTTAACTTTTTGATGGAGGAAATAAATGCCATGGAAAAAAAACAATTTGAAACCAGCCTTTTTGCTGACTACGAAGATCAATTTCAGTGGTTACTCGCTCCTGCCCTACTTTTACTTTTACTAGATGTGTTTATCCTCGACCGTAAAACGCAGTGGTTTAAAAATTTAAATCTCTTTAAGAAATGATGACTAAGAATTTTTTGGCCGTCATTGCTGCGCTTCTTGGCTTGACCGTACAAGCCCAAAACAGCAATGCAAAAATTAAGGAAGGGAACGACCTATACGATGCTAATAAATTTGATGAAGCAGAAGTTGCTTTCCGCAGAGCCCTTAATGAAGAGGGGAAGAATCAGGCTTTAGGCAATTTCAATTTAGGAGATGCGCTTTACAAACAAGAGCGCTATGCCGAAGCTTTGGAGGCCTACGAAAAAAGTTTAAGTCTTGCCGAAAACAAAGTAGAACAAGCGGAAGCCCTTCATAATATAGGGAATACGCACTTACAAGAAAAGAAACTGGAGGAAGCCATTGAGGCTTATAAAAAATCTCT
>PZPB01000001.1:0-76515 GCA_003045865.1 Bacteroidota bacterium | reverse complement strand
GGATCCCAATAAATCACCTTCGCCGGGAAAAGATAAAATTAGTCGCGAAAACGCCGAGCGCCTATTACAAGCTTTAAATCGCGATGAAGAAAAGTTGCAGCAAAAACTTTTGCAACAAAAAATCAAAGCCAAACCCATTAAAAGCGCAAAAGACTGGTAATGAAACAACTCAGCTTCTATATTGCACTTTTTATAAGCTTTAACAGTTTGGCTCAGGTTAGCTTTACCGTTAGCGTAGCTAGCAAAAATGTGCAGCAAGGACAGCGCTTTGCCGTAGAGTTTAAGGTAAACCAAAGGGGGGAAAGCTTCCAAGCGCCCGACTTTACTGGTTTTAGCGTTTTAGGCGGACCCAATACTTCGGTGAGCACCTATATGGATAATAGTGGCACCCGCTTTAACCTAACCTACAGCTATATTTTACAAGCCAATAACCTAGGGAAATTTACCATTGGACCTGCTTATATAAAAACAGGCGGACAAACGTATCGCACTGAAAGTATCGATATAACTGTTAGCGAGAAAAAGGAAGCCGCCCAGCAAAATGCTAAAAATGAAGACCTCATTTTAAAAGCTCTTGTTTCTAAGCAAAGTGTTTACCAAGGTGAACCCATTTATGCCCGTTACCGCCTTTATTTCCGCACCGAAATTGGCCAGCAAACCTTTAGAGAAGAACCTAACTTTAAAGGCTTCTACCGAGAAAATATCGACGATAAACGCATTGAAACCAGCGAAGAGTATA
The DNA here is from genome assembly GCA_003045865.1 of Bacteroidota bacterium. Classification (GTDB taxonomy): domain Bacteria; phylum Bacteroidota; class Bacteroidia; order Flavobacteriales; family Schleiferiaceae; genus Croceimicrobium. The sequence goes on along the minus strand of PZPB01000001.1, from coordinate 75,776 downwards.
TTAACGGTCAGCGCTATGTGGCAGCGGATTTACAAAAAATGGTCCTTATTCCCCAGCAATCGGGCGAACTAAAACCGGGTAATATTGGCCTAAATGTTCCCATTCGTATTAACTCGGGGAGGCGCGACTTTTTTGGCTTCCCTATTACCCGTACTAGCACTGAAGAGCTAAACGCAGACTTCCCAACCATTGAAGTTAAGCCGCTTCCCGACAAGGGTAGACCTGATAATTTTAGTGGCGCTGTGGGGCGTTACGATTTTAAAGTGAGCCTAAGCAATACCGAAATAAGCACCGATGAAAGCATTACCCTACGCCTTGAAATAAACGGCACAGGAAATATTAAACTCGTAGACATTCCCCAACCCGAATTCCCCCAAGCCTTTGAGGTTTTCGATCCTGAAATTACCGAACGCAGTAATGTGGGCTCTTACGGAATGAAAGGCTCTAAGGTGATTGAATATCTGCTTGTACCTCGTTATGGTGGCACGTATAAAATTGATCCGATTGCATTCAGCTATTTTAATCCGCAAAGCAAATCTTACGAAACCATTAGCAGCAACAGCTACGAAATTAAGGTTAAAGGTGGCCAAGTTTCGCCCAATTTGGCGGGTCAAGCCCAGATGGGTGGCAACGAAAAAGAAGAGGTAAATTTTATTTCGAAAGAAATTCTATTTATTAAAACCAAAGCGGGAAGGTGGCTGAAAAATGACGACCGCTTTTGGTTGAGCCAAGGGTTTTGGGGCAGCTTAGCCCTACTTCTTCTCATTAATTTGGGCCTTTATTTCTTCTGGACCAAAGAGAATAATAAACGTGCAAATCCTAGCGCTTTACGCGAACAAAAAGCCGCCAAAAAAGCCGCCAAACGACTGAAAAACGCTAAAAAAGCCCTCGATCAAAATCAAGCGGCAGAATTCTACCAAGCCTTATTGGAGGCCCTTTGGGGTTATTTTTCTGATAAGCTGAAAATGCCGGCCCACGAACAGTCGCGCGAAAGATTACTAGAAGAATTAGCCAAGCGCGGTCTTTCCAGTCCCACTCAAATACGCTTAGAAAAAATTATTGAGCAGGCAGAAATGACGCGCTACACCCAAGCTACCATGGCCAATGCCCAAAACGACTTCCAAGAAGCTAGCGCCATATTAACCGAAATTGAAGGTGAGTTATGAAAAAGCTAATCCTACTTTCATTTAGTATTCTCCTTTTGTTACCCGCTGGCCTAATGGCCCAAAAAGAACTTTTTGAAGCAGGTAATCGCGCTTATCAAGCAGAAGACTTTGTGAAAGCTATTTCTATCTACGACAGTGTTTTACAATCGGGAAAACAAAGCGCAGCCTTACATTATAACTTAGCTAATTCCTATTTTAAAGAAGGTAATATTGGTAAGAGTATTTTACATTACGAGAAAGCTTTAAAGCTAAAGCCTCAAGACGCAGAAATCCAAAATAACTTGGAAATTGCTCGGCAAAAAACCATCGACCGTTTTGAAGAAGTGCCCGAAAACCTTTTTCAGGCGAGCCGTTTAGCCATTATTAGTTTACTAAGCCCCGACAATTGGGCGAGAGTAGCACTTTTTGCTTTATTGTTAGCCACCATCGGATTTGCTCTTTACCTCTTTAGCCAGTACCTACGCCTCGGTTTTATCAGCATTATTGGCGGTTTAAGCATCACACTATTAGCACTAATCTTGGCCTGGAGCCACCAAAACTATTTGAACAATAACCAAGGGATAATTCTTTTAGAAGACTCGAGTTATGTGAAAAGTGCTCCTTCTGAAAGTGCCGATGATGTTTTCATTTTACATGAAGGCACCAAAGCTCTGCGCTTAGAGCAATTTGAGAATTGGTCGAAAATAAAATTACCCGATGGTAAATTAGGCTGGCTCTTAAGCGAAGAAATAGCCGTTATTTAATTCCTTAAAAATTTAGGCTAGGATCTAGCTCCCATCTATGAAAATATCTATCGTTTCTAGCAGTACCCGTACGGGAAGAATTAGTCACAGAATTGCCCTAGCTTTAGAGCAAGCCATCACCGAAAAAGGACATCAGGCAGAGGTAATTGACCTTGCCGAATTGGCCTTGCCTCCTTTTGAGGAGCGTTTTGTTCTTTTAGAAAATCCCAGCGCAGAGTTACAGGATTTAAACCAAAAGCTAATCGCTACCGAAGCCTTTATTTTTTTAAGCCCCGAGTATAATGGTGCTATTTCTTCGGGATTAAAAAACTTCATCGATCTCTTTGCTAAAGACCCTTTCAGCGCCAAACCCATTGGGGTGGCCACCGGTTCCACGGGCGCAATGGGAGGTGTACGAGCGGCTTATCAGCTGCAGCAAAACATCCTCACTATCAACGCTTTTCCTCACCCACGCATGTTAATGGTGGGCAAAATGGACCAAGTTATAGATGAAAAGGGGACTATCGTAGATCCGAGTTATGGTCGTAGCCAAGATGGATTTTTAAGTGCTTTTCTCGATTTCGCCCAACGCCTGAGTTCTTAAAACTAATTGCCGTCGATTATACGGCAGGCACGGAAATCCCGCGCAGGTTGCGGTAGAGTTCCAAGGCATAATTATCCGTCATTCCGCTTACATAATCTAGCACGGTCATTACCTTTTCGTAGGGGCTTGCGCTAGATGCGTATTTATATTGACTAGGAATCAAACTAAGAATTTTGGAATGCCTCTTTTGAGCTTGGTCCTCACTAATCAGCACTGCTTCTACAAGATCTTCAATGAGGCCACTCATAATCTTGAAGCCCGCCAATTCAATTTTCACCACCGATTCGTGGTTGTAAATTTTACCAATAGACTTCTTTTCGATGATGCTTAAGGCCTGCTTTAAATCGTCTAAAGAATCTAGTAAACTAGTTTTAAACTGACCCGCTACTATGGCCTCGCGGTTCTCTATAAAGCTATCGGCGCAGCGGTTTACCAATGCGGTAATCGCCTTAGCACGCAAGTAAGCCACCGATTCGTTTTTATCTTCTCTTAGCGTCTCGAGGTTTTGACGCAAACGGCTCATATCGCTTTTGCCATCGGCCTCAATTAAGGCCATTAAGTCATCGCGCACTTCTGCAAAACTTAATATTCCTAGTCGGTGAGCATCCTCGTAATCAATAATACTATAGCAAATATCATCCGCCGCTTCCACTAAGTACACAAAAGGATGGCGGAAATAAGCACGTGGCGATTGACTGTCTTCTAACATGCCAAACTCTTTAATCACTTTATCAAAAACCTCGGCATCGCTTTGGAAATAGCCAAATTTTGAGCGATGCTTACCTTTAGACTTATCGCGGGCTAAGCTTTCGCAGGGATATTTTAAAATACTCGCAAGCGTAGTGTAAGTAATTTGATAACCTCCTTTTAAACGGCCGTTAAACTGTTTAGTTAAGATGCGCAGGGCATTGGCATTTCCTTCAAAGTGCGTTAAATCTTCCCACTCACCGGGCGAAAATGCCGAGCGAAAACCTTGGTCGTTTTGACGATCTAAAAAATATTTAGAAATCGCTTCTTCCCCCGAATGACCAAAAGCGGGATTACCCAAATCGTGGGCTAGACAAGCCGCCGAAATAACCGCTTTAAGCTGGTCTTGATAAAACTGTACCGAGCGAGGATTATCTTTAATTTCGGGCAATTCGGCCAAACGCTCGCCCACCATCATGCCCAACGACCGACCTACACTTACCACTTCGAGTGAATGCGTAAGTCTATTGTGCACGAAAACTCGTTCTGGCAGGGGAAATACTTGGGTTTTGTTTTGCAGTCGGCGAAAGGCCGATGAAAAAATAATGCGATCGTAATCGCGCTCATAAACCGAGCGCTCATCGAAACGGGCGATATCCTCGCCAAAGCGCATAGGACTATAACAATTGTTCCAGTTTATTTTTTCCTGCATAGCGCGAAGTTCGGCAATTTAAAAATGTAAGGAAAATATAATCTCTCTCTAAAATTTAGGCTTAATTAGTACCTTTCAAACCCTTTAAAAACGCATCTGCCGGCGAGCAAAATACTACACCATGAAGAAATACCACACCTTATATGTTGCCGCTTCTAAACAGCATGTTGGCAAAACCACCTCTACGTTAGGGCTTGCTTATTGCCTACAAAGGCTCGGTTTAGACGTGGGCTATTGCAAACCCGTTGGTCAATCTTTTGTAGAACTAAACGATTTAAGGGTAGACAAGGACACCATTTTGTTTTCCGATTTAATTCGTTTCGATCTTCTACCCGAAATTCATAGCCCCGTTATTTTAGGCACCGGCGCTACCACCGATTTTTTAGATAATCCGGAAGATTTCAATTATCCGCAAAAAATAATGAACGCTAAGGCTGAGTTAGAAAAGCGCAAGGAGCTCACGATTCACGAAGGTACCGGTCATCCTGGAGTTGGTTCCGTGGTAAATTTATCCAATGCGCGGGTCGCCAAAATGCTTGATGCTCAGGTTATCTTTATTGCCGAGGGCGGAGTAGGTTCAACCATCGATATGATTAATATGTGCATCTCCCTTTTTAGGGAAGAAAAAGTGCCCATTTTAGGCATTATTGTAAACAAAGTGCGAGAAGATAAGATTGAAAAAATCCGTCCTTATCTGCAAAAGTATTTAGACAGTGTTGGCATTCCTCTTTTAGGAATGGTTCCTTATGATCGCACCTTGGCTTATCCGGTAATGGGTACGGTGGCCAAAGCTATTTTCGGAAAAGTACTTGCCAACCCTCATAATTTAAAAAATAAGGTGGCCGATGTTTTAGCGGGAACCGTAATTGATCGTGCTAAATTAGAGAAGCGTAAAAACCTATTATTAGTAGTAGGAGCGCATCGCTTAGACAATGCAATAGAGCGTATAATTCACATAAATAAAGAGGCTAATGTAGAAGAGTGGCCTTTAAGCGGTATTATTATTTGCGGGGAGGGTGAGGTAAGCGACCATACCAATGCCATAATTGATGAATACGAAACGCCTTTATTACATACCGAATTGGATACCTATGGGGTGGTTTTAAAGGTTTCGCGTATCGAGGTTAAAATTAACCGCGATACCCCTTGGAAAATAAAACGCGCAATCGATCTTTTTGAAGAAAACGTAGACCTTGATTATATTTTAGAGCAAATTAGTAAGCCTTGATTTCAGACTATAAATTAAGTAGGATATTCCCCAAGCCCACTATTTATGCGGGTTATATACTAATTGGTATTGGACTTTTTTTAGCACTCTTTCAAGTCTTCGCCTTAATTCTCTGCTTGGTAGGCACTTTCGTTAGTTTTAGCTACAATGGCATTCAGCTCAATCCCTCACAGCAGCGTTATCGCAGTTACAGCCACATTTTCGGTTTTAAATTTGGGCCCTGGCAAAGTCTTGAAAAATTTTGTGACTTAAGTATTTTACGCCGCGAAGACGCTTACAAAGCCTATAGCTATGCCATGTCTAGCTTTGAGAATAGCGCAGTATATTTTGGTGTTTTCTTATTGAATAAGAACCACCGAATAAAATTAGAAATTCAAAGACATGGGAATAAAGAAGCGGCCATTGAAGCCGCTAAAAAATTAGCAGTGGAGCTGAAGTTAGAATTCGTAAGGTATCAACCGCAAATTAGCCAGCAAAGCCAGCATAAGCGAAGACGATAATTTTTGCTAACTACTCCAGCGGCTTCGCTTTTACTAAAAAGCGACTATTTAGCTCCATATCTACCGCATTCAATAAAAAACTCCTTTATTATGGTTACCACCCGCATATCATATTGCGACTTTTTAAGATAATCTTGAAGATCCGCACCATTAATTTGTAGAAATATTTGTCTAACATTTGGATCTGGGTCCACTAAATTGGCAATTTGTTTTTCGGCTAAACCTTCAGCATTGATATGAACAGTAATGGATTCTACAAAATTAAAATTTCCTTCTGGTAGATTTAATAGTTCCAAACTGAGGCAGCTTAGGCTAACTTCATCTATCAAATCAGCGCTGGTGTTATTGCTGGAAAAGCTAGCTGCAGAGTTGGTTTCAAGATTGGATATTGTATCACTTAATGCAACATTTACCACTGTATTAGCCGGAAGGCTATATTGCCCCGATGTACTAAGGTAAAAGTTAAGCTCTGGTTCTACATTTCTGCAAGAGCCAAAGAAAAATAAGGAAAAAGAAAGTAATAGGTACTGTTTCAAAACGGCAAAGCTTAAGATTACCAAATGTAATATTTAGCCTATTACCTTGGCACACTAATTATTAATCGACAGCATTATTTTTAAAAGACTAATTCCATCTTCTAGCTAAAAAAAACACCTTTCTACTACTAACTACTGCGTTAAAAATTCTACCAAAACAAGTGAAGAAATGTATTTTCTCATTTAAGGGCTGGCTGCTAAATAATAGAAGACTGTAAACCGCAGGAAACGAGGAGTAAAGTGCAAATGAAAAGGCTTTGTTAAAATTTTTCGATAAATCGAAAAATACCATATATTTGCCCTCCCAAAATAAGGGGGATTAGCTCAGCTGGCTAGAGCGCTTGCCTGGCAGGCAAGAGGTCATCGGTTCGACTCCGATATTCTCCACCAAAAAACCCAAATCACCGTTTACCGGCGCTTTGGGTTTTTTCTTGCTATTTTTTTGGCAGAACCAGTGTAAACTGCTCCGAAAATTAAATGCTACTAATCCTAAAGAGACTGCCTTGGCGCCTCTTTTATTGTATTTAAAAACTCCCGCGGACTCAAACCTTTTTCTTTCTTAAATGCGCGATTAAAAGTGGCTTTGCTATTGAAACCGCAATCGAAAGCCAGAGATAATAGGGTATAGGAACCACTTCCCTCTTCTTGCGCCAAGCTTAAAAACTCTTTAATTCTTAGTGAATTGATGTAATCGTTAAAATTACATTCCTTTTTAAGGTTTATGGCCGCAGAAAGTAGGGCACTAGGCCGTCTTAGTTGCTTGGCTAAGTCTTTCAGATTTAATTGCGATTGCAGGAATAAGCGTTCTTCCTCCATAACTTTATCAAGAAGACAATCGACTTCTTCGAGTTCGGCTAAGTATTTTTCAGATAGCCCAAAAGATGGTTCCGAATTCTCCGACTCTTTAGTTGTATAGGCCAAATTAGGGGCTTCTTTTTGTGTCATCCCGCTAAGGCCAACGTAAACCGACACAGCCACCAAAGCCAAATTCCACCACCAATCTTGGTAAAAACTTAAATCTAAAAAATAATCGAGAACCCTCATTAACTCCCTAAAAGAGATCCAAAATAACATCAAGTAAATGAAGTTTCTAAACCAGCTTAGGCTGATTGACTCGATATCCGAAAAGCTTTGATCAATCCACTTACGATAACTATCGTAAAGACGTAAAGAGTGATAAAAGTAATAGCCATAACTAAGCCAACGAACCAAAAGCGCTGGGAAGCCCAAATAGTAGTAAATGGAACTTTCTTGCCATGCCATAACCGACTCCGGACCTAAGAGAAAAATTAGCAGATTTACCGTAAACCCTATGGCCCAAGGAGCAAAGTGCCAATAATCCTTCGCTTCAAAACGCCAGTCTAAATTAACCTGTGCCTTCAAATAGAAAAACATGATTGGACCAAAGAGAAGGGCAACCCCTCTAGGAAAGCCGCTCAATTGTTCCCACAAAACATTAATCCCTGAAAAACCAAAGGTATAGTCTTGCAACTCCAAGGCGAAAATTAGCATCAGAAAGGCTAGTAGCCTATCGCTCATCATTTCTCGGTAATAGGATCTAAAGAAGAAAACCAAGAATAATAATAAACTTAGAAAATAACCAAACTGAAGAGGGGTGGTGTAAATGCTCATCTTGACGAGCTAAATATAATTTTATTTTCCTTGAGTTTACTTTAATTTAAACCAAGCTCTTGCTTACGGCGATTTAATAATTCGGCCACATCCAGCACTGTTCCCGCTTCTATACTTTCATCCACTCGCAATAACAGGTAATTTCTAAAGCCTTCTCTGAAAAGTATTTCCTGCCCTACTTTTAAACTTACCCCGCTATTGGATAAGGGTGATAAATTCGGGTTCATTACATCGGGGATTATTAAGGGAATCGAGCGTGCGGTAGAATTTCGCAAGGTAAAGGGGATGACCTTTGCTGCTTTGGTAAGGTCTGAGCCTAAAGTTTCCTCTTGCACTTCCAAGTTCAAAGAGGCTGCTGTTGAACTGTTATTTGTAATTACCAAACTATTCGCATGCGCTACATAAACTTCTACCTTTCCTTTTTTACCTAAACCAAAACCTTCTACTTTTATACCGCTCTGCTTGTTTTCTAGTGAAACTTCTAGTCCATTATATCCCCTATTTTGAATTTGCACTTTGTAGAAAGCAAAATCTCGGTAATCCATTTCTACACTTTGTTTAGCCGGTATTTGTAAAACGGTACGCTGACTATTACATGCCATCACTAATAAGGTAATAACTAAAAATCCTAATTTTTTCATTTGTTCTTTTTTAAATTCCTAATCTATTTTAGAGAGCGCAAATTGCTTCAAGCCAAGCTTCATTTCGCCTTAAAAACCTATTTGAGACCGCCCAAATAATTATTTGAGACCTATTTTTTTGACATTAGGGTCTGGCTAAATTGATAATCATCTGATTTAAAGATGTTTACCCTAAATTCATTTTGATGAAAAATTTTATCTCCAAAAAATTACAACCTTTCGGCCTTCTAGGCATCTTTACTATAGAATGCGAATAAACAGCGTGGAAGAGATCGGAATTTGGGTTAGTAATTGGAAAAAGGGCGATGCTTCTGCGGCACGTAAGCTTTATGATTCCTGCAGCAAAGCCAGCTACAATAGCATTTTGCGTATTGTTGGCCGAGAGGATATTGCCCAAGACCTTTTACAAGAAACTTTCATCCAAGCCTTTAATCGCATAAATGATTTAAAAAGCAGCAAAACTTTTCCCTCTTGGGTGAAGCGCATCGCTATAAATCAAGCACTGCAATATTACCGTAAGTATAATCCCATTAAAGAAGAAGAGTGGATTATTGAGGAGCATGAGGAAATAATGGAGGAAGAAATTAGCGCTTTAAACCAACTTGACATTGGTGATTGGCTTAAAATAATTGAGCAATTACCTCCAAAAGCAAAACTAGTTTTCCAACTTTTCTATTTGGAAGATCTCAAGCATGAAGCTATCGCTATGCAATTGAATATCAATATCTCCACCTCAAAAAGTCAATTGCAATACGCAAAAAACAGAATAAAACAAAAACTATTAAATAATAATGTCCATTAAAAAGTATATCGACGAAAACCGCAACAAACTTGACCAAGCAGAGGTTCCGTCGGAATTATGGGAATCAATTAGTCCTAAAATAAAAGCTCTGCCAAAAAACCACTTTCCATGGTATTGGGCAGCCGCCATTTTAGTACTTGGCCTCAGTATTCCCCTAGTTTGGAAAATGCAAATTAAGGAAAAGGCCCTGCCACAGCAAAGGCAACTTTTGCCTTCCTCCTTTTTAAGCTTAGAGAAGAATTATAGTCAAGAGTTAGACAGCTTGCAAAATCGTATTCCTTTAGCGGAAGTAAAAAACGATCCCGATTTAAACTGGATTTATAATGAACTAGCCGCCTTAGAAAAGATCAACGAAAAATACCGCAGCGACATCGGTAAAGGCGTACCCGAAGATGAATTGGTTAAAGTGCTTATTGACTATTACGAAAAACGCCTGCACCTTTTAATCCGCATCGAAAGAGAACTAAAACGAAAAGAAAAACATCACCCTCATGAAAACATTAATTTATAGCCTTTTAGGCCTTTGTATCGGCTTCTATGGCACTGCCAAAGAAATAGCCATTGAGAAATCGGCCCATGTTACGGTTAGCGCATCTGGCCTTGACCGACTAAACATTGATGCTAAAAACACCAAGACATTTATTGAAATTTGGGATAAAAACGAAATATCTGTAGACGCCGTTTTTTACTATCGTGGCGAAGAGGATCATGAGAAGATTAAAAAGTTTATGGCCTCCTTTGAAGAAAATGTTAAGGCGGGTATCACTAAATTAGGTTCCGAGCTAAGCATTAATACCTATCGCGCGGTACCAAGCAAAAAGAAGGTAGGCTGGGCTAGTTTCGTGGTGGTAGACCTGGGGTTTTCCGACGATGAGGCTAAACTGGTGTACAACCTAAAAGTACCCGCTTCACTTTTTATGAATATTAAGCATTCCTATAAAGATTTACGCATCAAAGGGAATTTAGATAATATACAGATCGAGCAATATTCTGGCCGACTGAGCCTTGACAAAGTGAATAAAGCCAGTCTTAATTTAAAATACGGCGATGCCAACATTGTTGAACTGAAGGAAGGCGACATTATGCTTTATGAGCAAAAGCTGTACGGTGAAAACTGGGGCGACATTAAGCTTAATGCGAAATATTCAAAACTACGAATCCGCACTATGAACAGCCTGAGCGGCGATGGCTATGAAACTAAATACCGTTTTTTTGGGCTTAAAAAGCTACGCGGTAATTACAAATACAGCAATTTTGAGGTAGAAAAAATGGAGCAAGCCGAATTACTTTGTTACGAGTTTAATTTAGAAACTCAAAGCATTAAAAGCTTAAAACTCCTCAATTCTAAATACAGCAATTACCGCATCGATACGGTCGGGACTTTAACTATTAACCAAGGTTATGAAGATGATTATTCTTTGCAAATTGCTAAAAATATTTACGCCGCCGATAGTAAATACTCCCAATTTACCCTCGGCGCTTTAAAGGGAAATTTCATACTAAGCGGCTACGAATGTAAGGTGAATACCGCGCTAGTGCTGGGTAAAACGGGGAAGATTGACATAACTGGCAAATACCTCAATATCTCAATGGTCCTAAACAGCCGCCCTTATAAACTCCATGCCTCAATGCAATACGGAAAACTTAGCTACCCCGAAGGCCTCAAAGGCAATTACACCCAAAAAGGAACGAACACCAATGCTAGTTTAAGCAGCCCTAAACTTGGTGCAGACTTTTATACCATTAAAGTGTCTGGCTATGAAATTCAAATGGAAATAAGGTAATTTAAAGCAAGTTGTTAGAGCTTTAAATAACGCGCGGTGAAGCATACGCCGCATCTGCCGTGAGCGAAAGGAAACGGCTACGGGCTAGAAGATAAAATAGGCTTAGTAAAAGTCTCAAACGATACTATTTTTTTCGGCGCGTAACTGAGCGGTGGTTTTTCGACTGCCGTCGTGGCTCCAACCGGGAGGACCAAAGAGGTATTGCCAAAAATAGCGCGGGTACTTGCGGATGTCCAAAAAAATCTGCCACCATTCGTGGGTTGCGATTCGCAAAGGATTAAAGGTTTCAATATTTATAGTGAGGCCGTAGTTGGGATGTTCTTCTTCGGGAATAAAAGTGCCAAACATGCGATCCCAAATTATTAAAATCCCAGCGTGATTGGCGTCAAGATATTTCACATCGCTAGAGTGATGCACGCGGTGATGCGAGGGTGTATTAAATATAAACTCGAACCATTTCGGCAGGCGATTAATCAGCTCGGTATGAATCCAAAACTGATACAATAGGCTAATGCTTTGCATAAGAACGAGGGCCAAAGGCGGAAAGCCGAGCAGCGGTAGCCAAAGGTAAAAAGCAAAGCTACCGGTAATTCCTCCCGTCCAAGTTTGCCGCAAAGCAGTGGCCAAATTGTAATTTTTAGAACTGTGATGTACCACGTGGCTAGCCCAAAAATAACGGATGGTATGCGCGCTGCGGTGGTACCAATAATAGGTAAAATCGTCGGCGAAGAAAAGCAAGAGCCACATCCACCAAACGTAATCTAACTCGAATATTCTAAACTGGTACACCAGTAGATAGATGCCAAAAATAAGTCCCTTGCTCAAAATTCCCACGCCCACATTTCCCAAACCCATGGCAATGCTACTTAAAGCGTCTTTGGTTTCATAGCTTGGAATGCGCCGCCAAGCAGTGAGTACAATTTCGAGCAGCACGAAGAAAACGAAAAAGGGAATGGCCGCCTGAATTAAGTTAGGAAACATACTGAAGGAAGAATTAATCCTTCAAATCTAAAAATTATTAAGGTTGATACTACCCGCCCGAAAAAATAGCTCTCTTTTCCAGCAAAAATAACAACCTTTGCCGCGAAAAATTATTGCATGGTAGTAGAACTTCTCAAAGACATACTGGGTAACAGCGTTTCCATTTTCACCATTATGAACCCGCTTTCGGTAGGGGTAATTATGCTAGGTTTATTGGATGAGAACGCCAGCAAGGAAGAAGTAAGGCATACTGCTAAAAAAACCACACGCGCCTCCTTCGTTGCCATGTTAATTACATTTCTATTAGGGACTTACATTTTTCAGTTCTTTGGCATTTCCCCCGACGGCTTGCGCATATTTGGGGGTACTATTCTCTTTATTATGGGTTTAAACATGGTGCAAGGTCATGGCAAAAAAGTAAACCACAATATGAAAGATCAGCAAGCGGCTTTAGAACGCGAGGATATCAGCGTGGTTCCTCTAGCCATTCCGGTTATGGTGGGCGCTGGTTTAGCTACTACTTTAATTAACCTGAGCATTGCCGCGGAAACTTGGCAAGATTACCTTAGTGGCGTACTCGCGATAGTGGTTTGTTCTATCGCCGCTCTGCTCATTTTGCAAAGAATGCCTTTTATCAAGAAAACTTTGGGCGATAATGGCCTAAAGGTTTTCAACCGCATTATGGGTTTGGTAGTAGGATCTTTGGCCGCACAAATGTTTCTTAGCGGGGTTTTCTCTTTTTATCATACGCATTTCGCTTAGGTAGGTCTGCGCCAAGATGCGCCCCTAAAAGCATTATATTACATACCAAAATAAGCTATATTTTTATGAAACTTTTTTATACCTCTTTTGCCCTAAAGGGATTATTATTGGCATTAAGCCTTAGCCTTTACTCTTGTGGAAGCAGTGGCGATGAGGAACGCAGCACCGCCCCTACCGTAACTATTCTTAGCCCAGCAGATACTTTGAGCTTAAGTAATAATAAGGTTCCCGTAGAAATTCTTTTTAACGATAACAGCGGTTTGGTTTCTACCGAAATTAGCATTGGTAATGCTGATCTAGGAAATTTGGTGTATCACTATTCTTTAAGAGGTTTAAGTGGCATGAATGACGATTTACAATTTGATGCAGATATTGCTCCTACCATTAACCCTGTTGGTGAAAATTATATTATCGTAAAATGTTTCGACGAGGACGGCAATGAAACCTTTGTTGAGCAAACTTTTTATTTTCTTAACCAGGATAACTCTGCACCCACAATTAATACCATTGCCCACCAAGGCATTTTAACTAGAGACCCTCAGTCTGCTATGTCAATTGCCTACGATTTAAGCGATGATCAAGGATTGGATAGCCTCTATATTTATTTTATGAAAAGCCAAAATGGCAATCTACTAGGCGACACTATTGTGGCGCAAGGGATTAAGCTAAACGGCGAAAAGCAACGTCAAGGAATCGCCTACTTTACGGGTAGTCCAAACTACCCTGGCGGCAGTAGCTATAAGGTTTTAGCGAAAGCCTTCGATCTTACCGGGAATAGCCGTCAGTATATCTCGCCTGGGGAATACAGCATCCCCAACTAATTGCAAAACAGCTTTTAAAAGTATCAAGCCGCTGCTTTCTGCGCTGTTTTAGGACTAAAACGGGTGAATAGAAATCCAAAAACAAACGAAACCGCAAAGGCGGGTCCCATTACATCGAGTTGTTCAAAATAAGGACCGATGCCCTCCAGTTTTTGCACGTAAAATTTAAAGAATGGTACTGCCATAAAGCCGCTCAGCATGCAGGCTAAAGCGCCCCTTTGATTGAAGGCATTCCAAAAAAGAGAATAAATAATCATCGGGCAAAAAGTAGCGGCAATGCCCGACCAGCCGAAAATGGTAAACCAAAAAACAGTTCTGCCCGGCACAAAAATAGCTACCGCCATAGCCAAGGCTAAGGCCAATAAAGCCATAATCACGGTAACTCGAGCCGACATTTTACTGAGATCTTTATTGCCAATTTCGGGATGCAATACTTTTTGATACAAATCGCGCGTAATAGCACTTGACGCCACCACTAATAAAGAATCGATGGTAGACATGATCGCGCTTAAAATAATGGCAATATAAATTGCCACAATAAAAACGGGGAAGGTTGCTTTTAATAAAACCATTAAACTGTCTTCACCCGCCAAACCTAAAACACTTTCTGGATCTTGCCCTATTTCGGTAAAAAGATAACGTGCCAAAATGCCAATGCTAACGGCGGCTGCGTCGGTAATAAAGGTGAAAACAATAGCAACCCATTTGCCCTTGTCAATTTCTTTGGTGTTTTTAACGGAGATAAAGCGCACGTAAACCTGCGGCGATCCTAAAAAGCCCAGACCAATAAAGGCAAATCCCAACATACTCGCTGCCTGCATCCAAGGGTCATCAAAGGCGCCCCAAATGTTTACCAAATTAGGGTCTAGTGATTCTAATGTCCCATAAATATTACCCGAATGATCGATGGCAAAATAGGCTACCAGTGGTAAAGCCAAAAGACCCAAAAACATCAGAACGCCCTGAAATACATCAGACCAAACCACCGCTACAAATCCGCCTACAAAAATATAGGCCACCACAATTAGAAAACCCGCAATGGCGCCAGTATAATAATTTACCCCTAAAAAGGTTTCAAAGGCTTTGCCCGTAATATCAATTTGCGCACTTACGTAGATGATCACAAAAATGGACAAGCATAAAGCCGCTACAATTCTTAAGGTATGGGTTTTAGTTTTAAAGTGACTTTCTAAAAAATCGGGAACGGTAATAGAATCGTATTTATCAGTGAGTGTTTTAAAGCGCTTAGCCATAAAAAACCAGGATACCGCCACCCCTACCACTTCTCCAACTACTACCCAGTAGGCCGAAAAACCCGCTAAAGCACCCATCGCCGTAAGGCCAATTAACAACCAACCCGACTCGCCCGTGGCGCGTGCAGAAAAGGCTACCAACCAATAGCCTAATTTTTTACCTCCAACATAATAATCGTCTAAACTATTTACACGTTTAGAAGCTACAATGCCAATCCCAAAAAGGATGGCAAAGTAAATTCCCAAAACAATTAGGTTGGTTAACATTTTTTACGAGTTTACGAGATTGGCCTCCGCAAATTGCTCTAGTTCTTGAAAAAACACATCGATATCCGCAAAGGTATTGCCCGCATTAACGGTAACCAGTCGAATGAATTCATCACCATCGAACTGACCGTAGCCAATCATCAACTCGCCACTTTGGTAGAGCTGATTGCAAAGAATATCGGCGGGAATATCTTTATAATTGAAACAAACGCCAATAGAGTTGGGGTAACTATAAACCGTATAATCCGGATTTTCTTGCACGTATTTTAAAGCGTGATTGGCTAAATCGAACTGCCAATCTACAATTTCACCTAAGCCTTTGGTGCCTACCGATTTCCATAAAGTCCAAAACTTCAAAGCGTCATTGCGGCGACCGCATTGCAAAGAAGTCTTTCCTAAATTATAATCATCGCCATCGGTTTGGTATAAATAATCGGCATCATTGGCAAAACTCTCGTAGAGATAGCGCTTGTCTTTCACTAAAATAAGCGAGCAAGACAAAGGCGTTCCCAACATTTTGTGGGCATTATAACTGAAGCTGTCCGACGCCGCGGCACCTTGTAAAAGATGATTATAGCGTTCGCTAAAAATAGCGCTGCCGCAGTAGGCGCCATCGATATGAAACCACAAATTAAATTCTTTGGCAATCACGGCAAGGTCTTCAAAAGGATCAAAGGCCCCCATAACCGTAGTTCCGGCAGTACCAATAATTAAAAAGGGTTGATTGCCCTCTTTTATGTCATTCTTAATTTGAAACCTAAGATCCACAGGATCCATTCTGCCTTGGGCATCGGCTTTTACATAGCGTATTTGCTTGCGACCAACCCCAATAAAAGCTGCATTTTTGGGAACCGAATAATGCGATTCGGCCGAAGTATACAAACACAATTGCCCTTGCATTCCTTCCGTACGCGCCGACTCTTGCGCTTTATCACGCGCCATTAGCATGGCCATTAAATTGGTCATCGAACCACCAGGCGCTAAAGTTCCATCTGCCTCAGCGGGGTAATTTAAAAGTTCATTGGAACGGTGAATTAATTCCTTCTCTACCCCAATCATAGGCCCACCTACTTTATAGGTGTACATGCTATTATTCAGCAAAACGGCCAGTAATTCACCTAAAGTTGATTTGCTATTGCGGCCCCCAAAAAGTTGGTTAAAAAACTTACGACTGGCCGTACGGGGAGTACTTAAAACTAAATCGCGTAAAAGCTTGGCAAAGGTCTCTTCGTCTACTCCCTCTTGATTTAAACTGATGTCTAATTTTGAAAATAAAGCTAAGGGCTCCATCGGTTTCAGTACCGGCTCAAGCTTCTCTGCTTCAAATAATTCCTCCGCTATCGACCGAAAAAGATCGAGATCATTATTCATAATTTTTTGGGTATTTCTTTGCAAGAAAGGCAAATATAGCCTTTTAAAAATTAGCGAAAAAACGAGGATTTTCATTCAAATTCTTTTAGTTTTGAAGAAATTTCTACAATTTCCTCTCAATTTTTACTATTTTTCATCAAAACTGAGAGGCTCATTTTTAACCATGGAAGGAGACATAGACAGCGTAAGGCAGCTTATTGAGGTACTGGAAAATTCGCAAGCAAGTGATTTTACAAAAATCAGTGAGCGGCTAAAACTCGCAGCCGCCGACTTTAGCGCATATGCCTCTTGGAGCAAAGACTGTTATACCCGTAACTGCCTCAGCCGCAACGAACATTACGAATTACTTCTTCTCTGTTGGGATGCTAAACAGGATACTCCCATCCACTGCCACAACGGCGAAGAGTGCTGGGTTTACAATCTCCAAGGCTCTTTCGAAGAAATCCGCTTCGTATTAAAAGACAACAGTGAAACGGAATTAATCGAAACAAGTCGTGAATCGATGAAGCCCGATGAAATTTCTTACATGCACGACAATATGGGTTTTCACAGTTTGCACAACCGTAGTGCGCGCCGTGGCATGACACTTCACCTATACATGAACCCCATTGATAGCTGTCGCATTTTCGATGAAAAAGAAGGCGTTTTCATCCGCAAAGAAATGAGCTATGATACCGTGGCTGAAACGATACATATTTAAAGAAAGGATTTAATTCAAAAGCACTTTCTCCGTCCTGCCATTTTCCCTATCCATTAACCAGTATATACCTTGCGGTAGATGCGAAATGTTTACCACCCCGCTTTCAAGTTTAAGAAGATGCTTTCTTCCGGCGATATCGCGTAAAATTAAATCTTGCGACCAAGGACCTTCTAAAAATAATACGCCCTCACTTGGATTGGGGTATAGCGCATATTCCTCGGCCGGGTTAGTTTCCAAACTTACCGTCTGACATAAAACTTTCATAATCATCTGCCATAGGTCATTGTCAAAACCCGACAAGGCTAATAAAGAGGAATCAGCCGCTTCGCCTTGCCTAATTACCACCAAATCAAGACTGGGAACCATATAAATGCGCTGGTCATTTTTTCCCGCTGCCATGTATAAATCTGCTGGCGCCAAGGAAATTATTGCACCCGGAAAAGTAAAGCTAAACCCCGGTTGAATGTAAGTGCTTTTGCCATTTAGCCAGGTTAGATAACCATAGGCGGGATTAAGTGTTTGACTGCTTTCTTTCATTTGCTTTATGAAAACCGTATCGGCGATTAAGCTTTGCCCCGCCCAGTTAAAATCATTCAGCATTAATAAACCAAAACGCGCCATTGCCCGCACATTACTGAAATAAGTGTTAGCAACCCACAAACCTCGAAGACCGATACTGCCAAAATATTTTTGCGCTGTATATTGGTTTAGGCTGCTGCCAGATGCCGCCTCAATCACATCCTGCAAAAGTAAATACGGGGCATTATGATAATACCATTGGGTGCCAGCATCCGCTCGGTAGAGTAAACAAGAATCGGCGGTACAATCTTGATTGGGCACTTGGTAGTCCAAGCCCGTTGTCATACTTAATTGGTTTTCAATGCTAATTAAGTCCTCTTTATTTAAAGGCAAGGAGGTCCACGGACGACCTAAATAATCGGAACTTTTATCGCTTATATCCAACAAGCCCTCATCTTGAGCGATTCCAATTAAACTGGCTGTTAGCGTTTTTCCGGCAGAAGCCCAATACCAAATCGAATCTGGCCCAAAGCCATTATAATACCTTTCGTAGGCGATTTTCCCTCCCTTTAAAATTATAAATGACTTAGTATTGGTGGCAATCAATAAACTATCGAGGCCACTCAATTCTGTGGCACACCAGCCCATTTGCTGCGGGGAAATGGTATCCCAAAAACCCGTGTTGGGCGGAAAGTAATTTTGGGCCCAGAGAAAGCTCGGTGCTAAGAGAAAATATAAAAATAAGCGACCCAGCTTCTTCATTCTAAACCCAAATTATGCTGTAAACCCAGCGTATCGAAACCAGGACGAATAAAACTTTGGGCATAAGGGAATTCGTGACGCATTTCGTCTCT
This sequence comes from Bacteroidota bacterium, assembly GCA_003045865.1. Classification (GTDB taxonomy): domain Bacteria; phylum Bacteroidota; class Bacteroidia; order Flavobacteriales; family Schleiferiaceae; genus Croceimicrobium. Next base: position 57,234 of record PZPB01000001.1, on the reverse strand, counting down.
TAAATTCTGCGAAAGCTGCCAAAAGCGAATAAGCATTTGCTCTGAATCGCCCATATATTGCAAGAGTTTTTCGGTGGCCAAACAGATATCATTTAATACTAGCAGGGCAATTTTTGCCGTTCCATTCCAATCCGACTGAAGCAACTCCAAGCCTTGTACAAAGTCGTGTTTTCCTCCTAGGGCACGACTTAATTTCGGTCCGATAAAATCTTTGTAACGATCTAAGGCACTAAAGGCATTATCAATTTCCTGCTCTTTTTGCTTACGCAAGATGGGTTTAGTTAAATACTCTTTTAATAAACTAGTCTCTAGATAAAGCAGCAGTTTCTGATAGTATTCATCCCATTGGTGGAAGCTCCGCATTAATGCATGCTTCTGTAAATTTAGCAGAGCCATTTTCTCTCGCTCCTTTTTAACCTTTTGCAACGCTTCATTAGAATCGAGATTTAAATCAGCAAAAGGGTTTTCACTTTCTACTTCGCTGGATTCTGTGCCTTCGGCCAAGACCGAAATATCCTCTGAATCGGAATTTATAACCTGATAGACCCCACAACGGTGTGCCAGGGGACAACGCTGACACCAACGATTGCAATAATTTTGGATTTCGGGAATTCTACGCAAGAGTATATTTTTCTCTAAGGTAAAATTTTTGCCCTATTGGCGGTTAAAAACACGGCTTAAAACGGGAAAAACTATTTTATCGAATTTCGATTGGCTAACTGCTCATCAACAATTTCATTGGCATGCTCAATGGCTTTACGCAGCTTATAATCGCCCCAACTGTTTTTGTAAAACTTATGCAGATATTCATCCAGCTTGCGAATTACAAATACATTGTAGGCCCCATGAATTTTTCCTAAACGGGTTGGGTTTAGGGTCCGTAGACTTAATGAAAAACTTCCGCCTAAATATTCGATATAATGCCAAATTCCCGCCGGCATAAAAAGAGTCTCACCCGGTTTGAGTTCGGTCTGCCAACCTTCCGCCAATTTTAAGGCGGGGTACTTTTCATAATCGGCGGCACGTATGTCGGCCGCGCTATGGGTAGTAAAAGGTAATTTATAGAGGTATTTTGTTTGACTTTGATCAAAGAGGGTGATGCGCTTCGTGCCACCAAACTGCGTTATAAAAACGTTCGACAAATCTATGTCGTAATGTAAGCGCACATCGCTACCCGCGGCGCCAAAAAACAGATAAGGGTAATCTTCTAAATAACCCTCCATAATAGGTGGAAAAGTAAAATCCTCCAATAAGGATGGCTCTAATTTAAAAAGGTTGAATAAGAAAATTCGCAAATCGGAAGGAGTGTCCTTTTCTAGGATATCCAAATACTCGGAAAAGGCAACTTCCTTAACCGCAGGCATTTCTATTTGCGTTGGCTCATGATCTTGCCAAGCACCGTGTAATTTTACCTTATGCTTTCCGGCGATTTCCTTTAAATGAGAATAGGTCCACTTTTGTAATGCAGGCCAGTCTTTAGCATAGTTTGTTAGCTTAACTGGGGTAAGAGTTTTAACGTAGCGCTGATAAAAATCCTCAGGATCAATATGCTCTACTACATCAACTGGTCTTAATTGCATTGTTGGTTTTATTTAATGCAAAGGTAAAAATTGCAAGAACCTATAAGCCTTTTTAGAGATTAGCACCCAAATTGAAAAGAACACGCTTCTTAATTAAAGTATTGATTTTGTTTAAGCTAGGGCTGGCAGATAGGAAATAGAGCTAGGTCTTCACGCTAATTTTCACATGACTTTAACGTAAAGTGAATTCTACTTTACAGGAAAAGCTCACAAATAATACACGCGCCTTTTTAAGCCCGCACGATATTCCATATTTACACTATCCGCCTTTTAGTCGTGAGAGAGATAATTACGTCAGAACCTAATTGCTGCCGGATTAGCTATTTAATGATAGACTATTTCTGCAATTGTAAGCGGATTTCATTTCTTTAAACAAGCCCCAGTCTCCTGGCGCAGCGGTCTTAATCCTCTTTTTCAATAATTCACGCAAACATTTTTCGCTTCCGTAAAAAACTTCAAGGCTTCAAAACCACCTTCGCGGCCTACGCCACTATTTTTCATTCCCCCAAAAGGAGTGCGCAAATCGCGCACTAACCAATCGTTGATCCACACAATGCCACTGTGAATTTCCTTGGCCACGCGGTGGGCCTTGTTGAGATTTTCTGTAAAAATGGTGCAAGCCAATCCATATTCTGTGCTATTGGCCATCATTAAAACTTCCTCTTCACTATCGAAGGGCGTAAGAGTCACTACTGGTCCAAATATTTCTTCCTGATTGGTACGGCAATTGAATGCCAAACCCTCAATAACGGTGGGCTCTAAATAATAGCCCTGATCGTAAGGGGCGGGTAAATTTACCTTATTGCCGCCCGCTAAAATTTTACCGCCTTCTTCTTGCGCTAACTGAATGTAGGAGAATACTTTTTCCAAATGTTCTTTAGAAACCAAAGCACCCATGCGCGAATCGGCTTCTTGGGGCGGACCTACCTTTAAGCCTGCTACGCGTTGTAAAAATCCTTTTTTAAAGTCTTCGTAAATAGAACGCTCGATAAAGATGCGACTACCGCAAAGACAAATTTGTCCCTGATTAGCAAAAGCAGCACGCGCACTGATATTAATAGCACGCTCTAAATCGCAGTCGGCGAAAATTATATTGGGGTTTTTCCCACCCAACTCGAGCGATAATTTTTTAAATTTTGGGGCGGCAATGCTAGCAATGCGCGCTCCCGTAGCAGTTCCTCCGGTAAAAGAAATCGCTTTTACTTTAGGATGCTCCACCATGGCTTGTCCCGTTTCGGCCCCTAAACCATGTACAATATTTAAAACCCCAGCGGGTAAGCCTACTTCTATGCAAATCTGCGAAAGCAAAAAGGCGGTAAAGGGTGTTACCTCCGAAGGTTTGGCTACCACGCAGTTTCCAGAAGCTAGGGCGGGTGCGATTTTCCAGGTAAATAAATAGAGCGGTAAATTCCAAGGTGAGATGCAGGCTACCGTGCCAATGGGCTGCCTTAAGGTGTAATTAAAACCCTTTTCACCCATATTGTGAAACTCGTCTTCTTGATGCAAAATGGCGGTCGCGAAAAAAGCGAAGTTATCGCGAGCGCGGGGAATATCTACCGCTTCGGCCAATTTTATGGGCTTGCCATTATCGCGGCTTTCCGCTTGCGCTAGATGGCCTAACTTGGCGTCGATCGCCTCCGAAATTTTAAGCAAATAACGCGATCGCTCTTGCATACTTAAAGCCGACCAAGACGGAAATGCGGCTTCGGCAGCCTGTACTGCTGCGGCGACGTCATCTGCCTGCGAGCGAGGAATTTTACCATACACTTTACCGGTGGCGGGCTCGTAATTATCGATATACTCGCCCCCTTGCGGCGCTACCAAGGCCCCGTTTATATAGTTTGCAATAATTTCCATGCTTAGAGATTTGGTGTTCTTCCCCCATCTACCGGAAGGTTAATACCACTAATATAAGCGGCAGCTGGTGAGGCTAAAAAGGCAATGGCATTGGCCACTTCCTCGGGAGCGGCAAAACGTCCCAAGGGAATTTCAGCCGTCATTTGTTGCGCTACCTCATCTTCTTTAGCGCCGGTTTTATTGGCCTTATTAGAGATGATACCCGTTAAGCGACCGGTCTCCGTGGCACCTGGCAAAACATTATTTACGGTAATGCCATCGGGACCCAATTCACGCGAAAGCGTTTTAGACCAGTTGGCCACGGCGCCGCGAATGGTATTGCTTACGCCCAAATTGGGCAAAGGCGCTTTCACGGAAGTAGAAATTACATTGATAATGCGACCATAATTGGAGGCGCGCATTTTCGGCAAAAGCAATTTCGTGATAAGCTGGTTGGCCAACAAATGCTGACGAAAAGCGGTGATAAAAGCTTCGAGATCGGCGGTATGAGCAGGACCAGCAGGCGGGCCACCGGTATTATTAATAAGAATATTATAAGTCTGACCTTTTTCTAAAGCCGCGGTAATAACTGCTTCCAGAGAAATAAGATCGTTAAAATCGGCGCTTAAAAATTGGTGTGTTTGGCCACTCGGGGTAGATAGCTCGGCGAGAACGCTTTGCAATTTTTCGGGGTTGCGGGCTAAAAGAGTAACGTTGGCGCCCATGCGGGCTAATTCTAAAGCGGCGGCTTTACCGATGCCATCGCTGGCTCCGCATACAAGGGCATTTTTACCACTGAGGTTTAAATCCATATCTTAATTTAATTCGTCTGATTCTATAATTCCATCGCGTAAGCGAATAATGCGTTTGGCGTACTGCGCAATTTCTTCTTCGTGTGTTACCAAAATAACCGTGTTCCCTAAGGCGTGAATGTCTTTAAAGAGGTTCATTATTTCCACCGAGGTTTTCGAGTCGAGATTACCAGTAGGCTCATCCGCGAGGATAATCGAAGGTTTATTTACCAGGGCGCGAGCCACCGCTACCCTTTGTCTTTGCCCCCCCGAAAGTTGATTAGGGCGGTGATCCATCCGGTCGGAAAGGCCCACTTGGTCCAAAACGTCGGTGGCGCGGCTTACTCTTTCGCTATTGCTTTTTCCAGCGTAAACCATGGGAAGACTTACATTTTCTAGGGCGGTACTGCGCGGCAGGAGATTAAAGGTTTGGAAAACAAAACCTATCTCGGTGTTGCGTACCTCGGCTAGTTCATTGTCGCTCATTTTACTAACGTCCTTGCCGTTTAACCAATATTCGCCACCAGTAGGAGTGTCGAGGCAGCCAAGCAAGTTCATTAAGGTAGATTTCCCACTTCCGGAAGGCCCCATTAGAGCTACATATTCGTTTTTATTGATGCTTAGGTCTATACCTTTTAGCACCTTAACGGTTTGACTTCCAAGGGCGAAATCGCGGGTGATTTGCTTTAATTTAATCAGTGTTTCCATAAGCGCAATGTGGCGGGGAAGATACCAATTTGCAGGGGAAAGCGGAAGCAAATATTGCTAAAGCTTTGGAGAGGACTGGGTGGGAAAGGAATTAGTAGATTCCTTAGGAACATGAATCTATGATCACATATTTGGTCCGTTTTAATCTTTTTTCTAATCAAAACCTAATGTGAGGATAAAAAGATAGAAGCTTGCCTTACCTGCCTTCACTGTTAAATTAGCTTAAGAGCTAGAAATTCTTTTTCTCCAACAGCGCCATTAAAGCATGATTTACATAAAGCTTCTCCTTCCCCACTTTTAGCGATTTCAAAAAACCTTTTTCCTCCAGCGCCATTAAATAATTACCCACTGTTTTGGGCGTTCCTAAGCCAATATCAATAAGATGTTGCCTTTTTGTATAGGGCAGCCTAAAAATAACTTCCACTAATTCCTTTGAATACTCTTTTGGTAACTGTTCTTTAATTTTTTGCCCCGTATTATCCATTAGACTAATAATAGCCTCTAAGCTTGCCAAACCTTTAATAGCAGTTTGCTCTACCATGTCGAGCATATATAAAATGAAAGCCTCCCAGTTTTGCTTTTCCGTCACTTCCCGTAGATGGGTATAGTAGGCCTCTTTGTTTTCAATAATGTATTCACTTAAAAATAAAGCGGGAATATCCAGTAGCTTTTCCATTTTCAATTGCAGTAATAACAGAATTCTACCCGTTCTACCATTGCCGTCAAAAAAGGGATGAATCGCTTCAAATTGATAATGCGCGACAGCCATTTTAATTAAAGGATCGAGTTGATCATTCTGATTCACAAACTTTTCAAAGTCTGCTAACTTTTCGCGAATACTATTTTCTCCCGCTGGAGGCGTATAAATAACCTCGCCTTTAGGGTTTGCTAATTTTGTGCCGCTCGAAGTTCGAATTCCCGCCGAATTTTGCTTGATGCATTGCACCAATTCAATACATAAATTAGTAGTAATAAAAGGCCTTTCTTCCAAGCGCTTCACTCCAAGCCAAATGGCTTCTTTATAACTTATCACCACCTTAGCAGCGGGATCTTTATGCTTTTTATCGGATACTAGTGCTTGGTATAAATCATCGTTCGTGGTTATTATGTTCTCAATCTCCGAACTAGCTTTTGCTTCCTGAAGATGTAAGCTGTCTAAAAATAAACTAGGATTGGGAAGGTTGCGAATGGCACCATTTAACTGCGCTAATGCCCTACTGGCAGCAATAGTCTTCAGTAAAATCGCCTTGGTTTCGCAATCGAACTTCGGCGGAAGCGGCGGTAAATCGTTGTAAGGTTTGGTTTTATCAAAAGTCATTATTTCGAGAGTAAATTTTACGCTTGTTACTTAAACGAGGGTAAATTTACAATAATTTTACCCTCGTTATCTTTGTGCGGGTAAATTTTACGCTCAGCAAAACTTCTTTTTGCACCGATTTATGGCAGGTCTATAACCATTACTCAAACCGATCTTACTATCGGTTTCAAAAGCTCAGAATATTTTATGTGCCAAATCTTATAATTATGCCCAAAACCAGCTCTTATCCCCAGCCCTAAAAGTCTGTGAAATATGAGTGCTGCCTTTAACCCAGCCGAGCCTATTCTTTTAGTAACTTTGTCCCCAAATTTCATTCATAAATAATTATGACTCTATTATCTGTCATGTTAGGAGCTATTGGTCCTTGGCAAATTATTCTTGTAGTAGCGCTTGTCCTCTTATTATTTGGAGGTCGTAAAATTCCTGAGCTAATGCGCGGCTTAGGTGGCGGCATCAAAGAATTTAAAGATGCTGTAAAAGAAGACGACAAAGACAACAAAGATTCAGATAAAGGCGGTAAAGCCTAAAAATTTAAGTACAATACCTTGGCGGACTATTCTAACCTTCAGGCTCTACAAAGCGATTTAAGTAATGGTAAAACTAGTTGCACCCAACTCGTAGAGCATTACCTACAAAAAATTGAGGATAATAAAGACCTTAATGCCTTCGTGGAAGTATACTCCCACGATGCTCGCAGCAGAGCCACGGTAATTGATGCCAAAATAAAACATGGCACCGCGGGGAAATTAGCGGGAATGGTAATTGGCGTAAAAGACAATATCGCCTACCAAGATCATGGCCTAAGCGCCGCCAGTAAAATACTTTCAGGTTTCACCTCCCTGTATTCGGCCACTGCCGTAGAAAGGCTTTTAGAAGAAGATGCGATTATTATTGGTCGCCTCAACTGCGACGAATTTGCGATGGGTTCTTCCAACCGTTTTAGTCATTACGGCCCTGTAAAAAACCCTCTCGATAAAAACCTTGTTCCCGGTGGTTCTTCGGGTGGAAGCGCCGCTGCAGTAGCTGCTGGTTTATGCATGGCCAGCCTCGGTAGCGATACCGGCGGTTCTATTCGTCAACCCGCCAGCTTTACTGGCATTTATGGTTTTAAACCCAGTTACGGACGAATTTCGCGTCACGGATTAATTGCCTTTGCCTCTAGTTTCGACCAAATTGGTCCTTTCGCAAATTCAATTGAAGACACCGCCCTGCTTTACGAAGTAATGGCGGGTGCCGATCAATACGATAATACCTGCAGCCAACGCGAGGTAATCCCGGTTTCCCTAGATGGGGAAAAACAAACACGCAAGATTGCCTATTTTAAAGATGCGCTAGAAAATGCGAGCCTCGACCCCGAAGTACGCGCTCAAGCAGAGGCCTTTATCGATAAACTACGAGCAGCCGGACATACGGTGGAAGCTATCGACTTTCCGCTTCTCGAGTATCTTGTACCTACTTATTATATTTTAAGCACCGCCGAAGCAAGCAGTAACTTAGCGCGCTACGACGGAATCCATTTTGGCTACCGCAGTCCTAATGCTCACGACTTAGAAAGCACCTATAAACTTTCCCGTACCGAAGGATTTGGCCCCGAAGTAAAACGTCGTATCCTTTTAGGAACCTTCGTATTAAGCAGTGGCTACTATGAAGCCTATTATGGCAAAGCACAAAAAGCTCGCCGTTTGGTAACGGATAAAACCAATGAAATATTCGCCGATTACGATTTTATCTTTTCGCCAACTACACCGCACACCGCCTTCCCCATTAACCAAGTGGAAAGTGATCCCACCCAAATGTATTTAGAAGATATCTTTACGGTACACGCAAATATTACGGGTTGCCCTTCTATTTCTTTGCCGCTAGCCCAACATAAAAACGGCCTACCCTTAGGCATGCAGTTTACGGCAGCCAAGTACGAAGAAGCTGATTTGCTGCAATTTGCGCAAACATTAGTTAACAATTAAAGGTTAGTCCTTTCGTTAAACCCTCATTGAGGGGCTCTTTAATATTCTGTAAATTCCCTTCTTAGCTCTAAGCCTCATGAAGAAAAAAATAATTTTACTCTCTACTCAGGTATTTTTCCTCCCAGCTTTGCTATTGGGGGGAAATCCTAAGAAAGGGGAAACCGACAGTATTGTCAAGCCCAAGCTTGTTGCTTTAGATGCAATTCAGTTGGAAGACGACCCCTTTGCGGCCCGTCTAGACAGCCTACTGAGTCTTAGCTTTTTTGAAGATCTAAATAGCGTTCGCCTTAACGATTCCGATAGCATTATGCTTTGGAATACTAATAATGCCGAGGCTCCTCGCTTTAGCGATAGTATTTATGCCGCTCGCCTAGAAGCCCTGAACGAACTTAGCCCCATGGCTTTAGGCTATAACTCCACCGTAAAATCGTATATCGAACTGTACTCCATTCGTCGTCGCGAGCAGGTTAGTAAAATGCTTGGTTTAGCCCAGTATTACTTCCCTCTTTTCGAGCAAGCACTGGATAAATATGATATGCCGCTTGAGCTGAAATATTTAGCCGTAGTAGAATCGGCACTTAACCCAATGGCGCGTTCACGCGTGGGTGCTACCGGCTTATGGCAGTTTATGTACGCCACTGGAAAAATGAATGGCTTAAACGTTAATAGCTATATCGACGAGCGCAATGATCCCATTAAATCGACCGAAGCAGCTTGCCAATATCTCACCCACCTGTATCGCATTTTTGGTGATTGGAATTTAGCATTAGCGGCCTATAATTCAGGACCAGGAAATGTAAATAAAGCCATTCGTCGCAGTGGTGGCCAAAAAGATTACTGGGCCATTCGCCCTTACCTTCCCCGTGAAACGGCAAGCTACGTTCCCGCCTTTATTGCTGTAAATTACATTATGAATTACCATGAGGAGCACCTCATCTTCCCTACTCAATTAAAGCCTTCTTTTTTTAGTACCGACACGGTAAATATTAAAGAACGTCTTAGCTTCAAGCAGATTACTAAATTAATCGACATTAGTGAAGAAGAGTTGGAATTCCTCAATCCTGCCTACCGTCACAAGCTTATTCCGAAAAAAGAAGGAGGCGCCTATGCCTTAGTTTTACCGCACGATAAAATTGGTCTTTTTGTAAGTAACGAAGATTCGATTTACAAAATAGCGGCCCTACATTTCGAAGAAACGCAGGCGGAAGTGCCCGAAGAAGTTCCCATGAACGATCGTATCCGCCACAAGGTGCGCCGCGGAGAAGTTTTAGGAACAATCGCCCAAAAATATGGCGTAAGTGTTAGCAGCATTCGCAGCTGGAACGGTTTACGCGGTAACACCATACATATAGGGCAAAGACTAACCATTTACCCACGTCGCTTACCCACTGAAACTATCGCTTCTAACAGTTCTAAAAGTAGTAATACCGCATCTACGTCCAGTAAAAACGGAGAATACGAAAATTACCGCGTGCAAGATGGGGAGACTTTTTACTCCATTGCTCAAAAATATCCTGGCATTAGTGCAGAAAACATCATGTCGTGGAACAATATTGACAATGCCCGTCGTTTAAAACCAGGAATGACCCTCAAAATTTATCGCGAAAGCTAAACGCCTATGAACGCTCTAAAATCCTTCTTTCTTCTTTTCGTAAGTCTTACTCTTGTGAGTGCCTGCACTAATTCGGAAGAAGGCAAGGGAGCCTCAGGTATTTTTGGCAGCGAAAAGGTGCTGCCTCCCAGTAATGGCGGCATTTTAGATATTCTCGTTGTTGCCGATGATAAAGTGTGGGATGGCCCTGCGGGAGATGCCTTCTTAAAGCATTTCACAGCAATGACCTACGGCTTACCGCAACCCGAACCCCTGTATACCGTTCGACAAGTAGGTAGCCGCGATTTCGGCGATTTGCTAAAAAGATCGCGCTATTTAGTGCTTCTCAGCCTTGGTGATAGTACCATCTTTACCAGTGAAAACGATAAGTGGGCCCGCGATCAATTAGTCTTTTACCTTCAAGCCCCTTCCGAAGCCCTTCTGCGTAAGCATATTTTAGCCAAGAATAAAGAAATTGACGCCCTTATAGAGCAACGCGAAATGCTACGCATGAGTAAACGCATTGCCGCTCTTACCCATAAACTCTATCCCGATTTTCTAGCCGAAAATCACATCAAAATTAGCATTCCCAAAGATTTTGAAATTAGTGTAGAAAAGAAAGACCTGGTAATTTACTGGCGCCGTACCAAAGTGAATGATATGGGTATTATTATTTACCGTGGTCCGCTTCCGCAAGAAGGCGCTATAATTGGCGAACATCTTGTTCCCCTGCGTGATAGCCTCACTAAACTCTATGTAGCAGGCGCCCGCGAAAACAGCTATATGGTTACCGAAGATCTTATTAAACCCCAAAGCGAACCCACAGAAATTTCCAATAATTTCGCGCTAAAAACACGGGGACTCTGGCGCAGCGAAGGCGATATTATGGGCGGCCCTTTTGTGAGTTACAGCATTTACGACGAAACGCATAAACAGCTCATTTATATAGATGCGTTTTTACTGCAGCCCGATAAAAAGAAACGTAAAACGCTCTTCGAATTGGAGAGTATTTTAAATACGGTGGAAATTACAAACTAGTGTAAAAGATCGTACAAAACGGGTAAGGATTTCAACTTCCCGAAGTCGGTGAAGTGCAAGCGGTAATAACTAAGGATGTTTTCTAAAACTTGCCTGCGCTGAGTAGAATTCTTTAAATCTACCGCCGCTGAATTTTTATAGCCTTCTGCCTGAAGAGCGGCCCAAACACGGGCTTCATAGCCATAGATATAATAAGAATGAAGAGGCTCCACCAAGATTTCTTGCGCATCTAGCAAATCAAAATAAGGCGCTTCGTTTTCTTTTTTAAAATGTGGTTCGAAGCCTAAAAAAGCACTAAAGTCCATTAAAAATGCAGGTAGGAAATTTCCCAAAGAGGCCTGCTCCTCGTCTAAAAAAATAAAGGCTTCTTTCAGAAATTGATACAACTGCGGAGCAGCCGCTTCTTCCTTTAAGGATTTACTGAGCAACTCTGCCAGAAAAAGAGCCAAGCAAGATTTAACCGGATCAAAAGGAATTTCCTGGTAAGGATGCACCAAACGCAATTCTTGCAAACGCTTTAGTTGACCTTTCGATTTATCGCTGTAAACTATTTCAACCAAGCTTAGGACCTGCATCAAAGGCTGACGTAAACCCTTTTTACTGGTCCGTGAAACGCTGCTAATTAGTGATAGAAGTCCGCATTCGGGACCGAAAACGGTAAGCACCATGCTGGCATCGCCATACTTTACCGCCCGTAAAATAATCGCTTCGCTGCGAATTTGCATTAATTGATAATCATGATTTTAGCCACTTCCGTATTGGCCCCTAAATCGTCACTAATAAAAGCCAAGTAAATCCCCGAAGCCACGCGCTCGCCGTCAAAACGATTGCCACTCCAAATGGCTTGCCCACCTTCGGCCACCGTTTCAAAAACAATATTGCCTTCCAAATCGGTGATTTTCACCTGAGCATTGGTTACCAAACCCCGAATTAAAATAGGACCTGTATAACCAGGCTCCACCGGATTAGGATAAGCAAAAACATCAGTCATGCGCTCTTCACCGGCAGTGGCCTGCCCTTGGTAAGACACAATTCCTTGATCGGAACCAAAGTACACCATGCCCGTTTTATCATCAATTTCAATATCTAAAATAGTATTACTTGCTAAGGGGCTGTTCTCTTTGGAGAAACGTAAAAGTTGAACTCGACCGTTTTCATTGGTATAGAAAACGCCACTATTTACCGTTCCAAACCACTTTTTATTAGAGCCATCAATTTCAATATCATTAATGGCCTCCGTTCCTAAAACTCTTTCGCCATTGCCATCGCCATCTTCATCTATAACAATGATGGAGGCATCATAACTACGATTCGCTTCAAAAATATTTTCAGGACTAAAGAGCACCGCCAAGCCCTCGTTAGTTCCAATCCAAATTTCACCATCCAAATCTTCCGCAAAGGAAAGAACCGACTCCGAGGGTAGGTTACCAGAGCCTTCCGAAGAGCCTAAACTGCGGTTTTCAACCGGAACACCGTCTTCGATGCGCACCACGATTAAACCGCCATTACGTACCTGCAACCAAACCTGATTAGAGGTTGTGGCCATGACTTTTAATACGTTGGCACCCGAACCCGAGGCGCCCAAACTATAGCTTTCGATCTTTCCATCGGGACGAATTACCCCTAAAGGCTTTTCGGTTAAAGAATTACTGAACCAAATATTACCATTTTGATCCATGTCCATATCGGCCACACGATGATTACCCAGGCCTTGAATAGAAGGTAAAACACCATTGGTGCTGGCCTCGTTAATTAAGCGCTCAACGCGAAGTTCCTCCCTTGAAATGAAGAGTTCCAAAATTCCCGTTCCGTAGGTAGAAGCGTAATAAATATTGGCATCGGTAGGATGCGGCATTATTTCCACGATATCCTTATAGCCCTCAAATTGACCTGACGGATAATTAGTCCACTGTAAATCAAGTAGTCGAAAGAAACCTTCTGAATTAAACTGCGGCGTTCCAACCGCATCAATCCCACCCGGACAAACCAAAAGCCCAAAATCACTTTGCTGCATACGCATTACGTTTTTGGTACGCGGACTATTCGGTACTAAGGGAAAAGGGAAAATTTGAAAGACTTGATATATTCCCGATGCCGCATCCGCAATCCAAAAATTTTCGGGATTGGTTCCCATCACCGCTGCAACGGGACTAAAAGCACTATCGCCCACGGTAATTGAGTTCCAGTTTTTTACAAATTGGAAATTCGCATCATAGGCACGAGCACTAAAATTATTTACAACAACCAATGTGCCTTTCGACTCACGTAGGGCGCGGTTATCGGCAATTTCATTGGCATCGAAATGCAGCCACTGTCCGTTTTCACGATAATAAATAGAATCCCTATTGGGTTCGATATTGCGATTCACAAATAGGCGGTTGTCGAAATAACAGATAAGATTTACCGAGCGTCCCATTTGAGGGTCTTTCTTCCAATTGGCAAAGAAAAATTTTGCAGAATTTAGGGGAGCTTTGTACAATCCTTCGGGTGTTGCCGCATAAAGCGTATCGCCATCATCGGTAATCTGATTAACCCCTAAAGTGGTACCATTAGGGCCTATAATATAAGTTTCACGTACTAAGCCCGAGGGAATTTCATAAGCCAGAATACCAAAATTGGTGGCGATAAAAGCAACGCTATCCAAAATGTGGATATGGTTAATACGTTTTAATCCACTGTAATTGCTACTTAACCGTAAATCGGGAAAAGTTGTTACCTCACCATCGCGGTAAATATCCAAGTTTCCATTTTCATAACCGATTAAAAGTTCATCGGTTCTCTCGCTGTAAGCGATACAAGTTAAGCCCACATCGCTTAATCCATTCACCTTCGAAACCCGATTAATCGCTCGATCGCTAAGGTTATAAGTGTATAATCCTTGCTCGGAAGCCACATAGGTTATTCCTTTTTCCTCTACAATGTCAACCGAGTTCGCATAGGGCAAGTGGTCAACCCACACCCCTAAGTTATTCGATATCTGCGATTTAGACAGGAAAGGGATAAAAAATAAAATTAACCAATAGCATTTATTCATCGTAACAGAGCTTCTTGCGTATGTGAACGCTAAAATTAGCCAAAAATGATAGGCGGGAATAGATTTTACCATAGTTACGAAATCCTATATTTGCGAGATAGCACAAATTTTATTTTAATGCACACAAAATATAGATTGAATGGGTTGTGGAAGTTGTAGTACTAGTGGCATTCCAAAAGGTTGTAAAAGTAACGGCGCTTGTGGCGTAGACGGTTGCGAGAAACTTACAGTTTTTGATTGGCTTAGTGATATGGAGTTACCTAGTTCGGTAAATCCTTTTGATTGTATAGAAGTTCGTTTTAAAAATGGTCGTAAAGAGTATTTTAAAAACGTTAATAATCTCAAGCTCTATATGGGCGACGTGGTGGCCGTAGAGGGTTCACCTGGTCATGACATCGGCGCGGTTTCCCTTACGGGAGAATTAGTTCGCCTGCAAATGAAGAAGAAACGTCTCAATGTAGAATCTCCTGAGGTTAGAAAACTTTACCGCAAGTCCAATCAGCGCGATATAGACCTTTGGCGCATTGCCCAAGAACGCGAGCATGCCAGCATGGTGCGCAGCCGCGAAATAGTGAAAGAATTAAACTTAGATATGAAGCTAAGCGATGTAGAGTACCAAGGAGATAATGCCAAGGCTACTTTTTACTATATCGCAGAAGATCGCGTTGATTTTCGTGAGCTAATCAAACGCTTTGCTTCGGAGTTTAAAGTGCGTGTGGAAATGCGTCAGATTGGGTCACGCCAAGAAGCGGGAAAAATTGGTGGCATTGGCTCTTGCGGCCGCGAACTGTGCTGTAGCACTTGGCTCACCGATTTCCGCTCGGTTAATACGGCCGCGGCACGTTACCAGCAATTATCGCTTAATCCTACTAAACTAGCGGGACAATGCGGTAAACTAAAATGCTGCCTTAACTACGAGCTCGACACTTACTTAGATGCCCTTAAAAAATTTCCAGATACAAGTAAAAACCTGCAGACGAAAGCGGGCGATGCTTATTTCATGAAAATGGATATTTTCAAAGAAGTTCTTTGGTATGCCAATCCTACCCCAGGAAATAATGAGTGGCTTGCCATTAAACTTGCTGATGTAAACGCAATTATGGCCATGAATGAAAAAGGTGAAAAACCCGATTCACTCGATGAGTATAATGTTAATAATGTTCAAACAGAAGAAAAAAGCTACGAAAACGTTGTAGGTCAAGATGAACTTACCCGCTTCGATAATAAAGGTCAAAAAGGTCGCAATACCCGCAACAACAATAACCGTAAACGCAATAGCAACCAGGCCAAAGGTCCTAACAATAGAGCGAACCCTACTGCTAGAAACGCGAAGGATCCTGATGCGAAAACGGCCCCCAATGCTAGCCCAAAACCTGCCAATAAGCCTGAGGCTACAGTAAATCCCGAGGCTAAAGCTGAAAATGGTGAAAATGGTCAGCCAAAAAGACGACCCAATCGCAGACGTTACAAACCTAAAAACAAAGGCAATCAAGGTGAATAAAATGTGCAGGTATACCTCATTGGCGCCTCTCTTATTAATTATTGCAGCTGCTTTTAATTTAAGCAGCTGCGATGAACGCCCCTACTTTGAAGAATATTTAAAAGTAGACCAGAGTGGTTGGATAGCCGATAGCAGTGCCCGTTTTCAAGTAGAAATTGAAGACACGAGCAGCGCTTACGCTTTAGTTTTTAACCTACGCGCTAACGACAATTACCCTTACAGCAACCTTTACCTTTTCCGTAAAATCCTTTCGGAAGAAAGCACCGAATACGCCGATACGGCCCAGTTATTTTTAGCCGATGCCTATGGGCGTTGGTTGGGAGACGGCATTGGTGAACTTAAAACCTTTCAGCGCGCTTATCGCCGCGAGCCCCTCAGCTTTCGCAAGAAGGGTGTTTACACATTCGAATTCAGTCAGGCCATGCGCACCAAGGCATTAACTGGCGTAGAAGAGGTTGGTTTAACCGTTTATAAAATTGAAGATGGCAAAGACAACAAATAGCCCCAAAAAAAACGACTATCGCCGCTATGTAAAACTATTTTGGTGGCTCATTTTTCTCGGTGTTTTTAGCCTTGTTTTAATTATTAGTATTACCGCTTTGGGCGGATTTGGTCCCCTGCCTACCTTCGATGAAATTGAAAACCCGAAGAGTAACTTGGCCACCCAAATTATAAGTTCTGATGGGGAACTATTAGGTAAGTTTTACCATGACAACCGTACCCACGTTGACTATGAGCAACTTTCCCCTCATCTTGTAAATGCGCTCGTAGCTACCGAAGATGAACGCTATTACGATCATTCCGGTATCGACTTCGAAGCCTTGGCTCGCGCGGTGGTAAAGTTAGGTTCGGCTGGAGGGGGTAGTACTATTACCCAACAGTTGGCCAAACAACTCTTCTCCGAAGATCCCAAAAATATCATCGACCGTATCCGTCAAAAACTGAAAGAGTGGATTATCGCCGTTCAACTGGAAAGACAATACACCAAGCAAGAAATTATTGCGATGTATTTTAATCAGCTCGACTTCATTTACAATGCGGTTGGAGTGCAATCGGCGGCAGCCATCTATTTTAATAGCAGCACGGATAGCCTTACGCTAGAGCAAGCAGCGGTAATTGTGGGAATGGCTAAAAACCCCTCCCTCTATAACCCCAAGCGCAAACCCGAGTTAATGCAAGAGCGTCGCAATGTGGTGTATCGACAAATGATCCGCAATAATATGCTTACGCAAGAAGCCTATGATACTTTAAAAGGTCGTCCCATTGTTTTAGATTTTCAAAGACAACGTCACTTTGATGGGCAAGCCCCATATTTTCGCGAATACCTAAGGCAATATATGGCCGATTGGATTAAAGAAAACCCAAAAGCGGATGGTAGTCCTTATAACCTTTATACCGACGGTCTTAAAATATACACTACGCTGGATTCACGCATGCAAGCTTACGCTGAAGAAGCGGTAAACGAGCACATGAGCAATCTACAACGCGTGTTTTTTAAGATGGAAAAAGGACGTAAAACAGCGCCCTTCCATTCTGTAAACGAAAGTCAAATTGACAATATTCTTAAGCAAGCAATGCGCCGCAGTCCGCGCTATCGCGGTTTAAAAAAGAATGGTATGTCGAACGATAGTATTGATATCGTTTTTAATACCCCGCGTCAAATGAGCGTATTCTCCTACCAAGGTGATATTGATACCCTTATGACTCCCCTCGACTCAATCCGCTATTACAAACACTTCTACCGTAGTGGACTACTTTCGGTTGAACCCCAAACTGGTTTTATTAAAGCTTGGGTGGGTGGCATTGATTTTAGCCATTTTAAATACGATCATGTAGTACAGGGAAAAAGACAAGCAGGTTCACTTTTCAAACCTTTCGTTTACGCAACCGCCATTAAACAAAAAGGCTACTCTCCTTGCTTTGAAGTTCCTAATGTGCGCACTTGCATCGAGCGTGGTAAGTTTAACTTATTGAAAGATTGGTGTCCAGAAAACTCGGACCATAAATACGGCGGTGTTTATACTTTAAAATATGCGCTGGCCCACAGTGTAAATAGTGTAACCACCTATTTAATGAAGCAGGTCGGTCCCGAGCCCGTTATTCGTCTGCTCCACGAAATGGGAGTGAAAGATGAAATCGATCCGCAGCCTTCCATCGCTTTGGGCACAGTTGATTTATCGGTTTACGATATGGTGGGC
This sequence comes from Bacteroidota bacterium, assembly GCA_003045865.1. Lineage (GTDB taxonomy): Bacteria > Bacteroidota > Bacteroidia > Flavobacteriales > Schleiferiaceae > Croceimicrobium. The sequence goes on along the minus strand of PZPB01000001.1, from coordinate 39,675 downwards.
ACCTACACTACTTTTGCTAATAAAGGTGTTTATACGGAACCAATTTTTATTACCCGCATAGAAGATAAAAATGGGGTTATCCTTCAAGAGTTTAGTCCCAAAACCAATGAAGTAATGAGCGCCCAAGATGCTTATGTTGTAACAGACCTTTTAAAAGGGGTTACTCTAGGAGGAACTGGTACCCGCTTGCGCTCCGCTTGGGGAACCTATGCCAATGATATAGTAACGGGCTTTCCTTATGCCTTCACTAATCCTATTGCCGGGAAAACAGGTACCACCCAAAACAATGCTGATGGTTGGTTTATGGGCATGGTTCCCAATTTAATTACTGGGGTTTGGGGCGGCTGCGAAGATCGTTCCGCTCATTTTGGGAAAACCCGAGACGGACAAGGAGCTACGGTCTCCCTACCAGTTTGGGCCCTTTTCATGCGCAAATGCTATTCAAACCCAGACCTTGGCATAAGCAAAGGTGATTTTGAAAAACCGGTGGAACCGCTCACTATTGAACTTAATTGTGCGGCCTATAAAGCTTCGCTGGGTCAAAGTTTCAGTAACGATACTACTGGCCTTCGCAATAATGTTGATCCCCAATTTGATATCGATTAAAAATGATAAGAAAAGTTGTAAAAAATGCCGAAGAGGCAGTACAAGGATTAAAAGATAATATGACCCTAATGCTGGGTGGATTTGGTTTAAGTGGCATTCCCGAAAATTCCATTTTAGCGATTCGTAGTAATGGTGCTAAAAATTTAATCTGCATTAGTAATAATGCCGGTGTGGACGATTTTGGCTTGGGTTTACTTCTCCAAACTCGTCAAATTAAAAAGATGATTAGCTCCTATGTGGGCGAAAATGATCTCTTTGAAAAACTGATGCTGAGCGGTGAATTAGAGGTAGATCTCATTCCACAAGGGACCTTAGCCGAAAGATGTCGCGCCGCCGGCGCTGGTATTCCCGCCTTTTTTACACCCGCTGGTTTTGGAACCGAAGTGGCAGAAGGCAAAGAAGTACGCGATTTCAATGGTAAACCGCATATTTTAGAACAGGCCTTCGACGCCGATTTTGCCTTTGTAAAAGCGTGGAAAGGCGATGAAGCAGGTAATCTGATTTTCAAAGGAACCGCTCGAAATTTTAACCCCCTTATGTCAATGGCCGGAAAAATTACCGTCGCCGAAGTAGAAGAACTTGTTCCTGCCGGAGAACTGGATCCTAATTTTATTCATACACCCGGTATTTTTGTGCAGCGTATTTTTCAAGGGGTAAACTACGAGAAACGCATTGAGCAACGTACCGTCCGTAAGTCTTAAAACCTTGGACGAGAAGCGGCTTTACCAGCGCAGCTTTATTGCGCTTAGTATCGTCACGTGGGTTTACTTAATCGTTCGTGCATACAGCGCTCCCTTAGTTTTTGATGAAGCAACTAGCTATTTTTTATTTGTAAAAAATGGCACTTTTTGGCCCGGACAAGCTTACTGGTCCGCCAATAATCATTTCCTAAACTCCCTTTTAGGCCATGGCTCTGTTTTGGTTTTTGGTCCCCAAGAATGGGCCTTGCGCTTACCCAGCTTAATTGCCTTCCCTTTTTACGCGCTTTTTGGCTTTCGCCTGATGAGTAAACTAGAGTGTGCTGTGCTTCGCTGGTGGGCATTCGTACTATTTTTTACCAGTCACGGAATTTTAGAGTTCTTTGGCTACGCACGAGGCTACGGACTAATGCTTTGCTTTATACTGGGCAGTCTTTGGTATTTGCGCGCCCTTTACTTACAATTCCGCTTAAGCACTTTATACTGCCTACTAGTTTTTAGCTTTTTAGCGCTACTCAGTAATCTTAGCTGTTTACCATTAATTGGCTTATTGCTGCTAAGCTCCCTTTACCTTAGTTGGCGATCTTCCAAAAGCCTAGGGCTCAAAATTCGCTTAACCGCTTTAACCGTCCTTCCCTTTTTATTCCACCTTTGGTGGATTTTCCAACTAAGAGAGCACCGTGAACTGTATTACGGAGGGCAAAGTGGTTTTATCAGCGATAGCCTTAATTCTTTGGTAAGCATGGTCTTACATCCTGATCTTTCGCCCTATATTTTTGTAGCAGCCGGTATCCTATTCCTACTTAGCTTAATTATTAGTAAAGCCTGGCACAACTTTCAAAAATTAAATATTGAGTCTTGGTCCTTACTGTCTTTCTTTCTAATTACAGCCTTTTACCCCATTGGGCATTGGCTTATCCAGCTAAACTTCCCTTACGATCGTGCTCTAATCTATTGGTTAGTTTTTGGTTTAGTCATCCAGTTTATTTGGCTTAATAAACTTCTTCAACAGGGCCATAAAAGCATGCTATTAACTCTCAGTTGGACTGTAGTATTCCCGCTTTTATTCTTAGCTCAGCTTTCGCTCAATCGGGTTTCTTTTTCGGGTTGGAGTAAAGAACAGATCCCTGATCGCTTTTACCAAAAATTAACTAATCTCAATGCCGAAAACATCGGCGGCTCTTATTTGCACATACCACAATGGAATTTTTTACATACTAAAATTAAGGGATCTCTTCCCGCTATTATAATTAGCGACAGTCCTAGCCTCGACTACCGCTTAAGCGAGAAGAAAGGTTTGCAAAAATGGGCGGAGAATTACCAGCCCATTGATAGCAATAATGCCGGTCTTTACCTCTTGCAGCGTAAAAGCTTTAAAGAAAAAATTGCCTTAAAGCGCATTCCGCTAGCCGCACAAGAGAGACATCAACAAGGATTCCCGATTTACAAGAGCTCTGATAGTCTTAGGGTCGATGCTATTTCGGGGCGTGTAAAAATCAAAACCGAAAATGCCCCTAACCAATTATGCATCGCCTTACAAGGCTTAAGTAAGAATGGCGAGCAAGTGTATTGGCAAGCTTTTAGGGCCCGCGACTACTTAAGCCACAAAAAGGAATGGCAGGATTGGCGCCTTTTTGTAAGTTTGGAAAACCTGCCTCAAAGTAGTGATCGGCTAAAACTTTTTGTCTGGAACCCAGAAAATGAGACCTTTAGCCTAGAAGCTAGTGAATGGACTCTTTGGAAATTGAAATAAAATATCCCACATATGCTCGATAAAAATGGAATTGCACAACGCATCGCACAAGAAATGGAAAATGGTTATTATGTTAACCTAGGAATTGGTATCCCTACCCTTGTGGCTAATTATATTCCAGAAGGTATTTCCGTTGAGTTTCAAAGTGAAAATGGCATTTTAGGCATGGGTCCTTTTCCCACCGAAGATGAAGTAGACGCCGACCTTATAAATGCTGGTAAACAAACCATAACCGCTTTGCCCGGGGCGAGCTTTTTCGATTCTGCCATGAGCTTTGCCATGATTAGAGGTCAGCATGTGCAAATGACAGTGCTTGGCGCCATGGAGCTTTCGCAAGATGGCGATATTGCCAACTGGAAAATTCCTGGCAAAATGGTGAAAGGCATGGGAGGAGCGATGGATTTAGTTGCTTCCGCAGAAAACATAATTGTAGCCATGATGCATACCAATAAAGCGGGCGAATCGAAACTCTTGGAAAAGTGCAGCTTGCCTTTAACTGGCGTAAGATGCGTACGAAAAGTAGTTACCAATTTAGGGGTTTTAGATATTAAAGATGGTGCCTTCCATCTGCGTGAATTAGCCCCTGGCATTAGTATAGATGAAATTAAAAATGCCACCGCTGGTAAACTGATTATTGAGGGCGATATCCCCACAATGAAACTCAATTAATGCAGAACTTTCTTAAGGCGAATAATCTCTACTGGTTGCTGGTAGTTGTCTGTGTTTTTGTTTTCAGCTTATCGCGTTTTTGGGATAAGAAGCCAGTTATTGACTGGGACATGACACTTTACTACAGCTATTTACCAGCGCTTTTCATTTATGATGATTTAAAGTTTGAACAGCCCACGGAAGAGTGGGGCAAGCGTCATTTTTATATGAATAGCGACTCTGAAGGTAATCGCTATGTAAAAATGACGGGCGGCTTGGCCATTATGTACAGCCCCTTTTTCGCTTTAGGGCATCTTTATGCTAGCCTTAGCGAGGTCTATGCCGCCGATGGTTTTAGCATCCCTTATCGCCTTTCCTTACTGCTTTCCTCTTTGTTTTTTGCGCTTTGGGGGCTCCACCTACTGCGCAAAGTATTAGAACGCTTCTTTCCACCTTGGGTAGGCAATATTAGTGTCGTCTTACTTTTTGTAGGAACCAACATGCCGCATTACACTTTTGTAGAGCCGATGAGTCATGTCTACAATTTCTTTCTGATTTCGGCCATCCTCTTTCTTAGTCTCAAGTTTTGCGATAAACCCAGTTTTAAATTAGCCATTCCCATAGGGGCTTTGGCGGGCTTAATGATTTTGATTCGTCCTACGAATATTCTCATCTTGCTTTTTCCTATTATTTATCTCGCATCTAGCGGAAGCTTAAAAAATGCCAATGAATGGTTAAAGTATGGTCTTATCGCCGCTTTCTTTGCCTTTTTAGCGGTAAGTCCGCAGCTTTTTTACTGGCACTATATGACAGGAAACTGGGTCCTGTATTCTTATAATGATGAACATTTCTTTTTCCTAAACCCTCATATTTGGGATGGCCTTTTTAGTTATCGTAAAGGCTGGTTTGTTTACAGTCCGCTTTTACTATTTGCTGCGCTCGGTTTTATTGCCTTGTTTAAAAAATCGAAGCTACTTTTTAGCAGTAGTTTAATTGTTCTGGCCTTGGGGCTTTGGGTTAACCTTAGCTGGTGGTGCTGGTGGTATGGCGGTGGATTTGGAGCGCGTTCTTTAATTGACTTTTTACCCTTTATGGCTTTTGGCCTGGCGGCCTTTCTTATGTGGCTTTCTCAGCAAAAGCGCCTAATAAAAGCCCCCGTAATAGTCGTATTAAGCTTTTTAAGCATCTGGTCTGTTTTTATGAATAAGCAGTATAAGAGTAGCATTATTCATTACGACAGCATGAGCAAGGAGCTTTTTTGGAAACAGTTTTTTAAAGATCACTTTGTAAAAGAATACGAAAGCTATTTAGAGCACCCGGATTATGACGCGGCAAAAAAGGGGGAGGAAGATTATTAAATGTGAATTCGAAGTGAAATTAGAACTAAGACTTTCTTTGTAATTTTGCGTCCTCACACAAAATATGTGTCATTCTAGCCGCTAATGCTATAAAAAACACTAATTATTAGGGTCAGGTAGTTTACACTTTAGCTTACTTGGTACAATCGCTAAGATTTTCACTTCACCTGTGCCATCGCAAGTATACCATTTCACTTCTCCTCCCGGCTTAATTCCTTCGCCGAAGGATCCGTCATACTGCCATTTACCCCAAGAACCATCCGGTTTTTGAAAACTTGCAAAGGTTCTTAAATTGTGACCTAAGTTATTTGTAAAGGTTACTTCCACGCTTGTACTTTTACCGCAACGGGTCCCTATGTACACAGAGCCTCGCAAATCATATATCCAATTACAATTCGGCAGCGAGCAATTTTGATTTAAGTACTCATCGATATACTCCTTGTATTCATTCAGTAAATCAACTTTTTCAAATGTTTCATTTAGCTTACTAGAGTAAGCAGCACTCGCCTTATCAAACTGTAGCAATTGTAACCTGAGCTCTTTCCTTAGGTTTTGATGATCATCTAAAGACTCAACATTATCTCTTAGGTTGAGAAAAAAGGCGGTTGCGTTGCCGACTTGACCTAGTTCAGATAATGCCATTTTAAACATCTCGTACTCTACATTCTCACTAATTAAAAGTGATAGATTGTTTTTGCCTTTTCCTAATGCATCGAAAAATTTTACGGAATTGTTACTAATTGCTTTTCCATGAAACTGCCTTGCTAAGCCCAAAACCTTTCCCTGTGGACTTCCGATTGCCATAATATCATTGAATGCATCACATAAAAGTTTAACCGTGACCACTAAGGCTACTGTATTACTTGCTGCCCAACTATTATCATCCTGCAACTCCTTTCTATACTTTTCTATATCCTTCAAGGCCTCTGCGTTCAGCTGGTATGCGCTAACTGCTTTGTCGTAAAGCACAACAAGTTCATTGTCTCTATATTCTATTAATTCCTGGCAGTCCAAGTTTTGCCCAAAGGAGTTAATTGAAATCATTATTAAAAAAAGTATACTCTTTTTCATTAATCGATTCATTTTATCCATCCCTGAATTTTGAAAGGGAAAAACACAGTCAGTATTAATAACGTTTAGTCGCAATCATAAGGGCATTTTTCAGGGTCAAGAATGAGCAACTTCTAATATATTCCTATTGCTAGCTATTAACTAATTCGAACTTTAGCCAATAAAGCAACAACTACTATAAAAAATCTAAAACACGCCCGTAGTTACTCCGGTAGCCAAATGTATCACTCACAAAACCGGCACATGTTTTTGCTGAAAAACACTGACTTCCCCAGTTGGAAGTTACAATCTTAAACGCAGACCCAAGTTAATCATTGAGTTGTTAAACTTTTCCACATTAAAAAAATACCCACCTTGTACCTCGTCATCATAAACAGAACTTAAGCCGAAAGTAAAGTCTACAAGAGCATCGAGGCTTAGATTTCGATCGAAAACATAAAACTGGTATACAGGATAAGAAGCCCCTAAAAATAAAAATGTACGAATTTTCTTCACGCCTATAAGCTCATCTTCTGTTCTGTTGTTTATTACGCTTTCAGTGAGAAATGAGTCTTCGTAAGTCTCTACTAATTTCAGACTATTCATAAACGAAAACTGCAAAGCAAGGTGAGCCTGGAACTTCTTGTAATGGTAAGTCCCTCCTAGTTTAAGATCAGTAAAACTTTGTCTAAAATCGCCCGTGTTCTTAAAAAAAAATGAAACATTTGGATCAACACCATCAGTAAACGTCAATTCGCTTCCATAGCTTAAATCTTGACCACTTAAACCAAGCTCTGCAAAAGCTGAGAATTGAGGGTTAATTTGATAGCTCAATCCAAAATAAAGATTTGAAGAAACACCTCCGATTCCCTCATCAGCAGAAACAGTACTCCCCAGTGGGTCTTGCATTTGTTCGGTACGATAAGAAACAATGGAGTAGTTTAACTTAAAGCCAAGGTAATAGTTTAAACTTCCCGATTCTGGAGAATACGTTGTACTCGCAACGGACTCTGTGCTCGACCCTTCATTACTAGTGTTTGTCTCCTCTATGGAGAGCGAAAGAAAGTACTCTTTTAATTCTAGCTGCTCTAAAGCCTTATAATAGGCCTGCAAGCTTTCTTGAGCTTCAGTATTTCTTCCTTCACTAAGCGCTTCACGATAGCTACTTGCATAGTAGTGCAGCTCATCAATAGTCCTGAGCCTGCTATTTAACAGGCTCTTAAAACTTGGCGCAAGCCCATCCTCATTTAATTTTGCAGAAAAGACCTCGTAAAGGGTATCAATTTTGGCTAAAAAGTTTTTGTAGCCCTCAATTCGCGCTTGTTCAGCCTTATCATTTTGCAAGCTAGCAAACTGACTTAAAACTCCCAATTCCATAGAGTTGAGGCCAATATATTTTTCTTGTGCCTGCCCCGCAGCCGAAAATATTAACAAGGCGATAAAGGCGTAGAGTATATTCTTCATTCCAATCGCTTATAAAAAGATGTCTAAAGAACGATGAAACCCTACTAAAAAGTAAAGACTACCATCATCATAATTAGTGTCTGTATTATTTCTAAGTGAGCTTTCTATTTCCCCTGTGAAAGGGTAATTTGGATATATATTTAAAAAGAAATTAAAGCTATGGTCTTTTTTATAATCTAAAAAATAGCCTGTCACAAAGCGATCCTCCATATTGTATGATTCTGGCAATTCTATTCGCTGGATTCGTGTATCATCGTTTCCACTTAAACCCTCTTGAATAATACCCATGCTTAAGTGGCTGCGAGTAAACTGTCCCCATGTAAACTTAGCACCATAACGCACCTGACTGTAGGTAATACTAGAGTATGCCGAACCACTTTCCTCTTCCAGTAGCCAGTAATTTTGGCTTATATCTCTTCCGCCGCCTTGGTATTCAAAAAGTGCCTTAAAATTAGGATGACCGGCATAAACTTGTCCCCCATAATTATAGGTGGGAATATTAAAGCTGTGCATTATTAACGATGCCCCTAAACCACCACCTGCAAAACCATAAGCCCCGATATATTCTGATTCATAACCGATTTTAAACTTGAAATCAAAATTTACAGGCCAAGTAAAGTCGTAGTCCGTATTATATTTATAATCAACTCCATCAAAAACCTCACTATTAAAGTAAATAGGTTGAATCATAAAAGAGTATCCAAACTCAGTGCTGATAGATAAGGAAGGTTTATTTTGATAAACCTGATCAAAGTCCACCATACCCATGTTTTGATAAATCATCTTACCTAATATGGCCAACATACTAACGGTACCTGCAGCTGTAGCGGCGGCAATTTGCGCATTCCTTTGGTTTTGTTGGTTTTTCCATTGCGCGTACTCCTGCCGCTGTCTATTTTCTTCCGCTTGTTTCGCTTGCGCTCGGGCGTACTCATCTGCCTTGCGCTGCCGTTCCATTTCCTCCTGGCTTGGACCGCTTGCCGTTTTTCCGCGGGTAGAACTAGAATTCCCGCTATTTGATTTGCTAGTGGAACCAGAACTTTTTGACCGAGCATTATTGGCCGCAACATGCTCAGCGTGTATTTCAGCGGTTGTCTTCTTAGGTTTAGGACTATTACTAAAAGTTCCACCTCCCATTACTTGCTGCGTTAGATTAGTTAATGCGTCCTGTTCATTATTATTCGCGTTCTCAGCTGACCCTGACTCAGTGGCGTCACCTCCACCCGTTTCACTATCATTAGAAGCAGAGTTGTTTCTGCTTTTCGCCTTCTCTAAAGCAGTATTTGCATCTTCCCCACAGGCTAAGTATGCCGACAAAGGAGAAATATTATACTTCTCCTGATCGCCTTTTGGGAAAACAAATTGCAGGTTACTAAAGGTTATAGTTTGCTCTCCATCTTTCATTTTGAAGGTACCGGAACCGCTCGTGCTAGAACCTGATCTTACGGACGTTTTGCCACCAGAGCCAAAACCCCACTTGGTGCAAGATATGTCTAGAGTGTAAGGGGCATTATTAGTCACTTCTAGTTTGTATTTCAGCTCGGCCCCACCATATTCACTTTTTACAAATAAACTTAAACCTAAAAACGAAAAGCAATTTGAACTTTGAGTTTCCGCTCGCTGCCATTCTGGAATATCCCACTTAGATTCTCCTTTTATCATCGTCTTTCCTGGGATATGAGTGATGGTTATGGTCGCCGAACCATTTTGGCCATAACTGAAATTAAAACTAATCAGAAAGGCTAATAAACCTAGCCCCTTTTTACTATTGAAATTTAAAAGCTTCATTCGTCTTTATCTTTACTTAATTTTAAGATTATCCATATTTGGTTTCAACAATGCGTCGCAGATTTTGCTATAATACGTTAAGCCCTTTACATCCAATATCAATGTGTTGGATGGGGGAAATGCTACAATAAGAATCTATAATCTTTGGGTGGAAATCCAGCTCTTGCCAGAAACTTCTCAGCTCTGCTCCTACTTTACCATGTGTCGCGCACTCTCTTATAACAGTGGCTTGCGGTGTTAGCCTTAGACTAGGAAAATAAAACAGGTCCACCCGATTAGTTGCACTGTGAAAGCCTTTAATTTCAACTCTCTTAAGTTGCTTTACAAAATGATGCATCCAGTTAAAGCTGATATGAAGGCTAATTGCCTCAGCTTTTAGATGACCCACTGTAAAAACAAGATTAGCATTTCGAAAAACTACCTGAGCAGTTTGTAAGAGCTGCGCTCTAAAAGAAGCACTAAAAATCTTAAATAAAAGTAACGAATAGAATTTCCCCATATCCCGATTCACAATTCGGTTGGAAATTAGAGAATCCCTATTAAACCTCGGCTAAATGGGGCACGAACAACTCATTTTTGCACATGAGTAACATTAAAAAAGCCTTCGTAAGACTAGCCCTCCACCGCCGCAATCAATTTTTGTGTGTAGTCCATTTTTGGTTCGCGGTAAATTTCCTCGGAAAATCCGCTCTCTACTAATTCACCATTTTGCAAAACTAATATGCGATCGCAGAAGTATTTTACAATTTGTAAATCGTGGGAAATAAACAGGTAGGTAAAACCAAACTCGTCTTTTAAGTCGTTAAGAAGATTGAGAATTTGCGCCTGTACACTAACGTCGAGCGCACTGACCGATTCGTCGCAAACAATAAATTCGGGTTGCACTGCCAAGGCGCGAGCAATGCCAATACGCTGTCTTTGTCCTCCACTAAATTCGTGAGGATAACGCGGATAGTAATCTGCTAAAAGGCCCACCTTTTCTAAAAGTTCCTTGGTTTCGATTTCGGCCTGCTTTTTATCGACCCTTTTTCTTTTGCGAATTACCGAAGCAATCGCCTCACCAATAGGCATTTTAGGATTTAAAGCTGAAAATGGGTCTTGGAAAATTATCTGAATAGATTTATGCAAGGCACGCCATTGCTTGGCTGAAGCGTGGGCAATATCTTGATCTTTGAAAAACACTTGGCCTTGTTCTGCCTTTTCTAGGCCCACCAGAATTCTACCCAAGGTGGTTTTACCCGAGCCAGACTCTCCTACTAATCCCAAACTTTCGCGGGGAAAAACTTCAAAACCCACCTTATTTAAAGCTCTATGCTCTACCTTTTTTGCCCAAATACCCTGACTGCTACGATAAATTTTTTCCAGATCATGAATGCGAAACAAGGGTTCCTGCTTCAGTTTCATTTTAGCACGATCTTCTCGAACCGTCGGACTAATAATCTCCGTTTGATGAATATCAGCCTGTAAAAAATCCCGCACTAAAGGCAAGCGATAATAATAAGTATCCGCCGAAGGCCGACAAGCTAAAAGGCCCTTAGTATAAGGGTCTTGCGGCGATCTAAATAGTTTTTCCGTGCTAGCCGATTCCTTCACACGCCCCAAGTGCATCACCATAATTTCGTCCGCCACTCTACGAACCACCCCTAAATCGTGAGAAATAAAGAGCATTGCCATTCCCTTCTCCTCTTGCAGTTTTTTAAGTAAAGATAAAATGCCCGCTTGTACACTTACATCGAGGGCGGTGGTAGGCTCATCGGCAATAAGAATTTTCGGATCGCAGGCAATGGCCATGGCAATCATAACCCGCTGTTTTTGACCGCCGCTCAACTGGTGAGGATAGGATTTATATAGGCTTTCGGCGCGCGGTAGCTCCACCTTTTTAAAAAGCGCAATTACTTTCTCCTCTATTGCTTTAGCGCTTAATTCGCTGTGGATTTCTAAAATTTCTGCCACTTGCCTGCCGCAGGTCATAGAAGGATTAAGCGCCGACATGGGTTCTTGGAAAATCATAGCGATATCCTTTCCTCGTAGTTTGCGCCAGTCTTCCTCCGTGTTTTTTAGAAGCTCGGTTTTTTGGTAAATAATCGAGCCTTGGGCTTTTAAATTTTTGGGCAAAAGTCCCATTAATGCCAAGCTGGAGAGGCTTTTCCCAGAACCAGACTCACCCACAATCGCTAAGGTTTCAGATGCTTTTAATTCGAAACTAAGCTGCTGCACGATAGGCGTATCGAGACTACTTATTTCTAAATCTTTTACCGAAAGTAGGACTTCACTCATTTTAAATTTCGTCAAAAGCATGCGGCGCTTCAATCTGATTGATTTTCAAAAATACCTTTGCCAAAGTTAATACGTCCTTTTCGCAATACACTTGGATACGCTCTAAATCATTTTCCTTCCAAAAAACGTCGCCTACCATGCTGCCATCAATATCATCTTTTGGCGTGGGAATCCCGAATACGGCTGCTAAGAGCTTAAGACTGGTATAATTTTTATAATCGCCAAATTTCCACAGCTCCAAGGTATCCAAATGCGGAATTTCCCAAGGTTTTTTGCCCGCATTATTAAACTGCCCGGGCAAGGGAATACCGTTTATCAACATACGACGACTAAGGTAGGGGAAGTCGAATTCTTTGCCATTATGCGCACATAAAATATACTGCGGCATGCGTTCCATTAAAGCAGCGAAATCATGCAATATCTCAGCTTCTTCGGGAGAAGAAAAACTTTTTACCCGAAATTGCCAAGGGCCACTTTTAGCAGTGAAAAACCCACATGAAATACAAACTATTTGTCCGAATTCGGCCAAAATTCCTGCTCGTTTAGGGTAAAAGACTGCCGGACTTTCGTCTTCTGCTCTTTGAAAGCGAGTTTTCTCAGCCCACAAATTTTGCCAATCTTCGGCCAAGGCCTCAAAGTCGGGCTCGGCACTTACCGTTTCAATGTCTAAAAACAATATTCTTTCTAGCTGTTCTTCTTTAATCATATCTAAAATTATCTACTTAATACAATTGGAGTTCTCATCACTGCGCTTATACCTTGGTCATTATAATATTCTAAAACAGCAATATAAATACCCGCGCCCAATAATTGCCCGTCATTATTAAAGCCATCCCATAAAAAATAACCTTGCTCGGCGCTATAATCATACTCGGCCATAGTCCGTAACTTCTCTCCTTTGGCCGAATAAATCTCTACGGTAATAACACTAGCGCCGCCTTCGCATTTAAAATAAAGCTGTGCTTCGTCCAGGTTTCCATCGCCATTAGGACTAAAATAAGGAGGAATTGCTTCCCATTCGGCCTCTTGCATTTTAAAAGCTTGTTGCGAATTGGCCCTTCCTGGAGTGGCATAAGCTTCTTTTTCGGTGGCGCTTTGCCAGTGCTTTTCGCTCGTAGGCAGATGCGTAAAATCTACCCTTTCCAAACTAATCCCATTGGTTTCTTCCAATAATTTAAAATGCCAATCGTCCGCATAATTTCCACGGTCAATAATTTCTAATCGTGAATTTAACAGCGCGAAAGCACCTTCATTGGAAGGGAAAGTGGGCAAAGAAGCTTCGCTCAAATTAGCCTGGGCACAAAAGTAATTTTCCTTTAAAAATTGAATATCCTCACTTAAGGCCATAAACTGACCTGGAAAAAATAGCTGACTTTCCGCGCTCAGATTTTCTATGTCATAAGCTCCTAAATCTTTATCCCAGCGAGCAATATGTAAATGAGCTAAGTCAAAGACCTTGGCGCTGCTATTATAGATTTCGATAAAATCGGCACCACCACTTTTCGGAGCGAATAATATCTCGCTTATCAAAATATCTCTTTCCTGCGCATCTACCGGAAGGGCGAAAGGAAGGTTTACAAAAAGGCTTGTATTACCGCTACAATCGCTTAAGCTGTCTAAAAAGCTGAGGCTATATTCTTGGCCGTATATTGGGGCTTGCGCCAGATGAATTTTTAAAAGATCTTGGTTTAAAGACCAAGTAAGGGAGTCGATTTTTAAGTGCGGCTCCGTTTGAATGTTTATCACTTTTAATGGCGCGGTTGCCTTAATGCTTTCGCTGAATTTGAAAAGTATCGCATCTTCTTCCCAGGCTATAAATTGCACCTTAGGCGCTAAAGTATCAATAGCACCTCCGCTCACAGAATTGACTGTACCTGGCGTTCCCCCTTGGGGAGATTGGCTAGCCTGCCATTGACTAAATCCGCGGCAATAGGAACTACCGATGCTGCGCTCCAAACTCCAGCCGCCCTCAATTTTTAGAGGATCATTATACCAATCGGCTTGATATTCGAGCGCATCTACCAAAAGGTTATCGGCTGAAAATAACAGCAGAGCGGCTCCATCATTTAACAAACTAAAAGCGCTTAAACCAATATCTAAGCAAGGTGAAAATTTCACAAAACCATCTAATTTCGAACCGTTTACCAGCAACAAATACGTATCGGGCGGCATTTTATAATCGGTAAAAACGTAATCCTTATCATTAATCCGCAAGCGCCAATCCTTTAAATTTAGGCTAAAAGTACTGGCATTATATAACTCCACATATTCGCTTTCAGGCAAAGCCTGTGGAGGCAGCGCCACGGGGGGACTAGGGTCAATCATTAGTTCATTAATTAGCAAGTGACCGCGTTGTGCTTGATAGTTTAAAAAAGTAATTTCCCCTTCGGCCGCATTTCCTGCCAAATCATAAACATCTTTATAATAGAGCTTCAAGTTCTTATTTGCAGGAAAAGCCTGAGCAAAAGAAAGCCCCAGTTTGTGACGATTAATACTGTCTAAACTGAGGCGCGTAGGTCGATTGATCGAATCGAGGTAAAAGTTCTGAAAATGAAGACTTAAGGAGGAATCGAGGGGCTCATTAAAATAAATAATTAAATCCCGATTCCTGACTTCTATACTGTCCACTTGGGGAGCAATAGTATCGCGAAAAACATCCCCCTGCGCTATCACTTTATGGAGGAAAAACTTGTCGGCGCGGGTGCGCGTATAATTACATTGCCAAGCCATAATTTGCGACTGAAAATAGCTACTATCTTGCACCGAATCGACTTTAAAATAACTGCCATCTAAAAGCGTATCTATCTCTAAAAACCAATAATGATGGGCATTTCGAGCCACTCGCACTGCTAGGTGATTGTCGTTCTTATCCAGCAAATCTACTGCGCTTGCCAATAGCAGAGTTGACTGATTCGCACTGCATTTATAAAGGCTAACTTGGTCGGTGGATGAGCCGCCAATTTCTAGATAATACCCTTGTCCCTGCCCATCTGGCCACGACCGATTATACATTAAGTAAAAGCGGGCAAAATTACTGGCGGAAGGACTGAAATCTAGCCTAAATTCTAATTCCCAAGAGGCATTTAAGGCAATGGGTGAAGCAGTAGCTAAGGTCGATTGATTGGCAAGAGTATCGGCTAAAGAAAGGGTGAATTGACTATCCACTAAAAAACGGCTGGAATCGCCATACCACAAGGGATTAAAATGAAAATTACCGTCGGAAAAATCATCAAAAACGGTAGTCTGGGAAAAGGTATAAAAGGGAAGAAGGATTAAAATTAGGCGATACATTTCAATGGGTTTTAAGCTTTACTTTTGTCCACTTAATTTACGAAAAATGAAAATCGCTGTTGTGGGGGCCACCGGTATGGTGGGAGAGGTAATGTTAAACGTTTTGAAAGAACGCGGCTTTGCTAAACACGAAATTTTAGCGGTAGCCTCCGAGAAATCGAAGGGTAAGAAGTTGGCTTTCGCCGATCGTGAACTTAGCGTTATTACTCTGGCTGAAGCTCTGGAGGCAAAACCCGATTTAGCCCTATTTTCGGCAGGTGGCGAAACCAGTTTAGAGTGGGCACCCAAATTTGCCGCTATCGGCTGCTATGTAGTTGATAATTCTTCCGCCTGGCGCATGGATCCTAGTATAAAATTGGTGGTTCCTGAAATCAATGGCGAGAGCTTAAGCAAAGAAGATTATATAATTGCCAACCCCAATTGCAGCACCATACAAATGGTTTTGGCTTTGGCGCCTCTGCATAGAAAGTATAAAATAAGGCGCGTGGTAGTTAGTACCTACCAAAGTATTTCGGGCACAGGCCTAAAAGCGGTTCAGCAGCTGGAAAATGAACGCAATGGCACGGATGGTCCCATGGCTTATCCCTATCCAATCGATAAAAATTGCTTGCCCCATTGCGATGTGTTTTTGGAAAACGGCTATACCAAAGAGGAAATGAAGCTGACCAATGAAACCAAGAAAATATTAAGCGACGATTCTATAGGAATTACGGCCACAGCGGTGCGTATTCCGGTTGAGGGCGGTCATAGCGAAAGCGTAAACCTCAGCTTTGAAAATGAGTTTGTATTAAGCGATGTCAAAAGACTTTTAGCCGACACAGATGGTATTACTTTACAAGATAATGTAGAATTAAATGTCTATCCTATGCCGCGCTATGCCAAGGGAAAAGACGATGTTTTCGTGGGTCGTATTCGTCGCGATTTAAGTCAGGTTAATAGCCTAAACATGTGGATTGTAGCCGATAATCTCCGCAAGGGTGCGGCTACTAATGCGGTGCAAATTGCCCAAGTATTAACAGCCAAAGAAATTCTCGTTTAAAACCTGGTGCTTCTTCTGCATTTGTTAAATTGTTGCTAAATGCCTTTCGGCAGAAAGCCAAACAAACAAATGCGCCGTAATTAGGTTAAAGAAATACTATGAAAGCACTAATTTTCGGCCTAAGCTTAGTACTAAGTGCAGTAAGCCTAAACGGACAAAAAATGAATAAGGATAAAAATTACGAAAGAGCTCTTTTTGCATCAGGATGCTACTGGGGAACAGAATATTACCTCCAAAAAGTTGATGGTGTAATTGAGACAGCAGTTGGTTATGCCGGCGGCAGTGTAGCTGACCCGAGTTATCGGGAAGTATGCTCGGGTAGAACGGGACATGCGGAAACGGTAGAGGTGATTTTCGACCCCAGTAAAACGGATTACGAAACACTTTGTAAAATCTTTTACGAAACCCACGATCCTACTCAAGTGAACCGCCAAGGACCGGATATCGGTACGCAATATCGCTCGGCTATTTTCCCTTTAAACGCAGAGCAAAAAGCCATTGCCGAAAAAGTGACCCAAATTTTACGCGATAAAGGTTACGATGTAGCCACCGAAATTACCATGGACGCTATATTTTACCGCGAACAAGAAGAGTATCATCACGATTACTACGACAAAAAAGGTGGAACGCCTTACTGCCATAAATACACGGAAAAGTTTTAAAAGGACTTTACAAATCAGATTAAAAAGCTGCTCAAATTGAGCGGCTTTTTTTATTTCTTACCCAGCACCTCTGGGTGCGGCCTAAAATTATTCTTCCGCTAATTCACTCAGCTCTAGCCAGCGAAATTCTTTTTCTTCAAGAACATCTATTACTTCTTGCATTTCTGCTCCCAAGCGCTGTAATAGTTCGGCATCGCTGGATGCTTGTTCTAGCTCACTCGCCAATCGATCACGCTCTTTTTCTAACTTATCAATTTCGGCGGGCAATTCTTTAAGCTCTATGCTTTCGGCATAAGTAAGCTTAGCCTTTTCCTTGGTCTTCGCATCGGCCTTGGCTTTGTCCTTTTTCTTCGCCTTTACCATACTCTCTTCGCGCAAACGTCGATCATCCACTGCCTGTTCCTCCGCAATACGGTATTCGGTATAGTTACCAGGGAAATCTTTTACCTGTCCCTCTCCTTGAAACACAAAGAGGTGATCGGTAAGTTTATCCATAAAGTACCGATCGTGAGTAACCACTATTAAACAGCCCTGAAAGTTAAGAAGGAATTCTTCTAAAACATTGAGAGTGAGTATATCTAAGTCGTTTGTTGGCTCATCTAAAATTAAAAAGTTGGGATTAGACATGAGCACTGTAAGGAGGTATAATCGCCTTTTTTCGCCCCCACTTAATTTAGATACGTAGGTATATTGTTTATCGCCTTCGAACAAGAAATGTTCTAACATTTGCGAAGCGGTAATATCGCCACCTTTTCCCTCTGTGGGGATGTATTCGGCGATATCCTTAATTACCTCAATAACACGCTTATCCTCATCCAGCTTCAAGCCCTGCTGAGTATAGAAGCCAAATTTTACCGTATCGCCAATTATTATTTTGCCTCCATCTACCTGCTCTTCTCCCGTAAGGAGGCGCAACAAAGTAGATTTACCCACACCATTGGGGCCAACGATGCCAATCTTTTCTCCGCGCTTAAATACATAATCGAAGCTATCTAAAATCGGTTTGGTGCCGTAGGCTTTCTTAACCTTATGAAGCTCAATAATTTTACTGCCGAGACGGGTCATTTTCACGCGCATCTTCAACTCAGCTTCGCTTACATCTTTAGTGGCTTCTTTTTTAATTTCTTGAAAGGCCTCTACCCGCGCTTTACTTTTGGTGCCGCGCGCTTTGGGCTGACGACGAATCCATTGTAACTCCTTTTTCATAAGGCTTTGCGCCTTGCCAACATTTACCGATTCTACTTCTTCGCGCTCGGCTTTACGCTCTAAAAAGGCAGAGTAATTACCCGGGTGTTTATATAGTTTTTGATCTTCCAGCTCGAAGATTACATCACAAACTGTTTCGAGGAAATAACGGTCGTGCGTTACCATTAAAAGGGTAATACCTCTTTGACCTAAATACTGCTCCAGCCACTCAATCATGTCTAAATCGAGGTGGTTGGTGGGCTCATCTAAAATTAAAAGATCCGGTTGAGAAATTAAAATTTTCGCAAGAGCAACCCTTTTCTTTTGACCACCTGAAAGGGGTCCAATTTTTAATTCCGTTTCATGTAAACCTAGCTTACCAAGAATGGTTTTTACCTGCCCTTCAAAGTCCCAAGCGCCTAGGCGTTCCATGGCATCGAAAGCGCTTTGGTATTGGTCACCGTAAGTGCCTTTAGCCAACTCTCTTTCGTAATTAACAATGGCTGCTGTGCTAGGGTTGTCGCTGCTTAAAACACTTTCAAGTATGGTTTTATCGGCATCTAATTCGGGGTCCTGATGCAGGAATTCCACCTTAATATCTTTGCGATAAGATACAATACCTGTATCGGCTTGTTCGGTGCCGGAAAGGATTTTCAGTAAGGTCGTTTTACCATTACCATTTTTGGCTACCAAAGCAGCTTTTTCCCCTTCGGCCAAACCAAAGGAAATCTCTTTAAACAACACTCGTGCACCAAAACTCTTTGAAACGCGCTCTACCGAAAGGAAATTCATAAAAAATATTAAGCCACGAAGGTACGCTAAAGCATTAGCTCAATAAGCACGCATCTGCTTAAAGCGAAATGCGAATTTACTCTGGGCGCAGGCGACTATCAGAGCGAATGCCGTTAGGTTCTATATAGCGTTTGGCCGCACTTTCATCCTTACGGGGCTCGCGGATATACAGTACTTGACCCGAAAAATGCAAATCTTTTCCCGCTAGTGCGTGATTGAAATCCACTAAAACCGAATGCCCCATTACTTCACTAATGGTTCCTAAACGCTCATCGCTACTACCGATATTAAAAACCAAACGATCGCCCACCTCAAAATCTTTGTTGGGAAAACGTTCGCTTTCGGGCATATCCTTAAAGGCAATTTCCTTAATCTGTGCGAAATCTAAAACGCCGTAAGCGTCTTCCGGTTTCAGAGTAAATGAGAAAGATTGACCTTCCATTAAGCCTTGGAGTGCTGATTCAAAAGCCTTTAACATTTGTCCTGAGCCATAATAGAACTTCAAGGGCCAATGTTCATCCATAATTTCCAAAATCGCTCCATTTTCACCACCTTCGCGTAAGGTATATTTGAGCTCTACTATTTGATCTTCTACAATACTCTTCATAGCCTCTAAAACAAAGAACAAGCACAAAAGTTTTGAAGCAATAAATTTAGTCTCCCCATGCAAAGTTCTACTAAAAGTCTCGGTTTCACAGGTAAGCTGAATCATATTGGTGAGTCCATTTTCAGTAAAATGACGGCCTTAGCCAATCTGCATCAAGCGATAAATCTTTCGCAAGGCTTTCCCGATTTTGCCGTTGACCCCAAGCTGGTCGGTTTGGTAAATCACTACATGGAAAAAGGCTACAATCAGTACGCACCTATGGCAGGCGCTTTAGCCCTACGAGAAAAACTTTGCGAACTGACCAATGCCCAACACGGTTGTAATTACCAAGCCGATAAAGAAATTACAATTACGGCGGGCGCCACACAAGCGATTGCTACCGCACTGGCGGCTAGTATCCGCGAAGGTGATGAAGTGATTGTTTTTAGCCCAGCCTATGATTCTTATATCCCAATGATTGAGCTGAATGGCGGTACGGCTATTACCGTAAAGTTGGCGCATCCTAATTACGCGATCGACTGGGAGCAGTTTAAGCTATTGTTGAATCACCGCACTAAAATGTTGATTATCAATACGCCCCACAATCCTAGTGGAGCGGTTTGGCAAGATGAAGACTATCAAAAGCTACAAGAGTTTGTGCGTAATAGCAATATCTTAATCTTAGCCGATGAAGTTTATGAGCACATTGTCTTTAATGGTGCTAAACATCGCAGCGTGAGAGCTTATCCCGTTTTAGCGGAACGCAGTTTTGTAGTGGGGTCTTTGGGGAAAACCACCCATTCTACCGGTTGGAAAGTAGGATACTGCATGGCTCCTGCTGCCCTCATGAAAGAGTTTCAAAAGCTGCATCAGTTTCAGGTTTTTAGTGTTAACCATCCCGTGCAATTGGCTTTAGCCGATTATTTAGGTCAGATTAATCTCTCTGAAATTGGCGCTTTTTACGGCGAAAAGCAGGCCTTTTTAGAAAAACTAATTATCCAACACACGGCCTTCAAACCCTTACCAAGTTTCGGTTCATACTTTCAACTTTTCGATTATTCCGCAATAAGCGACCAGAAAGACCTTGAGTTTTGTGAATGGCTTTGCACCGAAAAAGGCGTGGCGGGAATCCCCCTCAGTCCTTTTTATTTAGCACCCGATAATACTAAAACCATCCGTTTCTGTTTTGCTAAAAACCAAGCGACCATCGAATCCGCCATTGAGCGCTTAGCTAAGCTTTAAATTCTGGGGAGTTTTTGTTAAATCACTCTACGGTAGATGCGTACAAAAATACTTAGAGTTTCAACTGCAAGTTTACATTTAAACCCATGCTGTAAGGGATAACCTCAAAAGGATATTCTTCGGTGTAGATGCTATTAGTGAAATACATTAAAGTAGGCTCTAAACCAACATTCAACTTAGGATTCACATAGTACTGCAAGCCTATTTTAAGACTACTAGAGCCAATAAACTTACGGTAATCTCTTTCCGATAAAGCAATAACTTCTAGGTTACGATAATCAATAGTAGATCCCTGAGCTTTAAGAAAATACAAAACGCTAAAGCCTACTTCAAGGTTTATCCGCACATTTTCAGAAGCCCATGGCTGGTGACTAATGCTAAAGGGGAAGTTTAAGTAATGAAAACTATTGGTATTGCTAAATACTATACGGTTAGGATCTTTGCGCATGGTGTAGCTGGTAATTTCACCCGTGCTGTAATCAATGTTTGCATTGCGAAAATTCACAAAGTCAAACTCGGCGAGATAGCTATTGCGGATGTATTCAACGCCCGTATTTACATAGGTGATTAATCCGATACGTTTATTTACCTCAAAACCCAAGTTTAAGTTTAATCCCGAAGCCTCAGAGTTTACCATAGCATCAATAAAGTCGCTGTGTAAACGTGCTCGTTTATTTGGGTCTACACTAAACTTACGGAAGGCAAAGTTGGGGTAAATATTAAGGCTATAGCTCCAAGGGTCTTTCTCCTGTAAAGGGCTGATATAAATTTTCTTTTTGGTTTTACGGCTAAAAAAGTCCTTACTATCGCTAGGCACAATACTTTCAGAGTCCATGGTTGGTCGGCGATAATCATTCAGCAAATTATCGACATAAGCCAAGCCAGTAGAACTAATATTGGTTACTTTTTCGCTGTATTCGAAAACAAGGGGCTCTTCCTCTGTTGCTTTCTTGCTTTGTACTTTTTTTGCTTGCGCAGATGCGTTTTTTTGAGCCGTGGTTTTCAAAGCGAGATTATCCTTATCAGAATTTGCCATGGCTAAATAGTCCGCATTTTGGCTAGTACTTGAAGAATTATTCTTGGCTGTTTCGCTATTACTTATAGACTGCTTATCTAAAAGAGACCCATCTGCGGAAGCGCTGTAATGCTGATTGCTAAAGCTCGTTGTTGGCTTAGCGCTAAATTCTATGCGATTGCTTTTGGCCTTTAAAGCCTGTTGTGTGGTGTAAAAATCGAAATACTGCTGGCCTGCAAATAAAAGCAGCATTAAGCCAACAACCCCTGTTGCTCTTTTTAAGCGACGTAAAAAGACCGCTCTTTTCAGTTTGCGCTCGAAATCGGCCCAATCATTCGTGGGAGCTCCATCGAGAAAGCTAAGCTTCTCGCGAATAAAATCTTCGATATCTGTAAACTTTTTGTTCACTGGGCTTCTCTTAGTTTTCGGGCAAGCATCTTTTTGGCTTTGGCCAATTGACTCTTGCTGGTTCCTTCCGTAATATCAAGTTCAGTGGCGATTTCTCGGTGGGTATAGCCATCTAAAACATACATACTAAAGACAGTTTTGTACCCTAGGGGCAACTCGTTTATTTTTTTAAATACCTCAGTAGCACTTAGGTTTTGCTGATCCTCTAACTCGAAGTATACAATTTCAGATTCCGCGATTTGAATATCTTCCAAACTCACTTTTATTCCCTTGCGCACTTCCTTTCGAATGGCGCTAATGCTGTTGTTAATCATTATCCTGGTAATCCAAGTTTGCAAACTTGCCTGACCCTTAAAACTTTGGATATTCATAAAAACCTTGATAAAGCCGTCGTGCATTAAATCTTGGGCGTGGTCTTTATCCTTTGCGTAGCGGCGACAGATGTTGAGCATCTTACCTGCAAATAATTCGTAAACCCTTTTCTGTGCAGCGGCTTTGCCATTTGCACAAGCCAACACCAGCTCTTGCTCGGAAGAGTTAAGAAGAATTTCTTTAGGCTTTAAATAGTCCTCTAAATCTTCTAATCGGATTATATGCTCGGAATTAGAGTTCAACACTTAGGTTCTTATAATATAGACGAGTGATTTCTTTATTGGTTGTCTAAATATATTAAATATTTCCCAAGATATTGATTATCAATAAAAAAGGCCGCATAAATGCGGCCTTTGATACAGTATATTACTTAAGCTTAGTCGATTAAAATCCACTTTTGTGAGGCAATTAAGCCTTCCGCTTTTTTATATTTCATTTCTTGTTTTTCACCAGTGCTAAGGTTTTGCACCGTAACCAAATCATTACGACCTACTTTCTTGTCGGCCACCATCGGCTGACGTTTCGGTGCTTCGGGCGGTCCTTGCTCACCCCCACCACTAGTATTTAATTGTGGATGGGAAGTTTGCATTTTATCGTAGGCGCTTTTGCGTGGTGCTGCTGCTTGCTGAACCTGCGGAGCCTCCTGCTGAGTAGGTAAAGAACCTTTAAACAAGAAAGACGCTACCTCACGATTTAGGTTTTCCATCATACTTTTAAAGAGTTCGAAAGCTTCGAACTTATAGATTAAAAGTGGATCTTTTTGCTCGTATTGGGCCGTTCCTACACTCTGACGTAAATCGTCCATGTCGCGTAAATGCTCTTTCCACTTATCGTCAATCATCGCTAAGGAAATTCCCTTTTCGAAATCGCGAATAAGCTGACGACCCTGGCTACTAACCGCCTTCTCTAAATTGGTAACTACCTGCACGGCCTTTTGACCATCGGTAATGGGCACTACTATATTTTGGTACTGATTTTTTTGATTGTCGTATACATTTTTAATCACGGGCATGGCCATTTCGGCAATGCGCTCGTTTTTAATGGTGTAGGCCTTTAATACCTCATTGTGTAAAAGACTAACCAATTCATCAGTATTAGTTTTCTCAAAGGCGCTTTGATCGACAGGGCTTTCAATACTGAAAACACGCAGTAAATCGAGTTTAAAGTTTTCGAAATCTTTAGCGGGTTGATTCTCGCTAACGATAGACTCTACTGTATCGTAGAACATATTGGCAATATCTACCTGCATACGCTCACCGTATAAGGCATGGCGACGACGACGGTAAATTACCTCTCTTTGCGAGTTCATTACATCATCGTATTCTAGCAAACGCTTACGGGTACCGAAGTTGTTTTCTTCTACTTTTCTCTGGGCTCTTTCAATACTCTTGGTAACCATGCTATGCTGAATTACCTCACCTTCTTCCAGTCCCATGCGGTCCATAATCTTCGCAACTCTTTCGGAATTAAAAAGACGCATTAAATCATCTTCTAAAGACACGAAAAACTGCGAGCTACCTGTATCACCTTGACGACCAGCACGACCTCTTAACTGACGGTCAACGCGACGAGAATCGTGACGTTCCGAACCAATAATTGCTAAACCGCCCGCGGCTTTTGCTTCATCGCTTAGTTTAATATCCGTACCCCTACCAGCCATGTTGGTAGCAATAGTTACGCGGCCAGGTTGACCCGCTTCCGCAACAATTTCAGATTCTTTTTGGTGAAGCTTCGCGTTAAGCACATTGTGTTGCACTTTCCGCAATTTTAGGGCCCGGCTTAGTACTTCAGAAATCTCCACATTAGTTGTACCCACTAAAACGGGGCGACCTTGCTCCACTAAGCGAGCAATTTCTTCAATAATCGCATTAAACTTTTCACGCTTCGTGCGGAAAACCATATCCTCGCGATCATCACGTATAATGGGTTTATTGGTTGGGATTACGGTAACCTCTAATTTATAGATGTCCCATAGTTCTTCCGCTTCTGTTTCGGCGGTACCGGTCATACCGCTAAGCTTATTATACATGCGGAAATAATTCTGCAAGGTAACCGTAGCATAGGTTTGGGTGGCCGCTTCAATTTTTACATTCTCTTTGGCCTCAATCGCTTGGTGTAAACCATCGGAATAACGACGGCCTTCCATAATACGACCGGTTTGCTCATCTACAATCTTAACCTTATTATCCATTAAAACGTATTCCACGTCTTTTTCAAATAAGGTGTACGCTTTAAGCAATTGGTTCATCGTGTGAATACGCTCACTCTTTATCGAGTATTCGCGCATTACATCGCTCTTCTTTTTTGCTTTTTCTTCTGCCGTTAGGCCTTCCGCCTCAAGGGCAGATAATTGGGTAGAAATATCTTCTAAAATGAAAAAGTCTGGTTCCGTATCGCTCGAAATTAGAGCAATCCCTTTATCGCTAAGATCAATTTGGTTGTTCTTTTCGTCAATGGTAAAAAACAGCTCATCATCAATAATGTGCATATTTTTACTTTGCTCCTGCATGAAGTTGTTCTCCGTTTTTTGAAGCAAGGTTTTCATGCCTTCCCCACTTAAAAACTTAATGAGGGTTTTATTTTTAGGCATACCACGGTAAACTCGCAGTAACCGTTTGGCACCCTCTTCTCTGTCATTTTTATCGCTCGACGCAATTAGCTCGCGCGCTTCTTTTAACTGAAGATTTACAAAAGCTCTTTGTGCTTCTACTAATTTGGCCACATGAGGTTTAAGCTGATTAAACTCCTGACGATCCCCTTGTGGGGTAGGGCCTGAAATAATTAAGGGTGTACGGGCTTCATCAATTAAAACAGAATCTACCTCATCTACAATGGCAAAATTATGCTTGCGCTGCACTAAATCTTCAGGGCTGCTCGCCATATTGTCGCGCAGGTAATCGAAACCAAATTCGTTATTTGTACCGTAAGTAATATCCGCGCGGTAGGCTGCACGACGTTCTTCCGAGTTGGGACGGTGGCGATCGATACAATCTACCGATAAACCATGGAACTGATAAATAGGCCCCATCCATTCTGAGTCACGACGAGCGAGGTAATCGTTAACCGTTACTACGTGCACCCCTCGTTGTGGCAGTGCATTTAAATAAACCGGTAAAGTAGATACCAATGTTTTTCCTTCACCCGTGGCCATCTCGGCGATAGAACCTTTATGAAGAACCGAACCCCCAATAAGCTGCACATCATAATGCAACATATCCCAAACTAATTCTGCGCCAGCAGCCGACCAAGTGCTGCTCCAAATGGCTTTATCACCCGAAATTTGTACAGCATCTAGTTTAGGTGCTAAACTGCGATCCATTTCACTGGCGGTAACTTCAAGCGTATCATTTTCCTTTAAACGACGAGCCGTTTCTTTAACCACCGCAAAAGCCTCAGGCTTAATGATTTCTAAAACTTCTTCAATTTTTTCAGTAATTCTCTTTTCAAGATCGTCTACCTGAGCATAAAAAGCCTCCTTGGTTTCTAAATCTTCTTCGATTTCAATTTTATCTTTAAGCTCTAAAATCTCCGCTTCCTCTGTGGAAATGTATTCTGAAATTCTTGCTTGAAACTCTATAGTTTTCGCTCTTAGCTCATCGTTACTTAAACTTTGCAGTTTTTGATATTCCGCATTTACAGCCTCTATCATAGGCTTTAAGGCTTTCATATCTTTTGCACTCTTATCTCCGAATATCTTAGCGAGAAAATTTCCCAACATAATTTGATTGCTTTTGTATCTAACCAATAGCCGCAAAGTTACATAAAAGGCTTGCGGCGCGGTAATTTAAAGGGCTTCCGTTAAAAAAAAATGATTGATTCATAATTTTATTAGCAGTATCACTAATTTTAAGCGACAATCCTCCATACATGAAAGCCAAACAAGTCTTTTTCAATGCAAGCTCTACTATTGACTTTCACAAAGTCGGATTGAATCCTAATTTGATTTTAGTTTTCTCCAATCGAGAATTATTACAAAAATCCATTGTTGGTCAAGAAATACGCCAAGCATTTCCGCAAGCAACATTGGCAGGCTGCAGCACTGCTGGGGAAATTGGCCAGTCTATGGTTAAAGAAAACACGGCTAGTATCCCCTTTATTGAATTTGAAAAAACAGAAATTATATACCGGGAGCGGCCTAATTAGAATCATTCCCTCAAGAAAAACTAAAACATGTCTTCGTTTTATCGGATGGTCTGAATATAAATGGCTCCCAATTGGTAATTAGCATGCGTGACAAACTGGACAATCACTGTAAATTTACTGGCGGATTGGCAGGTGACGGGACCAAATTTGAAGAAACGCTACTCCCAAACAACAATCGCGAGCTAAAAAACAACACGGTAATTGCCCTAGGTTTTTACGGGGACAATCTTAATGTTGGTTATAGCTCCATGGGGACTGGAATTCTTTCGAAATAGCAAGTGATGGGGAAGATGTTTTACGGAAAAGCTTAGACAAAAAGTACGATGTAATCTTAATGGACATACAAATGCCCAAGAAAAACGGCATTATGGCGGCAAGTGAAATCTTTAAAAACTCTCTAAATCCCAACAGAAAAACACCCAATATTGCCTTAACGGCAGATGTGCTAGCAGAAACCAAGCACATTGTTAAGAATAATGATTTCTCTGCTTATGTTACCAAGCCCTTTAAATCTGGGGAACTATACAAGGCTATATTAGAGGCCCTTAATGTTAAGCATTCCGAAGCTAAAAACGTGAGACCGACGTAAAATTACGCCTCAGCCCCCTTGCAAATATTAAGATTCGGAGCATTCAAAGCAATGGCACTTAAAACAAAGTGGACGAAAAATTGGCGGCAAACTCTATGGAGTGCTACCAAACAAAGCAGTTTAGATATAGCGCGATAAGTTCAATTTGAACTAAAGTGAAAAAAAAAGGCCATCATAAAATGACAGCCTTTGCAAGATTATTAATGTTGCTACTTAATACTCATCCTCATTCCACAGGAAGTCTTCCTCGGAGGGATAGTCGGGCCAGATGTCTTCGATAGACTCATACACCTCTTCTTCCTCTTCTTCCATGGCCTGTAGGTTTTCCACCACTTCTAAAGGGGCACCTGTTCTAATGGAATAATCCACCAATTCATCCTTTGTAGCTGGCCAAGGAGCATCGCTTAAATAGCTAGCAAGTTCTAAAGTCCAATACATATTTTAGTATTTTAGGCGCTAATTTTTTGCAAAAATAATTTTTTCTTTCACCTGAGCAAGTTATATTAGCTAATAGTGCCAATAAAAATCCAGTAATCTTCTACATTATGCTAAAATGTTGAAAAGATTATTCGCTTTAGCGTTCCAATAAAAGAGCTTTAAGCCTTACGAGGGTTCCAAAGAGTTTCTTTGCCGCTGTTTAATTTGGTGTAAAACCGCCCTAAAGTAAAAAAGTAGTCGCTTAGGCGATTTAAGTATTTTACAATTTTGGGTTCTACCTGAAGCTCTTGTTGCATGGCCACCACTTTTCTTTCCGCCCTTCTACATACAGTGCGGGCTAAATGGCAATAGGAGGAAGCTAAATCGCCACCGGGTAAAATAAAATTTCGCAGCGGCTCTAATTCCTCATCCATTAGGTCTATTGCCTTTTCTAAATCTTTAATTGCTGTTTCCTCGAAGTCGGGCAATTGCATTTTATGGCCATCTGCGGCAGCGAGAGCCGAACCTATGCTAAAAAGAATATTCTGCACGGCTTCTAATTGCTCGTCGGCAGATGCGTTCTGAGACGAATCGCGCACGATACCAATAATAGCATTCAACTCATCAATAGTACCATAGGCTTCTATGCGGCTATGATTTTTTAAAACGCGTGCCCCACCAATTAAAGACGTTTCGCCTTGATCACCCCCCTTTGTATATATTTTCATTCTAGGCTTTTATAATTTCTATTCTAATATTGCAGCAATAATAATTAACTTCCCCCTCAAAACCACCAGAATAAAATATTTCCTTTTGCTAAAACTTCTAATAGTAGATAACCATAATTCTATTCGTAGTCAGATACTAGAAGCCTACCTAGCTAAAGCACTGAATAAGAGAGCTCAAGTAATTAGTGCAGGCAAAGAAGCCACAGGCATTGATCCCCAAGCCATTCGCATAATGGCCGAAGACGGCTATGTAATCGCCGGGCAAACTTCTAAAACATTAAAGGAAGTTGAGGCTTATCCCTACAATGCCATTTTATTTTGCGCAGAAAATATAATGCTTGAAGCCGATTTGAAAACGGAGCAATGCCCAGTTTTTTATGCTAATTTTAGCCAAATTGAAGGCTTTGGTGGAGTCGAACGTTTGCAAGAACTGCGAGTTCTAAGAGATGAGATTAAAAGCTTTGCAAAAGAACTAGCTAGCACATTATTGAAATAAATTTTAACACCTAATAAATTACAGTTGAATGGAGGGAATGGCCGAATTAGCGAGTATTTTAATTTTAAGCGTTTTCGCACAATGGTTGGCGTGGAAAATTAAAATTCCGGCCATTCTTCCTTTAATTATTATTGGCTTAGCCCTGGGTCCAGCCTCTACTCTTTTTAGTCCTGATGGCGAAAAAATATTAGACGGTGACGACATTTTTTCGGGCGACCTACTTTTTGCTTTTGTTTCGATTTCGGTAGGGGTAATTCTTTTCGAAGGTGGATTAACCCTGAAGCTGCGGGAAATTCGCGATCAAGCCCGTGTGGTGCGAAACCTCCTAATTGTTGGACCCATAATAACCCTTTTCGGTGGGGGTTTTGCCGCCCATTATCTGCTGGGGCTCGACTACCGGTTGGCCTTCCTTTTTGGTGCTTTAATTATCGTATCCGGGCCTACCGTTGTTATTCCCATTTTACGAAATGTTAGGCCCAACATGCGCATTAATAGTGTGCTGAAATGGGAGGGGATTTTAATTGACCCCTTGGGAGCATTAATTGCTGTTTTGGTTTATGAATTTATTCAAACCAGCGACCTCGGGAATTCGAATACCGTAGAGGTTTTTAAAGAATTTTTCATTACCGTTTCGTCCGGTATGTTTGTAGGGGCCTTGGCTGCTTTTTTCCTGCGTTGGTTGCTAGAGAAAAATCGTTTACCCGCCTATTTACGCAATGTTATGGCCTTAGGAATGGTTATTATGGCCTTTACCTTTGCCGAGTTTATTGCCCACGAAGCCGGCCTGATGTCGACCACTTTTATGGGGATTATTCTAGCCAATGTGAGGGTGCAAAATCTCAAGAAAATTTTATCTTTTAAGGAAGACGTGAGCATCATTCTTATTTCGGTGCTATTTATCCTACTTTCCAGTAGAATTGATATCAGTCAAATTGAAAAACTTGGTCAGGCTTCACTGATACTTTTTGCGGTAGTAACCTTTGGCCTTCGTCCCTTAATTGTTTGGATAAGCACTATTCGTTCTGATTTCAATTGGCGCGAGATTTTATTTATGTCGTGGGTAGGGCCCAAAGGAATTGTAGCGGCTGCAGTGGCTTCTTTATTTGCTTTACAGCTGAGCAATAATACCGACGCTAGCATTAACCATGAGCAAGCAGAACTCATACTGCCTCTCACTTTTATGATGATTGTGGGAACGGTTGTAATTCAAGGGGCTAGTTCCAAATATATCGCACGCTTACTAAAGGTTGAACGCGAAGAACCCCAAGGTTTTTTAATTGCTGGGGCCAATGAAAACGCACGCTTTTTAGGAACGTATCTTAAAAATAAAGGCATAGAAGTACTGTTAGCGGATACTTCTAAAAACAATTTAAAAGAAGCGCAAAAATTAGGTTTTGAGGTTTATGAGGGTAGCATTCTCAGTGATAGCGTATTGGAAGATTTGGACCTTACCAATATTGGAAAGCTAATGGCCCTCACTTCTAGTGCTGATATTAATAACCTCTCTTGTAATTTTTACAAAGATGAATTTGGTGAGAACCACGTATTCCGCCTTAGCAGCAAAAAAGAATTAGAAGCTGGCGATATTCGTTTGCCGATAAATGTACTTTTTGCCGCCACAGTTGATTACTTAAACCTGGCGCAATCGATTAGGCAAGCCGATCATGTGAAAGAGGCATCTTGCGAAAGCCAACAGGACTACAAAAATTTAGTGAAAGAAATGGACGGTAGACTAATACCGCTCTTTTTAATTAATCAAAATGGGGGCCTTAAAGTTATTGATAGAAACATCCCAGATTTTAATTCAGGTGATCAATTGGCTTTTATTAAACGCTGTAACTCGCAATAATCTCTTCCTTTATAGTATTTTTAACACTGTTTAGATTTACCTTGCTTTTTATGGGACCATTACATTGACAAAAAAACTTGCTCGAAATCTATTTTTGGTCCTGCTTAGCAGTTTTTTATGGCCTGCCTGCTCACCTTCTGAACAAAGTAAAGGAACCGTTTATATAGAAAAAACGGGCGATAAATTTCAGC
The DNA here is from genome assembly GCA_003045865.1 of Bacteroidota bacterium. GTDB lineage: Bacteria > Bacteroidota > Bacteroidia > Flavobacteriales > Schleiferiaceae > Croceimicrobium. Next base: position 9,028 of record PZPB01000001.1, on the reverse strand, counting down.
TTATCCGCAATTGCGAGCCTTTTATTATTAAAGGAGTTTCTGGAGAAGTAAGATTAAAAGAGCTTGCGGATATTGGCGGCAATTGCATCCGCACTTATGACACTACGAATTTGGGGGCTATTTTAGACGAAGCGCAAAGCTTAAATATCGCCGTTATAGCCGGAATTTGGCTTCCAAAAAGTAACTCTAAGTGGTTCTACCCCAATGATAGTGTAGTGGCTGAGACATCCCAAAAATTAAAGGCTTTTGCTAAAAAATACAGCAATCACCCTGCCTTGCTTAGTTGGTGCCTAGGCAATGAATTAATTTACTACAATATTAAAGATTGGGGATTTGCTAGAGGCTACAATCAAATTTTAGACTCTCTTAAAAGTGGAGATCCTAATCATCCAGTAGGTACAGCTTTCGCTAATTATGGCAATAAAGCTATCTTAAATTTTGGATTAAAAATTCGCAATATAGACTTGGTTTATGTCAATACCTTTGGGCGTTTAAACCAACTAGAAGCAGATCGCGATAGGTGGACTTGGCTTTTTAACAAACCCTTTGTAATTGGAGAGTTTGGCGAAAACGGCCCTTGGGAATCTGATGGGACCGTTTGGGGAACACCTGGCGAAATTAATAGCAGTCAAAAAGCCGAGCGACTCGCTGCCATTTACGATAGCATTTTACCAAAAGACAATCCCGCTTTTTTAGGTTCACTCGCCTTCTTTTGGGGTTGGCGACAAGAACAAACCCATACTTGGTTTAATGTGTTTTCACAAGAAGGGGAAAAAAACGAGATGTACTTTAAGCTTGCTGAAAGCTTTGGTAAAGAGTTAAAAACCAATCGTCCCCCAAAGGTTGGTTTATTAAGTATCGACTCGATTTTTAATGCCAATGAGTTACTATTAGAACCCTCCACTGCTCACTTCGCCAAGGTAATTGCCAGCGACCCTGAAAAGGACAGTTTAAATTACCATTGGAACATCCGCACCGAAGACTGGTTTTTCGTTAAAGGAGACCTCCGCTGCGCTTGAAAACACGGTATTTTCTCCTATCACCAAAGAAGGGAAAATACGTTTTAACAGCCCTTCAAAACCTGGTCCTTACCGCCTCTTTGTAAAAATTACCGACGGCCACGGAAACTTTAGCAGTGTAAACCTTCCTTTCTATGTGGTACCAGAATAGAAGACCTAGTCCTGTAATCGCCCCTACCTTTAAGCAAAGGTGGCTATTGAGAACTATGATTCTCATCGGCGTAATTAGCGCAGGGCTTTTTACCTATGGCATTCTGCAAGAAGAGTACATTGGCTTTAAACCACTTTATTACCCCCTTATTTTTGCCTTACTTTTTATTGTTCTTCGCATAAGCTATGAATGGTATCACTACTGGGATATCCGTGTTCCAGAAACCCCCATCTTAGAAAAACAATATACCGTTGACATCCTCACCACTTTTGTGCCTGGTGAACCCTACGATATGCTGGTGGAAACACTGGAAGCCATCCAAAAAATTACTTATCCCCATACTACTTATCTCTGCGATGAAGGAAACAGCCCTTATTTAATTGAGCAGTGCAAAAGATTAGGGGTTAAGCATGTTACCCGAGAAATAAAAGTGAATGCTAAAGCTGGTAATATCAATAATGCCTTGCAACAAGCCAGGGGGGAAATCTGCCTAATTCTCGACCCCGATCATATTCCAGCGCGGGATTTTTTAGATTGGGTATTACCCCATTTTAATAATCCTGAAACTGGTTTTGTGCAGGTGGTGCAGGGTTATTACAACATCTATGAAAATATAATTGCCAAAGGCTCGGCTCAACAAACTTTTCAGTTTTATGGGCCAATTATGATGAGCATGAATAGCTATGGTACCGCCCAAGCCATTGGTGCAAATTGTACTTTTAGAAGAGCGGCTTTAGATAGCATTGGCGGACATGCGCCCGGTTTAGCAGAAGACATGAACACCAGCATGAAACTGCATGGTAAAGGCTGGAAATCTAGCTATGTTCCGCGTATGCTAACGCGCGGCTTAGTGCCCAATACCCTTTCTGCTTATTATCAGCAGCAACTAAAATGGTCGCGCGGAGTTTTTGAATTATTGGTTACCACTTATGTAGAAATCTTTAGCAAATTAAATCTTCGTCAGAAAATTCACTATGGTATTCTCCCTTGGAACTATTTTACCGGTTTCATTTACCTCATTAACTTTTTAATTCCCATTCTGTCTCTCATTCTTGGCGCAAAGCCAATGACCATGAGTTTATGGAACTTTGTTCTTTTGGGCGTTCCTTTTACCGCTAGTACTTTAATAATCCGCCACTATGTTCAAAAATGGGTAATGGAAGAAGACGAAAGAGGTTTTCATCTACAAGGCGGTCTCATGATGATTGGTACTTGGTGGATTCACTCCCTAGGGTTTATTTTCACCATCTTAAGGCGTAAAGTTCCCTATAACCCCACCCCCAAAGATGGGAAGGAAGAAAATATCTGGGCCCTAAATATTCCCAACCTTGTGGTGGCAGCAGTTTCAATTTTAGCCATTATTTACGGACTATTACGCGACTTTAATCCCTATAATTTAATAATGGCAGGCTTTGCTTTAATGAATGTTTTTTTCATGGCCTTTATGGTTATGATAAGCATGCAAAACCGCTATCGTCGTTATCTAGAAAAGCATGCTTTTGCCAAAAAAATAGATGATGTCACCCGCTTCTTAAAAGACCGTTTTTGGCGTCTCCGCCGGCGCAGCTATGTGGTTTTACGTTATACCGCTGCCCCGCTTTTAGTTGCGATAATTGTTCTTCTTTATCAGCAATCCTCACTGAAAGAAATAGAAAATATACCTGTCGGCCAAAAGCCTGTTTACCCCGTAAATAACTTATTAGGGGCAACTTACCAAGTGGGGCTAACGAACCAAACTAGCAGCTGTAATATTCAGAAAATCAATTTTTACTGGAATGCACCTATCAGCGATTTCCAGAAAGGCCTAAATGCGGTTTGGGCTAAGAACCAATATCCATTGATTAGTTTTAAGCAATCTGAATTAAATAGTAGTGCCGACTTAATGATGCTTTGCGATCAACTTATTCTGGGGTCGCAAAATAATCGAATATCGCAATTTGCGGAGGAAATAATGCGTGACGAAAAACCGGTATTAATTTCCTTCCTACCACCATTCGATTCACTCTGTGCTGGACTTGCCGACATTGAACGTATTGCCCTGGGTAAAAAGTATCGACAGGCCTGGCGCTACATCTATGAATTTTTCCGGAAGTCGGGCGTTAATAATATTATTTCCGTTTACCATGCTAGCGATCCAAAAAATATCGATCGTTTTTTTCCAGGCTTAGCCTATGTGGATTGGCTAAAAACCGACCTAAGCGAATCTCTTACCGGTGAAAGTCCTCTTTATAAAGATTTTCAAAAATTATATGTAAGCGAAGCCTATAGTTTAGAATTGCCAGTAATTCTTGAACTCAATAGCCACTTTGAAAATCATAAAGAATTATATAACAACTACAAAAGCCTTTCGGATTCTTTTGCTCAAATTGGCGGACTAATCGTGAAAGACTTTAGCTGTTTAAGTGCTACGCTTCCCTTCCCAAAGCCCTTGCAGGAAAAAAGAAAGTTTGCTGAATACCCTACGCCACAAATTTCCCAAAACGAGTTAGATGCCTCCACTCCTCTTGATTATCCAATGCTAGCTGGCGTAAACTATTACAAGGGCTCCGACTGGCAAGCTACCCGTAATCCCCTTTTCAGAGAAACCTTGGAAAACGACTTTAGGGAAATGAACCAATTAGGACTGAAAACTATTAAGCGCACCGGGCCCGGCTTCTACGATTTCAACATCTTAAATCAAGCAGAGCAATCAGAACATCAGATTCTGTATAGTTTCTGGACGGCCCACATAAAAAGCTTCGAAAAGGACCTCAAAGAATTAGCCGCACTTAAAGAGCTTATTCTAAATAGCGTAAGCGACAAAATGGGAGAAAAGAGCATCATCGCTTGGCATCTCGGGGGCGCAAGTTGGAACAAGCTTGGTTTTTATCACAATCAGCCAGAACTTAACTTTGAACGCAAAGCTTACCTCCGTTGGCTCACTGACATTTCCTTTGAAATTAAAAAACTCGACCCAAGTCGAAGTATTTCCATTGAAATAGATTCAGGACCCTTTTGCGAAGAAAACATAAAACACATTTTAAAACAGGTGCCTTTTATCGATGCGGTGGGAATTAATATCAACCCGAATCAAAAACTGCCTAAGCAAATAGATGAAGATGACCTTATAAAATTGAGAGCGGATGTGTTTATAAACAGCTGTCCTGCTCAATATGCTCCCTATTTTAAAAAGCACAAAATTGGTTTCTTATTAGAAGCATGGCAGGATGAAATTTTTAGCACTAAAGTGTCTTTTAACGGTTTAAAAACCCTTGACGGCGAAAAGAAACAATCCTTTTTAATGCTTACTGAAAGTAACAATTTAGCATTGGATCAAATTCGTATTATACCTGTAGCCAAGCCAGTTATTAGAGGTATGCACCACCGCTATCAAGCCTTACTAAAAACGAATGGAAAATGGCGAGCCTTAAGCGATCAAGACCGCTATACCTATCACTGGAAATTAGTTAAATATGACTATAACGAACAGCCCATTGCCTTAAAAGAACTAAATGGTTCGCATGTGCTCGACCTTATTGTGCCGTATCAAGCCCACCACTATAAATTACATTTAGACATTAGTATAGATGAGCTAGCCATTAGCACCACGGAAGAATTACACCCCCCTCTATATCGCGGGCCCTACCTTGAAAATTACAGTCGCCGCGAAATTGAAGCCTTTTTGAAAAACAGAAATTAGGATCTAAAAAATTAGACTTAAAAATAAATACGCTCCTAATTTCCACTGCTGCTCTTAGCTGCTTATTTTTGAAGCATAGAATTGAATTATGAGTAAAGCACCTAAGCCCGTAGGGCTATATCCCTTGGCCCGTAAGGCAGGATCACTATTATTTTTAAGCGGCGTTGGTCCGCGCATTGCCGGTAGCGACGCTAACGACTCTGGTGTTCCAGGTTTAAGCCTCGACCATAATGGCAATTTCAAAGAGTTTAACTTTGAAGCCCAGGTACATAGCGTTTTTGCAAATGTAAAAGCCATTTTAGACGAGCACGGAAGCAGCTGGAATAAACTAGTAGACGTCCAAGTTTTTTTAGTAGATATGAAGCGTGACTTCCATACTTTCAACCGTATTTACGCCGACTACTTTAGAGATATTGAACCCAAACCTTGTCGCACGACTATTGCTATTACAGCGCTTCCCACCCCTATTGCCATAGAGCTTAAGTGCGTGGCAGAGTTTAATTAAGGTAGCTATGAAAACCTTAATTAGGGCGAAAAAACTGGAGGAACTTTACGATGCGATTATGAATCGTAAAAACTTACATCTCGAAGCCCCTCTCGGATATGGCGCCAGCTTTTTATTGAGCCGGTTAGAAGAGCGATTGGTAAATCGTCGCATTTGCTTTCGTTATACTTTTAATAGCAGCCAAAAGTTTGGTACCTTTAAAAAAGCCTTTTTTGCTGAGCTCGAAAAACAGGCCCAAGAAAGGCCTAATTTATCCTTTCAGCTCAACCGTTTTTACCAGGAGACCGCCTACGTAACCATGCAAAACTTTGCGGATTTTCACCAATGCTTAAAACTATTGGCCGATCATCTACAACAAGTGGGACTGGATTTCCTTTTCATTTTTGAACACATTGAAGACTGGAACCTCGACCTGCAAGAAAAAGGAATGTTAGAAGCCTTTAGCCACCTTACCGAAGCGCGAAATATACAAGTGCTACTTAACAGCGATGCTTCTCTTAAAATACCTTCGATACTAAAGCTTGAAAAACACGCCCTTGCCAAGGCTTCCGCCGAAGATATTTGGGAGCACCCATCTGCCTTTGAGCATGAACTTTATGAATTTAGCCAAGGTAACTTACAATTACTGAATGCCCTTTTGGCCAAAAAACAGGAAAAAGCAGCCGAGGCAATTGTTAATTTATTAAAAGAGGTTCACCCTCTCTTCAAACTCTTTCAACACCGTTTTACCGCTCTACAATGGAAACTTTTACAGGCTATTGCCATAGAAGAAAGAGTAGAGCAGCCGCATGCTTTTGCGTTTTTGGTAAAGTATAATTTAGGCGCCGCAAGCAGTATTGAAAGGGCCCTTCAAAATCTGCTAAGCACTAAGCTAATTCAGCGCGATGAGCAGGCTTATTTTGTGCATGATCAGCTATTTCTTCGCTGGTTGCAATGGTTAGCCAAGCAGTGATATGAAGCTTACTATTAAAACTGGAAGCTCTATTAAAAAGGATGAAGCAATTAATCTAAATATCGTTCAAGTATATTCCTTTTTTAAAAAAGGTCTTCTGGAACAAGGTCTTGACCACCTTTACTCAGAAAGTGAAAATGAGCTCAAATTTGAGCAGAAATTATTCCATTTTGGAAGAATTTTTAGACGGGGTCCTTTCATCCACTTTAATAGTGGAGAGCTAAAGATTAGCGAGAACGATGGCTACATTAATATTGATTTAGAAGCCGAGTTCCTGCGAATGATCATCCAAATAGGAAGCCTAGTTTTTGGTTTTGCATTGCTGGCTTTCATTGCAAGTGGCTTTCGTCTCAACTCCCTTCCTTTAATCTTAACTCTAGCCGCTATACTACTAGTAATAAGGTGGGTTAGCGCCAAATATGGTCTAAAGGTATTCTTAGACCGTAAAGCACAAGAACTAAAAACTTGGCGCTAAGGGCTAAATTTGGCCTGAAATTCTTCTTAACCTGAGTTTGCCGCTTTCGCTAGATGCGCAATAGAAGATCTCTTGCAAAACTACCTCGCGTTTTACTTCAAAAAAATAAGCCCCAACAATATAAATGTTAGGGCTTATTAGTATAAATCATCTGTATCCTATTCGCTTACAAGCGTAAAGGCCGAAATGTAATTAGAGAAAAAACGGGGAACATATACCGTATTGGTATTTGGGTTAAAGCCAATATCCGCTGTTTGGATTCCTTCTTCTTGACTGCTCAACATTTGTGAAGCTTCTTCGCCATCGATAAACCAAATTTCTCCTTGCCATTTAGAAGCGATGAACTTTCCGTCGCCTAAAGAAACCAAACCATCACCACCTTGTACTTTGTCGTTTAACACTTGGTAAGTTCCATCCTGCAGATCAAACTCTATTAAGCCTTCTGCATTAAGACCAAAAAGTTTGTTTTCGGCGTAGCATAGGCCATTCAAACTAGCCACACTATCGGCTACTAAACTAAGTACCCCATCCTTAATGCGATGTAAAGTTCCCATAGCCATATCGGAAACGTAAACTGCCTTACCATCAGTACTTAAATCGTTAAGAAATTGTGCGCCTTCAATAGGGTAGAAGTCACGATCGGCGGTGTTTTCCATCGATATTGCGATTACCCGATTTACATCGCTAACGAATAGCTTCTCACCTAATACGCACATACCTTTAGGTGCGTTAATCCCTGTAGCCCAAGCTGCATCTATAATTTTACCATCAGTACTAACTTTGGCAATACTACCCTTATCATCTAGTTCTGTTGGCTTTCCTTCAATATTACTCACTAATAAAAAGTCACCCTCTGCATAGTAAAAAACGGATTCGTTGGTAATTAAAGTACTATCGCTTTGCCATAGGGGCACTAAAGTCATTGTACTTATCACCTCTTCTATTGCTTCCGCAGATGCGCTATCAACTGGGTTTGTATTTTCATCTCCTGCATTTTGGCCACCATTACAAGCCACCATTCCTAAGGCGATAAAGCCTAAACTCATTTTTTTAATCATTCTCATTTCTACTTGCTTTTCTTAAAATAAAATTCCAACTATCCGACTTTAGTGCTCTCACTATTTTCGGATCGAGCGCTTCCCGCAAAGGACTGCCTTTTGGGTACGTAAAACTATAATAATCCGTCTTTAAATTTCGATGGTCCAATACTAAATCTTGATAATCTCCCCGTTCTAAATAAAACTGCAAAATGGGTCGATCAAAGAGGAAAACATCAATTTCACCCTTCTGCACCGCTTCCAAACCGGCATTCACATCTTCAAAATACCGATTAGGTAGGCCGTAAATTTCCAGATACTCAGCGGTACCACTACCGCGTATACTACCCGACTCGAAACGACGAAGATCTTCAATGCCGTTAATTTTTCTTTCAATATTATTTACCGTTAAAGCAGAGGCAACCCCGGCGGTTAAACCGCTAATTAGCAAAATTGCTGAGAACATCCATATTAAGCCTATCAATCTTCCCCCTCTACTTACGGGCGACTTATCACCGTATCCCACGGTAGTCATGGTTACCGCGCTCCACCAAAAGCCATCTAAAATACCTTGCCAACCTGGAGCAAATTGCTCAGGGTTCTTGCGCCTTTCAAATAGCCAAACCATAAAGCCAAAGACAAATATTACCGCCGCTAAAATGGCAATAGCCGAAAAGAAGTCACGGCTAAATAAATTCTCAAAAAAGCCCGTCCACGAACTCACCTCTTTGCGTGCTGCTGTAGTACCCGAAATAAAGAAAGGTTGCGAGAAAACAAGACTATCCATGCGCTTCTCGGTAACGGTAATTGGGTTTATAGATAAATCAAGCTCATTATTAGCTACCGCTTTTAGCATCTCATCTAAATCATCAAACCAGCGGTACTCTATCCGAGCAGGGATTTTATCGTCAATTAACTCCCAAAAAGCGAGGGACAAACCCGCCGGCCGGCCATTAGCTTCCTGTATTACAAAAGGGGGCGTTGTTTTAAGGCCGATTACTAAAGTTGAATCTTGTGCTTTTAAAGGCGATGAAAAGACCCAAAAAAGCATGAAAAAAAAGAAAAACTGCTTCACATTAAAGGAATTTTAGCGAATGTAAGAAAAGCGCACAGCTTCATCTCCCAAGAAGCCTTGAAACCTGAGTTCGGCGTAAAATTATAGTCTCAGATTTTCAAGAAAAGGAAAAGACCAATCTAGATCGTGCAGCTG
>PZPB01000140.1 GCA_003045865.1 Bacteroidota bacterium | reverse complement strand
TAAACTTAAATTTTACTGGGCTGCATGGCTTTGCGCATCATCTTCTCGTTCATTTTGGCTAGCATGGCGAGGGGGCTGTGTTTAGACATTAAGGCCATGATTTTATTTTTTCCACCTGGCACCGAAAGTAAGCGTTTACCTAAACCATTTAAGCCGAACTCTGCCACTACCGACGCTTCCATGGCTTGCATGGGGGGTTTACTCCAATCTACGCCATTGTCAGCGGTCATGGGGGTTTTGGTAAGTCCGGGCGAGAGAATCGTGAGATCAACGCCTTTGGGTTTTAACTCGGCATAAAGCGAGACACCCAGGTTTAAAACATAGGCTTTGGAACCCGCGTAATTGGAGAAATAAGGATTGGGCATTTGTCCCGATAAACTGGCGATTAGGAGAATGCCGCCTTTGCCGCGTTCTACCATTAAGGGGCTGAAATGGTGGCAAAGCTCGAGGGTCGCCACCACGTTTAATTGAATTACTTTCAACTCGCCAGCCAGCGGTGTTTTACTAAAAGCACCATTTACTTCATAGCCCGCAGCGCTTACTAATAGTCCGATTTTTTCATCTACCTGCTTCACCTTTTCCAAGCCTTCGGCCGTGGCTAAATCGGCAGAAATGTATTTGGTTTTCACCCCGTACCTTTTTTGCAAGGAGGCCGCCTGTTGGGCTAATTCTTTTTCTTTACGTGCCACCAAAACTATATTAAGGCCCTTGGCCGCAATTTGATTGGTCAACTCTGCGCCTATGCCCGAAGTTGCGCCCGTTATTAGGGCCCAATCGCCATATTTATTCTTGAAATCTTTATTGGTCATGCTGTTTTGCTTTGTGTTAATTGCAAAACAAAAGTGATGCTTTGGGCGGAGCGAACTTTTACTGCAAGGCTCAATAACTAAGCAAATTAGCTCAGCTGCAAACGATATTCGGAAGGGCTTTTACCCGTTTGTTGCTTAAAAACGCGATTAAAAGTAGTGAGCGATTCAAAACCTAAATCGTAAGCCACGTCGGAAATACGTATTTCTTGCTTCTTTAAAAGGAGAAGGGATTTATCGATTTTCTTGTGGTTGAGATACTTTTGAGGACTTTCTTGATAGACTTCTTTAAACTTTCGTTTGAAGGTGGATATGCTCATATGACTGAGATTGGCGAGCTCTTCTAGACTTAGACTGCTGTATAAATTGCTTTGAATAATCTCTTCGAATTTGGCGAAATTGGGTTTAAACATAGAGGCCAAAAAGTCAAGCTCAGAAGGGGCCTGCGTGGTTTTGGTCATGAGAATGATAAATTCGCGTAGTTTACTTTTTAGTAATTCTTCATCGGCTAATTCGGGGTTTTCTAGCAAAATCATCACAGAATCGCGATAATGCCTTAGTAGCTGATGCACCTCCACTTGCTTCAGGTTGTAGTTTACCTGATGGGTAGATTGGTTAATATCGAAATCGAATAAATCTTTAATTAATTCGGGTTACAGCATAATGCCCAAAACGTCCACATTATCAAAGGCTTCGTCATGCTTTTTAAGCGATTCATAAAAGTAATTGAGGCATTTGGCCAGCATGCCATTTTTTGGGATTTAGCTGCACCATTTCGGTTTGGGCGCGCACTTGAAAGGCGCCTTGATTTACAAATACAAAGCAGGCTTCATTTTCGTGATATTCCTTCGGTATCCTCTCAAAGCTAGGCACTTGTAGCTTTTGAAAAACCACCCGTCCTTTTATCTCCAATGTTTTTAGCTCGTAGTCCACTGCTTAATCGATCTTATTTCTTTAACACAAGATATTGGTAATTCGCCAAAGCTAGTGTGGTCCCCAAATTAATCGTGTTGCCACTAAGCGCATCAATCCACTGCGAATTTTGCAAAGCGTTGGGCAGGGAATAGTTCACTATATTATCTCTAACATTAACGAGCACTAAAAACTCTTCATTCGCCAAAGTTTTGGTAAATGCGACAATATCCACGTCCGGATAATTGTTAATGCTTCCTTTTCGTAAGCTGGGCGATTGACTGTAAAGGGCGAGTAGATCTTGATATTCCTGCAGCATATCGGGGTTGGCATTCCAATTAATGGGAGAATTGGAGAAAAAGGGCACCTGACTTTGCCGGCCTACCTCCTGCCCTGTATAGATTAAAGGCACCCCGCCCATGTAAAATGAAATTACCGATGCCGCTAATGCGCCGTCTTTACCATTAAAAAGAACCATCGGCGTATTATCCCAAGCCGATTCATCGTGGTTGGTGCTGAAACGCAAGATGTTTTTACCCGCAGTAACATTCTTATACTCTTCATTATTGATGTTCCACAAGCGATTGGCCGATTGACCGTTGAAGACATTTTTTAGGCCCCCGTAAAAATTCCAGCCATAGTTTAAATCGAAGCCAGCGTCAAAGTGATCGGCTCGCGCCCCTTCCGCTAAAAAGACCAAATTACGATTAGGAATTGCCTTTAGGTTATCTAGGGCTTGCTTCCAAAAATCGAAAGGCACCCCATCGGCATAATCGCAACGAAAGCCATCCACATTAGCTTCTAAGATCCAATATTTCATGGCGTCAATCATGGCTAGACGCATTTCCATAGAATTGAAATTAAGATCCGCCACATCGAGCCAATTGGTACCCGGTGGATGTATTACATTTCCCGTGGCATCTTGGGTATACCACTCTTTATTGGCCATCCATTCATTATCCCAAGCCGTATGATTGGCTACCCAGTCCATCATGATGGCCATATTGCGCTTATGCGCCTCATCACTTAAAGTGCGTAAATCCGCAAAGCTGCCATATTCGGAACTGACGGCTTTAAAGTCTTTAACGGAATAAGGAGAATTTACCGAATTCACCTCGCCAATGGGATGGATCGGCATTAACCAAATTACCTTTACCCCTAAACTTTGCAGCTCATCTAAGCGGTTTATCACCCCCTGTAAATCACCACTGCTGCTAAAAGCCCGCAGGTTTACCTCATAAATTATCAGGTCTTCACTCGCGGGTAGATGCGCAAAGGGGACGCCATACTGCACATAACTAGAATCTGAGGAAGGAGGATTTGTGGTATTCTTTGTCTCAACAGCTTCTTCCTTCTCGCATGCGGAGAATAGTACTAGGAGTGAAAAAAAGAAAAGGGCTAATTTGAAGCTTTTCAATGGGAGGATTATTTTCTGCCAAATTAATGACTCCCGAGCAGATAAGCTAGAGATTAGGGCTTTAAGAAATTTGGGTTATACATCAGAAGTAAAACCTGATTTATAATGCTTTAAAGAAATAAATTTCTCCGAGCAAGGTTCCAATTAAGGCCTAGCACCACTGGACTAATGGCAAGCATTCCTAACAGGAACACGAAAATTTAAAAAAAGGCAATACTTTGAAAATCGGCAGCACAAAGAGCCTCAGATTTAAACCTATAGATAAGCTCTAAAAAGCTAGCGGTGGGACTATGGATTTCTGGGGACTAGGAGTAATTACCTACAATATTTTGGCTATGCACAGTGTCCCAAAGGGCATTGCGTATAGATGTTATTTAGCAAACGTTATTCTTTTATGCATCTAATACCTGATCCAAGCTCTATAGCATGGGCTGGAAAAAGTATAGTTGGTTCATCAAAAAGACTAACGACAGTTCTTTTTTGAGTCTGGCTATTTACTGCACTTGTAGCCCAAACGCATATTTGTGCCTGAAAATAACTACCGTTCGAGGCAACATAACCATTGGGCAGACCAGTAAACCCAATATTATCTGTTCCATTATAATTAGCTACCCATCCTGTTGTACTTTTAAGCGCTGTAGCTTCAGTTCCAGCTTGACCATTATTGGATAGATAGTTTTCTAATTCCATAAAATCCTGAATTGTTGGAATTCGCCAACCTTCAGGTGCTAGCATTCCAGATTCTATGGCAAAATGATTATACATTACACCATAATAATCAAATGGTAATGTATCAAACTCATTATCGGCCCATTGATAATAGCCATTTTGAGTGACGTTATCATGCCAAACGTCAACTTGATGTTGGTATTGAATGATAGGTGTCCCATCATTATATGAGGTGGTCTTTAAATTTTCAGCCATCCAAACTTGATTGCCAACTGTAATTGTATTGTAAATATTACCATCTGCATCAGTAACTGTTACCTCAGGTTCTGTTATATCAGGACTTTCTTCCTTAGAACAACTATTCATAGCTGCAATTACCAATGTTAAATAAATTAATTTTTTCATCTTTCCTTTTTAATGTTTTGCTAACGGTTAATGTAAAAAGTTGTTTTAATGCTTTTTACATAATGTTATCAAGAGTTATTCTTTTGTAATTTTGAATCTTTTAGAACGATTATCTTGAACTAATCTTAAAAAATATAAGCCATTAGGTGCATTCGTTATGTTCAATTCTATCGGGGATCCTATATTATTTGAAACTGAAGTTAGAATAATTCTTCCTTGTATATCTATAACTTCATATTCTATTCGATCAATATTTGAGTCATCAATATCTATTAATATCAGACCTTTTGTTGGATTTGGAAATACAGTCCATTCAATTGCATTAATATCCGAAGAGGGTATTGATAAAGTAATATCACCCCAAACAAATAATGCAGCATTAAATCCAACTAAGTCGTAATTATTAAGGTCATTATAATCGAATGGAAAATAATCATTCAGGCCAAAATATGCCTCTGTAATTTCTGCAAAATATTCCTTTTCATTGTTAAGAGCGTAGGCTGTTGGTTGGTTGATGTAATTTCCTCCTCCAGTATGATATGAGACATTTGTATACAAGTTATTTGAGATTGCATTGTTGAATGCATTTGTTATTGCTGGACTATTAAAGTTAAGTACCCTGTGATGATAAGCGTGAGCGAGCTCATGCAGAACCATATACGGTTGGTTTTGATTCGTCCAGTTAATAAAGTTTGAAATGTTTGAAATCTCTACACACATTGCTTTTTCAGGGATATATCCGTTTGCGATTAACCATCCTTCGCTAGGATGATACTGAGCGGCTCCTGTTGTTGTATTCCAATCCATAAAAATAGGAACGGCTTTTAATGAATCCAATTTAATTGGATCAATATTGAATTGTGAAATTTCAATTAATTTTATTTCTAATAAATCAATCGCATCATTTGTTAATAGTGTATTATTTGTAATTGCAGCATCCTCAACTAATACATTAAATCCAGACAGTGTATAATTTGTATAACCATTGACCGTTAATTGGGCATTGCTTTTAAAGTTTAAGAGGCAGAGTAATAGTAAAACGTACGTAGAGATTTGTTTCATGTTAAATTCTGTTTATTATTGATAACG
>PZPB01000139.1 GCA_003045865.1 Bacteroidota bacterium | reverse complement strand
TTACAACTGAAACTGCTTCTAACTCTTTGTCTTCTAGTATGTTTTTGATGTGCTGGCCGATGTTCTGCTTTGAGGTGTCAAAAAGTTCTGCCAACTGATTTTGGTTCATCCAAACATCGCCATCACGTGAATATAATGCTACGCTTGCTTTTCCATCAGAGGTATTATAGATAATGATATCTGACATTTTAAGCTCCTGTTTGATAAAGTTCTTGTTCTAATTCTCTAACTGCTTCTAAGTACTTTGCTTTACTGCCAAATTGCTTAATAATTTCCAAAGGCGAGCCGTAATCGGTAAGTGGCTTCACTTTCAGAATGTCCATACTTTCAATGTTGGTGACTCCTTCATCGGCATATTTGTCTAAAAGCGTTTCGAGTACTTTACGCGCCTGTTCTCCGTACTTCGTAAAGTAATCTCTTTTTTTTACGTTGTTAGCTCTTTCTTTGCGGGTAAGCGGCGGTTGTTCAAAGGCTACGTGACAAATTAAATCAAAAAGATCTACCTCTCTATTCACTGCATCCCGTAAAGCCTCTACTAAAATACCCTGCTCTTCTAATTCTTTGATAATGATCTCTTTTTTAGCGGTGCTCTTCCAACGATTTAGGAAATCATCCAAAGAAAAATATTGTCCTTTGATCAATTCTTTGGTATGGTCTTTCAAGCTTGTGGTAATCGGTTTGCCGTTATTGTCAAAATACATTTCACGGCTTATCAATACGGAAACATCGACACCGTTTACATAAACCTTTTCTCTGGGCTCCTTTACTTTGTTGGCCCAAGTTCCCGCTACCTTTGAGCCATCGGGGTACCGTAGCTCTGCTTTCACAAACTCAATTTTCTCCCCCGTAACTTGGTCCACGGCGGTTAGCTTTCCATCTTCCTCTTCTGTAACGACAAGAGACAGATCTACATTTTCCGTTACTGGCTTTATGCGTATTGGGTCGCCATCAAAGTCTTTATCGGCAAATAAGTCGGTAACGTTCCTAAAATCTAGAATGGTAAAATACATTTTGCCAAACTCTTCATTAATCCGGGTGCCTCTGCCCACTATCTGTTTGAATTTGGTCATGGATTTTATCTCTGCATCCAACACAATCACCTTACAGGTCTGCGCATCTACGCCAGTGGTCATCAACTCAGAAGTAGTAGCGATAACGGGATAGGTTTCTTCTGGATTAATAAAATTGTCTAATTCTCGTTTCCCTTCATCATTGTCACCCGTAATTTGCATGATGTATTTGTGGTTTTGAGCCACCAAGTCAGCATTAAGGTTGGATAATGCAGAACGCATTCTCTCTGCATGGTCAATATCTGAGCAAAAAACAATGGTCTTCGCAAAGCGGTCATAACCTTTTAGGAATTCAGTTAGTTTACGTGCCACCGCTTCGGTACGCTCTTGAATAACTAAGTTTCTATCAAAGTCTTTTCGGTTGTAAATGCGGTCGTCCACCTCATTGCCATCCTTGTCTTTTTTGCCTTGTTCTGGTCGCCAACCCTCAGTATCAATATTCAGGTTGACTCGAACAACTCGGTAAGGAGCAAGGAAACCATCATCAATTCCTTGTTTAAGCGAATAAGTATAAAGTGGGTCACCAAAATATTCACTGTTAGAAACTTCGTTGGTTTCCTTCGGTGTGGCGGTCAAACCTATATGAGTTGCTTTCTTGAAATACGTTAAGATTTCTCTCCAAGAGCTGTCTTCTTTTGCACTTCCTCTGTGGCACTCATCAATAACAATCAAGTCAAAGAATTCAGGTGAAAACTGTTTATAAGCATTGGCCTGTTCGTCAGCACCAGCCAATCCCTGATATAATGCCAAATACACCTCATAACTTTTGTCAATCATACGGTGTTTTACCACGGTCATTTTATCTTTGAAATGCTTGAAGTCACCTCTTCGGGTTTGGTCAATTAAAGCGTTTCGGTCTGCTAAGAATAAGATCCTTTTTTTCTTTCCGCTTTTCCAAAGTCGGTGAATAATTTGAAAGGCTGTATAAGTCTTTCCAGTCCCAGTTGCCATAACCAGAAGAATCCTGTCTTGTCCCTTTGTAATAGCCTCAACCGTTCGATTTACCGCAATCTGTTGGTAGTACCTTGGATTTCTGCCGCTGCCGTCAAAATAGTAATCTTGGGCAGCAACCTTTTCCGCTTCTGGAGTTTCAATTCCTTTATACTTCATGTATTTCTGCCATAGCTCTTCAGGTGAAGGGAAGCTATCAATGTCTAATTCTGTTTCAATATTTCCGTCAGTCTCTGTTCGGTCATGGAACACAAAACCATCACCATTACTGCTGAATACACAGGGTATGTCAAGGATTTTAGCATAATCTAAAGCCTGTTGTATTCCTGCTCTCACCGAATGTTTGTTGTCTTTAGCTTCAACAATGGCAATAGGAATATTCGGTTTGTAATAGAGTATGTAGTCGGCACGTTTTCTCGCACCTCTTGCGGTCAGTTTTCCTCGCACATAGATTTTACCATCTGTAAATGAAACCTCTTCTAATAGTTGTGTCAATTTATCCCAACCTGATTTTTCAATCGCAGGAGTGATGAACTTGGTGCATATATCTCTTTCCGACAGTGTTTTTTTATTCATGCTGCTTTGGACAGGTTTTGTTCGAGTTGAGAAAGGGTTATTTTCCCTTTGATCATTTTTGCCTTAAATATGATTATTCTTTCGAGCTCTAAATATAAGGCAGGAATTTTCGACTGTCAGTAGAGTAAGATTGATTGGCCACTCTGAGACGCGTTTACTTTTTGAAATTTCACGAGCCTTGAAAATAGTGTGATGAATCGGTTCAAGTTGACTGAACCTTTTAACTGAATAGCCTTGAATAAGGAACCCAAACCAGAAATCCCCGTATACTTTGGCATCCGAGTGAAAGGTTTTGAACCCTGAACAAAGAAAATTTCTTAGGTCCAGCGCAGAATTGCTGTTAGCCAACAAAAGGGAAAAGAGCAGGAATAGTTTCATAGCCGGAAAAGGGTTTCCAAATTATTATTAATGCCAATATGTGTCAACCCATTCCTTTAGGAGGTAAATCAGTCATTCCCAAGACCGCAAGCTTAATAAACCCGAAACATTACCTCAAGGCGAATTTAATGTTTTTTGGAATAGGAGATATAATGAGGTATCAAAACCTTTGACCTATGTTTTTAGGTGGTTAAGCTTCAAGAAATTAGTCAATTTCTCACAGCAGAGAATTGAAATGATTGCTTACTCTTGGCGATGCAGGAGTGTCAAACTGTTGGTAGGAATATCCGTGTTGCCATATACCGATCATGGCAGGAACGGTTTCGGCTATGCGTAGTGCGGGATTTCAAGGCACTTCACTGTCCGCTTACCGTAAAGTTTGTTTAATATACTTACCTTCATATCAGCACTTTCGCCCGCATTACGTATAGCCAATGTTGGGCAATCGTGTTTTATTTTAAATCTTTAATTGTCAATTGCTTTTTGAGATATTCCGTGTCTTTCATGAAGTCATTAATTAAACTAAAATGTTCTTCCACATATTTTTCAAAGTCTTTATACGTAAAAGGAACTGAACTATTCTTAAATTCAACATACCGCGTAACCCCCACATAAAACATTTCCGTCCGCAGTCTTGTCAAAGTGAATATGAGATTGTCATTTAGTCCCGATAAAAAGGGGGTTGCTAAGATTGTGTCAATATTGTTCAACACTAGGTCTCGCTCATCTTCGAAAAAGTCAACTTCCGTTAAAGCAGAGTTGGACACTGTCTGGTACTTATTTCCATTCTTTTCTTGGTAGGAAAAAGTCATAGTCGAATTAGATAATGACTTTAATGATTGCAGATTTTGGGTTGAAATAGAGTTTATACTTTGACAGTTGAATTTGTCTTTGAAAAAGAGTTGCGTAATGTAAAGTCGATTATGTATGTCGCTCAAATAAGGTGAAACAATCTTCTGTACTCTAGTCTTATTAAGCTCATGTGGAATTACAGTACCGAATAAATAAAACAACGAACTGACTATATATCCAAGTGAGAACCCTAAGGTCAAATCATTTACTTCTTTAATCCTTTCTGAGTCATAGTCGAATGGATTTAAAGGAGTAAGGTCAAAAATAATTTGTGCTATTATTAGCAACGCTATCACATTTGTGACAATCAGAATAATGTTGATAGTCCTGTATCTCATATTGTCGTTTTACATGTTGCCCAACTCATTAATAATCTCAATTATCCTCTTAATACCCCCTGCCTCAAGGTGGTTAACCATATAAACAGCCACCATGCTTCCGCAACCCCTTTGGAAGAAGCCACTCCTCTTAGCAATGTGAGCATTATTCTAGGCCTCTTATTTGTCAGCATTATTCTAAAAAAATAAATTCTACAGCGAGTTTTAGGCAAAGGCAATTAGCAAGGAAATTTTATTTCCCAGAAATTGATTGCTCAAACATAATAAAATTGAATCATAATTTAGAGATAAATGATAATTGCTTTTTCACTTATTAAAAATTACCAGAACTATTGCTGCTTAGAGAGATGCCAACTTATCTATTTGCCCTAATTAGCAAATTCAGCGCGCTAAAGATTCCAAAAACAGCCTATAAGCAAACCAGCGCTTTATAAATGCCCACTAATTGGAAGTCTAATATTTGTAGAAGCCCATAAGCTGGCTTGGATGGAATATTAGGCCTAACTCCTGTTTTTAGCTATTTCGCTTTCTCTGTAATCACCATTTTTTTTACGCGGATGGGACGGATTAGGCGGATGCACGCGGATTTGGAATGCTGCTAATTTGAAGCTCTTGTTTTATCAGAACCGAGAACCAAGAAACAAGTTCGAGAGGAATTTCGTTGGCAATTACAGTTCTTTTTTTACCATAAAGTGCACGGAGAAGCCACGGAGTTAACGGAGAGTTTCTTCGTTAATCTTTATCCTTCCTATTACAAATTGCAATCTTCACCCTGAGTAAAGAGTCTTAAGTTTTAAAACCAAGAAGATTTGATGACAGGTTGGGAGACTAAAAGACGCAAGACTAAAAGACTCAAGACCAAAGCTGCTACTAAACCGTGCCTTGTCTTTCAAATGAAGAGATGAACTTTTTAGACAGGATCCAAAAGACCGCCTGTTAACCCTATCGTAATCATCATTAGTAGGTTGAACGGCCTCAATTAAGAACGGAACTTAAATTTAAATGGAGTTCTTGAGCTCAGCTCGAGGAGCTTCGGTTACGAAGAGTTAAAAACAAAACAAAAAGTTTAGCGAGTTGGGAAGTGACCAGCGGGAACTCGCCCACCGAGCTTACTTTTTGTGAAGGTTTTAAGGATGAGGAATTGGAGCCT
>PZPB01000138.1 GCA_003045865.1 Bacteroidota bacterium | reverse complement strand
AATCCTAAGATTCGTAAATGTCGTATTTCTCCGATACCGAACGCATCAAAGCTAGATCCGCAAAATCATCGGCCGTCATTTTAGAAAGGGTTTCCAAAAACACGTCGAACTCTCCATTTTTAAAGAGAGTAAGCATTTTACCGCCTTCCTTACAAAGAGCCTCATGCCAAACATTGGGCGCCACCGTTATGGTATCACCTGGCTTTAAGGTTATCGTTTCTGTATCGAAAATAAGTTCCATCTCCCCTTCTAACATGTAGAAAATCTCAGTCATTACCTTATGATGGTGACGCTTTAAATGGAAACCAGGCTTTAGGCTATCTTCAATTAAACCTAATTCACCGTTGGTTTCGCGCGACGACAGTTTTATAAAACAATGTTCTTGGTTGTAATTGTAGTTCTCCCCTTTGCCTTTTTGACTTAGTGGATTGGTTTCATAGTGCAGTTTATAACTGGTATTTTACGAAAAGACGGCTTAAAATAATTAAGCCCCGAGCGATATCAACTTGGAGTACGTTAGAAATTTGCCAAGGATCATAGTTTTAACTTTATACCGAGCTTGCGACGGTATAACCTTATTAAACGGTTCTCCGATAATAAATGATTCAGAAAGAAATATTTCATGCGACTACAATTCCGATAGCAGCGCTGTGAGCTAAAATGTGCCCAATAGAACTAATTGTTCCTTAAAAAAAGGCGTTTATCGGAGTCCGTTTATCATTCTATCTAGTCATTCAGTACCCGGTGACTCTGAATTGTTTTACTATAATTCCTTTCGGTCACAGACACCAAACACCCATAAATGGGTCGTCTATTTATTTGCTAAAATATTCCAAAACAGCAACTAGAATAAGAGGTGTAAAAGCACTAGTTTTTCTTGAATTATGAACGAGGGTAAAATGGTTAATACCAACCAGAGCTAACCCTTTAGAAGGACTTTTCTTCCAAGCCAAAACAATGTTTTGAATAAGGTCAAGCCCAACTACAAAGCGAAAGCAATCTTTCGATCCTGTCGTCTTCCACTTTCAAGGAAAATTCATTGGGTTCTCAGCAGATACTAATTATCGTTTGACCCTAAGAACCAATTCAAGCTAAATTTCATTCCCTTTTCAATTTCTTCCGTTGGGGCACTTTTTAGCATAATGTTTCCCTCTTGATCCTTCACAAATGAAAAATGATAGCCATTTCCATCAGTTTGTCCGATAATATCGATCCGCTCCACAAAATTCTGCTCCCATTTTTTATAATTGAGAGGCCGACCGATAGTAAAACTAGCATTAATCAATTTATTTTCAGTCTTTAACAAATTCATTTGCCTATTCCCCACCTTCATCTCTTGAGCATCCATTAAAGTGACTATATTCTCAAAAACCTTGCGGAGAGTCTTTTGAGTAAAAATGTCTTCCACATCGGAAGAGTCCTTTAAAATGATTTCCATTTTCAGATTTTCATTAGTCGTAGTTTCTGGATCTGTTATTCTGAAGGTAAATCCCTGCCAGTAATAGCGAAAGCCATAAATAGACTCACCTCCTGCTCCTACTAAAATAATATCCTTCCGACCTTGATACGCCACTTGTAGTATTGAAAAAGTGTAACCCAGCAGTTTATCTTGATCCAAATGGAGTAATTCCACCGATAAAGCCTGCACGTAAATGGGTTTGTGTATTTGCAAAGTGTAAATACTATCTTCCGCTGTCGTGCCTTTGCCGCTAAGCTGCGAATAAGTTAGAAGAACTAAGAGAATAGCATTCAAGAAATACGTTTTCATTTAAAGGTTTTTACAGCATTAACCAATATAAACTCTACATCAGCAGACTAAAGTACTTTTTGGATTAAGAAACTTTATATCGATCAGCACTCACATAACCATTTTCCACTACTTTAAATTCAAAGCATTTTTCAGCCTTTGCGCTCACTCCGAATTTTGTGATTTAACCCTTGTATTCCTACATTTTAGGAGTTACATCTTTCACCGTATTCATCTTTGCTACATCATCATCAATTAGCTGCTCTTCTATATTAGCAAAGTCAATTTCATTTAAGTCAATCTTCCTAATTTGTCTGTTCCACATAGTATGATAATAGTATACCTTATTTTTCAAATCAGAAGATGAAGTTACCTGAGTTGCACTTACAATGTCTGTCGGTAAGTAGTCGCTCGGCACTTGTGCTCCCAAAGGAATATTGAAATTATCTAAAATTCTAAACGATTCAAAAACGGCATCTACACTTGTTTCCAAAGGACGACAAGTTGCGGAAAATGCCGCTGCGCGAATAAATCTTGAGGGTGGTGTAAAGTCACCAGGCAATCCCATCAAACCTGAACCACCGCCAAGAGGTTTCAAATCATAAGAGTCAAATTTCAAGGCATCCATTGGTTTAGTAGATAAATTGAGATAATTCCTTTGATTAATCACGTGCCAATCGTAAGTGGGGGAGTTCGTTATAACCCCTAAATAAGGCTCATAAAGTTTAACCTCTCCTTGGTTTACAATTTCGATGATTTTACTAGCACCGCTGGGATCAACTACTTTAAAGTGGAAGGGTAATTCTGCCCCACCAAAATCTTTATTATCCACATTTACAACAATAACAGAGTTTAGATTAGCTACAATTTCATCTACCGTTTTAAAAGAAGACAACATCCACTGCATTAAGTCACCTACACTCATAGATTGATCTGCTTTGGCGGGATTATAAACCGAATATTCCGCAAAACCTGGTAAATAATAGACTCCAACATAAAGACCTTCCTCGTTTAATCCATCAGGGCCATAAGGCTGACCGTAAGCGGTAAGAGTAACGAAACCATATTTTCCATTCCAAGTTTTTCCATTTAATCCTTCGGGGGTTTGACCTCTAAATGTTTTATTACGCGGAACTACCAAAATTTTATTGTGTTGGGCATCATTTAATGCCCATTCTACCGTGCGTGAAACGACAACAGCGCCATCCTTTGCTTTTAAGGTGATTCCTGTGCAGGGAAAAGCACTCGTATGAATCATCAGAAATGCTAAACATAAAGCGATTATTTTTTTTCCTTTTTCCATCATTGCTTGTGTTAATTTCTTAGTCTGTGCCTAAAAATATTAAATATTAACTGGTTAAATTAATGGGCTCAAAATTTTTTATGGAGATACAAATATACGTAGAGCATTCAAGAGTAAGATTTCCAGAAATGATCTACTTACGATGGAAATTCTTTTTCTGAACTGCAATCTTTTGCAAATTAAGGCTTAGTAAACCAACTGCCCGAAGCTGATTGTGATGCGCAATCTTTTTACTCTAAAATTCAATTATTAGGGTGGACTTCTTACCCTAATTTACTTGTAATGCTCGTCTAGAAACGAAGTAAGTCTCAATTTTTCCTTTCCCTTTTGCTTCAATTTTGCCTCGGCTTTCAAATTTAAAATCACTACCATCTTTCAGAATGAGATAAGTTGATTGACTAATATTCACTTGCCCTACAGCGCCACTACTCTCCTTTCTACTGGCAATATTTACAATATCGCCCCAAATGTCGTATTGGAACTTTTTCACGCCTACCATTCCGGCCACTACTGGACCCTTGTGGATGCCAACGCGCATTTCAAAAGTGGGTTTTCCAGCTCCATCCATCGCAGCTTTTCGGGAGCCGATAAATTGCGGCTTGGCTAAAGCGGCTAAGACCATGGATTTGACACTTTCTAGTTCATTTATTACATCAGTATTAATACCCGATGCCGCCATATGCGCATCACCTAGCGCTTTTTTTCAATCTTGTACTTGTCCATGATGCCGTCAAGTGCTTTAGAACCGGTGCCTATTTCCAGTAAAACATTACCATTTTTCATCCTTTTAGCCCTGATCACTAAGATCGACCCTCAGCTTGAAAAGCCATCTCCTCAATACGAAATTTTTCTTCTTTTAGATGGAACTGAAGTTTTAGCCAAGCATAGCGAAAGTCTGCTCCTTCTTGCTTGCGGAATAGTAAGAAATGACTGGTTGTAAATCCTTTGTAAAAGTTTAGTTCTAGACGGTTCACATATTGGCCCATCAAATGGGTGTAGTCCCATTGATCGAAATATACGCGTTGCCACGGAGAAGGATTGCGCCAGTTAGACCACTGCCAATACGCTTTCGGATCCTCCCCTCCAGACATCCTTTGCGGAACCTGATAATAATCCATTCGATAAAAGCTATCGACTGGCTGCTGGCAATTTAAATTCATGTGTTGGGAGTAAAAAACAGGGATAACCCCGCCATTGGCCCAAGTCCAAGGCACCGTATCTGCACAAACATAGACCGCGTCACTATGCATATGCTAGGCCATTTGCCAGGAAGAGTTCTGCTCGAGCGGAAATGCGAAGATCTGATAAGTAGATATACCGCCGGAAGATCCTGAATAAACCCCACCAAGGCCGAGTTCCGGCAAGCTATCTCCATCGAAATCGAGCTCATAAGTATATGGTTGACTCATATCGAAAACGATTTCCAAAGGTGGGTCAAAAGATTGATGAAAATCATAATCGTCGAATTCACCTACCCTAAAATCCAAATCTGGAGCAGCAGGAGGAGAAGGAGGAGGAGGAGGAGAATGGGACGCTTCTTCAGAACAAGAAAACACTAAAAGGGCCAAGGCTAAACAGAACAATAAACGCATCTCTAATCGATTTAAGATTTCTCGAAAATAGGTAAATTATACCTTAAGCCAAAATAAGAGACTTCCTGACAGACCCATAGAATATGCTTAGGCTTGGTCGGGCACTTGAAAAACCAAGCATCTTGAAGAAGCTAAGCTACTGTAGACATAGCCTCTGTCCAACTCTTTCTGCTAATTCACAATAGTACCGTACTGAAACGAAAAATGATAGTCTAAAAAATCCGTCTCCAGGAATTTCGTAATACTGAGCGATAAACTTCCTAACACTCCTCCCATCTTGCGATATTCAAGTTGTCTCAGTCATAAAACTTAAAGAAGCGCTTGCGCAGATGGATGCCCGCGATGAATCGGGCCTACCTAAAGCCTTTCAAATTTCTTTCTATCCTGCTTCGCGGGATTTCAAGCATTTTAAGCGCATCAGACTGCCCAAGGCGGTACGCTGCGGTTTACCCCGTCAGCACCAACATTCTAAAAGCTTAGTTGATTTCCCTCCGCTAGATTTTGTATAGCTTACGCACGAATGTGGGTAATATACAAGAACAGCACGCACCAGCAAGCAGCGAATTGGCCCGCTCCGCGTTAAGGTACCAGGAGCGTGGCCGCAGGTGGCTTCAAGATTTACGCGCGCATTTAAACGCCCATGCTAGCGCCGAGAAATACCCCTTGTATTTCAGTAGCGATCAGTACGAAGACCCTGCTTTGTAAGGGCAATCCTACCAACAAGACTTTAACAGCAACCTATTTAA
>PZPB01000038.1 GCA_003045865.1 Bacteroidota bacterium | reverse complement strand
AGTTGTAGCGCGAGTTCAATTATTTTATCACCCAAAAGATAGCTTTGTGAAGAAGGGGCTGGACCTAGAAGAACGGCTTCATCAGCGTACTTTACATGCGGAGAATTACGATCCGCTTCAGAGTATACGGCAACGGTTTTAATACCCATTTCGCGAGCCGATTTCATTATACGTAATGCTATCTCCCCTCTATTGGCAACTAATATCTTTTTCATGGATGATCTTTTAGGTCAGCTAAATTACTACTGCCTAAGGGAAAAACCCTAAAATAGGAGCATTATTTTGACTTGTAATAGATGGAAAAGCCTCTACTTCATTTCGGCTTATTTTTAATAATGTTAGCTAAATGACAGTCAGGATGATAACTAATTAGACTTTAATCAATCTCATACCGCTGCCCAATAAAAGAAAAAACTATCACACCAATTCAATCCTTTACGTCGTGAGTCGTGAAGAATAAACATTAATAAGATGATTTTCTAAGAGATGAGCAACTAATGCTCATGTTTTAAAAGTGAGACTAATCTTAAACCGACGAAAAAATGAGTTTCCTAGGTATTGACATTAAGATTAAAATCCCTTTAAAGCTCTAGAAATATTTAAAACAAAACATTCTAAAAGTACCTCATTATTAAGGCTTTACTACCTTTGGATACATAGCCCGAAATACCAAATAATCACAATAAATATAACGATATAAGCAGCCTTAAAAATGTGAGCTTTTCGGAAACAAATAGATATAGATTTTTTGTACTGTGACAAGACAAACGGATCCTTGAACTCTAGACTATTATTGCTTCACTTATTAGCACTGATCTCTAACATTCACAAGGGGTCGCAGGCCTTATTTTACCTCGAATTTACAATTAAGGAAAACTAATTAACAGGTTACTTAAATAGTAGCCAAACTCTGCATAAATATTACCCTTTTCCGCATTGAAAGAAATATCGAAGAGCAGCTGAAATTAGGAAAGCAGTTGTGGCTTTAAAAATTGTGGAAAATTACCTTGAAAAAGTTTGGCCATTTAGCAGACATTAATGAAAAAAAAGAGCGGATGAGCAGATTTACTGATAATCAGCCTAAGCAAAGACTTGTTAAATACAGCTGATTTTTTTACCCAACTAGTAGGCCTTGCTTTGCATACGCCTTAGCTCTTTCTTCTAAACGGTGATATACAGATTAGAAGATTTACCTAATCTTCTTTAGCAATTCCCTCTTTTTTTAAAAGCATAACTTTGCTTGCAATAAACTAAACTTATAGCTCTAAATCCTATCGGATCAAAAGTTTTAGAAAAAAAATATCTTAAAGGAGTATCCCACATTTAGAATGGCAAAAAACCGTTTAGCTAGCTTCGGCTTTACAAGGAATCTTTAAATAATTTGTTCTTATAAAAATAGATTTTACACCGATGCAAAACGATTTGTTTAAGAAGGGCTTGCTTGTTACGCACGCGATATCTCCGAAACCGAAGCCTATCGCAATGCTCTGGAAATGCAAAATAATGAGCTGAAAGACATCACTTGGATACAATCGCATATTGTGAGAGCACCCATTGCAAGAATACTTGGCTTGGTAGAACTTATTGTTGATGAAAAACTCATTGAAAACCATATTTTAAAAATTTATCTTCAAAGTATAAATAGCTCAGCCATGGAACTCGACAATATCGTAGAAAAGATAACCAAGAAAACCTATTCGGCTAATATTAAAGGAATCTAATCTTACCTTTGCCGAATGAGAATGGAAGACACTATTTGCGCCCTTTCTACCCCGCAGGGTATGGGAGCAATTGCAATGATTCGAGTATCGGGACCGGAAACTTTTAGAATTTTAGAAGATATTTTCAAACCTTTCAGCTCTCGCCACAATATTGGCGCAGCCAAAGCCTATCAAAATCTTTTCGGAAAAATTCAGAATAGCGAGCATACAGTGGATGAAGTAATGTTATCCGTTTACCGCGGCCCCAATTCTTATACGGGCGACGATGTGGCCGAAATTGCTTGTCACGGCTCAGTCTACATTCAAGAACAAATAATCCGTCTCTTATTAGCCAAGGGCGTCCGTTTAGCCGATCCAGGCGAATATACTTTACGCGCCTTTATTAATGGCAAAATGGACCTTTCTCAGGCCGAAGCAGTAGCAGATCTTATTGCCTCCGAAAATAAGGCTTCCCATCAAGTGGCTTTACAGCACATGCGCGGTGGCTTTTCCCAAGAAATTAAGGCTTTGCGTGAAGAACTCATTCAATTTGCTGCCCTTGTTGAATTGGAATTAGATTTTTCGGAAGAAGACGTGGAATTCGCCGATCGTCAGAAATTAGAGGATCTGGTTAATCGCATTAAAACCGTACTTCTGCGCCTTATCGAATCCTACGATACCGGTAACGTCATTAAAAACGGGGTTTCGGTAGCCATTGTGGGCGCACCCAATGTGGGGAAATCGACCCTTTTAAACGCGCTTTTAAACGAAGAACGCGCCATTGTAAGCGCCGTGGCCGGCACCACCCGCGACAGTATAGAAGACACTATTCAACTCAATGGCATCAGCTTCCGCTTTATCGATACCGCCGGTATTCGCGAAACCGAAGATGAAGTCGAAAGTATTGGCATTGAGCGCACTTTCCAAAAAATTGAGCAAAGCGAATTAGTCCTTTACCTGATTGATGGTAGCCGCTCTGAATTTAAAAATCACCAAGCGCTTATTCAAGAGGAACTGCAAACTTTAAAGGAGAAATGCCTCGATAAAAAACTGCTGCTGGTAATCAACAAAGAAGACCTTGCTGATAAGGCTCTTATTGCAGAAAGTCTTGGGAATGAAAACTATTTATACATTGCTGCGAAAGAGAAACAAGGCCTCGAAGCACTGATCCTTAAACTCACCAAACTCTTTAACTGGCAAGAGCTCGCCGCCTCTCAAACTATTGTTACCAATGCGCGTCACCTGCAAGCCTTGCAACAAAGCCTCGACGATATCTACCGCGTAATCGACGGACTAAACCACGATTTAAGTGGCGATTTATTAGCCTTTGAAATTCGCGAAGCTCTACAGCATTTGGGCAGCATTATTGGCGAAGTGGACGTGGATAAAGATATTTTAGGCGCTATTTTTAGCAAGTTCTGTATCGGAAAGTAAATAGTTTTTTTGGGCCTTACCCTCTGGGTCGCGCTTTACGCTACAAGTCCTCACTCGTTCCTCGCTGTGGGCTTTCCGCTGCAATCGCTAAGGCGGGGCTTCGGTAAAAATAAATTCGATCAGCGTTTTCTGCGGACTCGCATAAGAATAAAACCATCATTTAGACAGCTTTTCAGTCTGAACTAACTATCTGTCCGAATTTTCGGCAAATCTGTCCTAATAACCTCTTCTGCATGTTTATCGCAGCAACAAGAGTAGCCGCTATTTTCCGGTATTTCAATTATCCAGTTTAAGAGGCCTCGAACCCTAGTTCCTAAAAAAAGCCTTGTTCAACCAAAATTTGGGTAGAGAATAAAACTGGAGTTCACCCCTTAATTTAAAGCTTGAGTTATTGGTCTTAGGAGGCTTACCTATTTTTAATTTTAAATCCATAAATGAATCAAAATAAAGAAGAAAACTATTCCTCCCTAAGTTACATCCAACACACCGCCAGTCGCTTTCTCGACCATGAAACCATTGGCGGTTTACTCTTAATCTTTGCTACTATTTTTGCTTTAGTGCTCGGCAACTCTCCTTGGGCGGAAGCTTATCATCACTATCTACAAGACGAATTTTTATTTCAATTAACCGATCATTTCTCCTTTGGGCTAAGCGTGGAAGAATGGATTAATGATGGTTTAATGGCCATCTTCTTCCTTGTGGCTGGCTTGGAGCTCAAACGGGAAATAATGGTAGGTGAACTAACCTCCCTAAAAAAAGCCTCTATGCCCCTTTTAGCGGCTTTGGGAGGCATGGTGGTTCCCGCCTTATTATTCGCTAGCTTAAACGCCTATACCAATACCAGTGGTGGTTGGGGAATTCCCATGGCTACCGATATTGCTTATTCTCTTGGTATTATTGGCTTATTGGGAAAAAGAATCCCCGCGCAGTTAAAAATCTTTTTAGTGGCCCTTGCTATCGCCGACGATTTAGGTGCCATCTTAGTCATTGCCCTCTTTTACAGTCACGAAATTAGTACTGCATTTTTAGGCTCCGGATTGGGCGTTTTCGCTTTGCTATTGCTTTGCAATCGTTTGGGCCTTAAGAATTTGGCCTGGTATATCCTCGGCGGAATTATCATGTGGTATTTCTTTCTAAACTCAGGTATCCACCCCACTATTGCCGGTGTACTTTTCGCCGTAACTATCCCAGTTAGACCAAAATTAGATAGTAAACTATTAGCCCAACGCACCTCCATTAATATTAAGAAACTGGAGAAAACAGATATCGAAAACCGCGATCCCATGGAAGATCGAAGGCAACGAAAAATACTTAGATCCATTAAAAGAGATACTGAAAACTCCCGGCCTCCGCTGTTAAAATTAGAGAATTCCCTCATTAATTTTAATGCCTTTATTATCATCCCTATTTTTGCCATCGCCAATGCGGGTGTCAAACTCGATGTTAGTCTAAGTGAAGTGTTGGGCAGCTCCTTAGGTTTAGGTATCCTACTTGGTCTGGCAGCCGGAAAGGCCATAGGAATTAGTCTCTTCTCCTTCTTGGGGGTAAAACTCGGAATCTCAGAATTACATCCTACCCTGCGCTGGAAGCAAATAATAGGAATGGGTATGATTGCCGGTATCGGTTTCACCATGTCCCTCTTCGTTACCAACCTCGCTTTTACCGATCCCGAGTTAATTTAAATATCAAAAATAAGCATCCTTTTAGCCTCCCTTATTGCAGCTTTATTGGGTATTTTAATATTAATTATCACCAAAAGTTAATCAAAGGAAGAGCCTCAATAAAAGTAAGTATGTCGTAGCTAGAATACTTCAGTCTTGGGCCTTCCCCTTCGGGTCGCGCTTTACGCTGCAAGTCCTCGCTCGTACCTCGCTGTGGGCTTTCCGCTGCAATCGCTAAGGCGGGGCCTCAGTCAATTCTAAAATACCTATTTTTAAAACCCAGTAAGAAGCTAACAACTAGCGTTTTTATGCAATCAATTTTGCAACTATGGTCTGTAATCTGAGAATTCTCAGCCTTATTCCTTCTCGCCTGTATTCCTCCATTGGAATTGGTATCTTATTACTCGCTTCACAAGGGTCATTGGCTCAATACAGTTTGCCCAAATTATCAATCTTAGTTGATAATAACATCTCCAGCATTCACCTGAGTAAAGCAGCCCTGCGCATGGAGAACAAAATGAATGAGGATTTAGCTTTAGACTCCGTCGATCATACACCATTCGGTCTAAATACCTTTTTTATAAATCCGCAAGGCTGGATCGATTCTATTTACTATTACCCTACTGCCACCGGTTATGATAAAAAGGGTATTTACAATCGAAACCCCGATGGTACTTTGTTTGAAACAAAAATCATCACCGCCGCTGGAATTATTGAGTCTCGCTCTCTACTAGTAAAAACCTCTAGCCACGAATGGTATTTACGGCGCTGGGAAGAGGGACAATTAACCATGGAAATGCGCAGCACGGCCGATAGTATTATTTACCAAAGCATCCGACATCAGTCTTGGCAACCAAAACATTACTATCTAATTGAATCCTACAATTTAGATAAAGATCTTAAAAGCGAAGTCTATTGCGAAGACCAAGAGCTAAGAAGCCAAAAAAACTACCAATGGTTCACGGAGAACGATAAGCCTAAGAGTTTTCTCTATACCAGTTTCCGAAGAGCAGAAGGAACAAGCAAAGAAGAAAGTGAAAAAGCCGAGTTTCCAGTAGATAGCGTAGGAAATGTAGTAAACGAGAGAAACGGCACCATTTTCGACCCCTTCAGAAACGAAAATTTCTACTCCCGACACGAGCGATTCACGGGTATTGGCAATCCTTTCCAAAACTATTTCACGCAAGATAGCCTTGTGAAAAGGCAAGAGGTTTCAGAAGTACTTACTTTTGATGGCACCATCATGATTTACGAATTTGTAATGGACTACCGCTCAAATTAGACTAGACCTTTTTCCACAACCCCTATTTATAAAACGTGAAGCACAGATTTTACGATAAAAGTAAAAGGGAACAATTTAATTTGCAAATTTCAATCGCAGCGGTGGCATTTGTAATAGTAGCTCTAGCCGCAGTGCTAGCCTGGATCAGTAAAATATATTTGCTTGCTGCCTTAATTTTCTTCCAGGTATTAGGCATTTTTGGGCCTTCCCCTCCGGGTCGCGCTTTACGCTGCAAGTCCGCGCTCGTGCCTCGCTGTGGGCTTTCCGCTGCAATCGCTAAGGCGGGGTCTTCGGTAAAACACTCATCTGTATTTACTAAAGTTCCTTTTCGCTAGGCAATACTTAATTGCCATCAATAAATTTTGGTCCTTTCGTAATGTGCACTTTAACATGTTTTAAACCTGTGGCCGCTTTCGATTTCGTACCTTTGATTTTCTTGAAAAAGCTTATTTCCATATCACTAGCGCTTCTTTTGTTAGTCTCTAACATAAGCTTTGCTATAAACACCCATTTTTGTGGGGGAATAGCCGTAAAGAACTCTTTCTCTTTTGGTCTTCATAATCCCGATTGCGGTATGAATGATACTACTGAGAATTGCGAAGCGCGAAACTCTCAGTCCAATCAATTAAAAGTTAAGCCTTGTTGCGAAAACCAACATCAGCTGCTTAATTTAGATGATAATACGAATCTGCATTCTGCCTCATCTAGTCTTAGCGCTAGCTTTTTCGTCGCCTTTGTTCATACTTTTATAGCGCCCAATGTCTTTGTTGAGCAAAGAACAATCGACAATTTTAGTTTCCTCCATCCCAAGCCCGACAAAGACCTAAAAGTCCTTTTTCAGTCCTTTCTTATTTAGTTTATCCACTCTGATATAGTATTCCCGATCTAACAATCGTGGAATCATTTGGCATTTTGTGCTTCTGATTATTTCTTTTCATAAAAACATCATAGTGGTATGGTCAATAAATTGATCAAGTATTTCCTCGAGAATAAGTTAGTTACGACTCTCTTCCTTTTAACCTTTGTAATTTGGGGCTTAATAACGGCACCCTTTGCCTGGCAAATTGAAGGTCTCCCCTCCGATCCCGTTGCTGTAGATGCTATTCCCGATATTGGGGAAAATCAACAAATCGTGTTTACCCAATGGGCAGGCCACTCTCCGCAAGATATTGAAGACCAAATCTCTTATCCCTTAACCAGTTACCTACTAGGAATTCCGGGGGTGAAATCAATAAGAAGCTCTTCTATTTTTGGCTTCTCCAGTATCTACATCATTTTTTCCGAAGAAGTAGAGTTTTACTGGTCGCGGACACGCATTCTAGAAAAACTAAATTCCCTGCCCTCTAGCCTTCTCCCGCAAGGGGTGGAACCCTCTTTAGGCCCCGATGCCACTGCTTTAGGACAAGTGTTTTGGTATACCATCGAAGGCCGTGATCAAGCCGGTAATGTTACTGGTGGCTGGGATTTACAGGAAATAAGAACGGTGCAAGACTTCTTTGTTAAATATGGGCTCAACGCTACCGCTGGCGTTTCAGAAGTGGCCTCCATTGGCGGTTTTGTTAAAGAATATCAAATCGATGTTAATCCTACCGCTTTGCAGGGCTTTGGTATTCCCCTGCACAAGGTGATGGAAGCGGTACAAAAATCAAATAAGGATGTTGGTGCAAAAACCATCGAAATAAACCAAGCGGAGTATTTAGTGCGTGGCTTGGGCTATATCGAAAAGATAGAAGACATCGAAAAAGCCGTATTGACAGTACAAGACAATGTGCCGATCCTAATTAAAGATGTGGCTAGAGTAAGCCTCGGTCCTGCGACTCGGCGTGGTTTATTGGATAAAGGTGGCGCTGAAGTGGTAGGCGGCGTGGTGGTAGCCCGATATGGGGCTAATCCGCTAGAAGTAATCAATAATGTAAAAGCGAAAATTAAGGAACTGTCCGGTGGATTGCCCAAGAAAACCCTCGCTGATGGCCGCGAAAGCCAACTCACCATTGTTCCCTTTTACGATCGCTCCGAATTGATTTATGAAACTTTAGGCACGCTGGAAGAAGCACTCTCCCTCGAAATATTGATTACCATTTTGGTGGTAATCGTAATGGTTTATAATCTGCGCGCTTCCTTATTAATCTCTAGCCTGCTCCCTATAGCGGTGCTCATGGTTTTTATTGCCATGCGTTATTTTCATGTGGACGCTAATATCGTTGCTCTTTCGGGTATCGCCATCGCCATTGGAACGATGGTCGATCTGGGCATTATCCTTTCTGAAAATATTATTAAACATATCGATGAAGCGGGTCCAGAGCAAAAGTTAATTGACACCATATACCAAGGCGCTTCTGAGGTATCTACCGCTATTTTAACGGCGGTGTCTACCACCATTGTAAGCTTCATCCCCGTCTTCACCATGCAAGAAGCTGAGGGTAAGCTATTTGGTCCCTTAGCCTTCACTAAGTCCTTTGCCTTAATTGCCGCACTTATTGTTTCGCTTTTAATTCTTCCCACTCTAGCGCATTTGTTTTTTGGTTTCAAAATCAAGAACAAATTTGTAAAGCAATATGGCAACTATGGGATATTACTCTTAGGACTAATCGCTCTGTTTTATGGACCTCTATGGGCCGCAGTCTTACTAATTCTGCTAGGAGCATTGAGCATTTTTAAAAGGCAAGTGCAAAAACGAAACCTCACCCTGCCTCGGGCTATAAATTTCCTCTTGCAACATATCGAGTTGATTATTAGCTTAATCGGCGTTATTTGGTTGCTGTCTAAATTTTGGCTTCCCCTTGGTGCATCCCAGTCGCTCTTTCTTAATGTTATTTTTGTTATTCTCCTGGTGGGGTTCATTCTGGGGGCTTTCAGCCTCCTCGAATTTCAATACAAAAGAATCCTTCGTTGGTGCCTTAATAACAAGCTGAAGTTTCTGCTTTTACCTGCCCTTTTTATCCTCTTAGCTGCCAATATATGGCTAGGTTTTAGCTCCGTCTTTGGTTTCGTTGCAAAAGGCTTTGATCAGTTCGATTACAATATAAAAGAAACTAGACTTTGGTCGGGAATGACCAAGGTTCTTCCTGGTATCAGTAAAGAATTTATGCCTTCCTTAGATGAGGGAAGCTTCCTACTTATGCCCACTACAATGCCACATTCGGGAATAAGCTTCAACCGCAAAATGATCGGACAAATTGATCGGCGCTTAAGCCATATACCCGAAGTAGAAATGGCAGTAGGCAAAATGGGAAGAGCCGAATCAGCCCTCGATCCTGCGCCCATTTCCATGTTTGAGACTATCATAAATTATAAACCCGAATATGTCTTAAACGAAAAAGGTCATCGGCAAAGGTTTAAAGTGGATGATGACAATCACTTTATCACCCACAATGGAGATTCTATAAGCAATGAACAAGGCTTAGCGCTAGGAATAGAGGCTTCCACGGAACTTATTATGGATGACGAGGGCGAGTATTACCGCAACTGGCGCAAAGAAATTAAGTCGCCCGACGATATTTGGGAGGAGATCGTACAAGTAACGCAGCTTCCCGGGTTAACCTCGGCTCCTAAACTGCAACCTATCGAAACGCGTTTAGTGATGTTGCAAACGGGTATGCGCGCTCCCATGGGTATAAAGGTCTATGGCCCAAATCTACAGAGTATTGAGAGCTTCGGAATGCAGTTAGAAGACATTCTGAAAAATGTTCCCTCCGTAAATGCCGAAGCCGTATTTGCAGACAGAGTAGTCGGTAAACCTTATATCCACCTTAATATCGACCGCGATAAAATTGCGCGCTATGGTTTAAGTATTGCGGAGGTGCAAGAAACTATAGAAATCGCCATTGGTGGCAAACAGATAAGCTCAACCGTGGAAGGACGACAGCGTTTCCCCGTTAGACTGCGTTATCCCCGAGAACTGCGCGATAATCCCGAGGCGATCGGTAATATCCTAATCGCTAGCGCCACGGGTTCACAAATTCCCCTTTCACAAATTGTAGATATCGAATATATCCGCGGACCTCAAGCTATAAAAAGTGAAGAAACCTTTCTGGTCGCCTATGTTCTTTTCGATAAAAAAGAGGGCTTTTCAGAAGTTAGCGTAGTAAATGATGCCCAAAACAGAATTGAAGCTTTACTTGAATCAGGTGACCTAACTACGCCACCTGGTGTTACTTATAAATTTTCTGGCAGCTACGAAAACCAAGTGCGTGCGGAGAAAAGGTTATCGATAATCGTCCCCTTGGTCTTGATGATTGTCTTTCTTATTCTCTATTTCCAGTTTAAATCGGTTACGACCTCTTTAATGGTTTTCAGCGGTATAGCCATGGCCTTTAGTGGCGGCTTCATCATGCTCTGGTTTTATGGTCAGCCCTGGTTTTTAAATTTCAGCTTTTTCGATACCAATCTGCGCGAATTATTTCAAATGCAAACGGTAAACTTGAGCGTGGCCGTTTGGGTCGGATTTATTGCCCTTTTTGGCATTGCCACCGACGATGGCGTTTTAATGGCTACCTATCTAGACCAGAGCTTTTCGCGCAATAAAACCACTAGCCTGAAAGGTATTAGAGAAGCGGTAGTGGAAGCAGGACAGCGAAGAATAAAACCCGCTATTATGACTTCCGCTACAACCATCATCGCCTTACTCCCTATTCTTTCTTCACAAGGACGCGGTTCTGATATAATGATTCCCATGGCGATACCGGCCTTTGGGGGAATGCTCTTTGCCGGTGTAAGCTATTTCATAGTACCGGTGCTTTACGCCATGCGAGAAGAACGTAAAGTTTTAAAATCTTAATTATGAAAAAACAAATCCTAATCCTCTTAACCGTCGGCTTAAGCCTTGTTTCAAAAAGCCAGACTATTGAGGAATATTATACGCTCGCAGCCCAGAATAACCCTGGCCTGCAGGCTAAATACAAGAGCTTTGAAGCTTCTTTACAAAAGGCGGCACAAGTAAGTAGCTTACCCGATCCCATCTTATCTTTTGCCTACTTCATTTCTCCAGTCGAAACTCGGGTTGGACCGCAACAGGCGCGGTTTTCGCTGCGACAAATGTTTCCTTGGTTTGGCAGTTTAAAAGTACAAGAAGAGGGCGCCCGTCTTTTAGCGGAAGCGCAATACCAAGAGTTTTTAGACGCTCGCAATAAGCTGTACTATCAGGTGGCAGCGGCCTATTACCCGCTTTTTGAATTGAAGCGCATCAGCCATCTTCAAGCGGAAAATATAAAAATCTTGTCAAGCTATAAGGATATCGCTACCCTTAAATTTCAAAACGGCAAGGCCGAGATGATAGATGTTTTACGAGTGGATATTATGCTCAAAGACGCAAGTACTAATCTATCCATTCTTAAACAAAAAAGCACCGCCCTAGAAAGCCGTTTCAATGCGCTTTTAAATCGCCCTGAGGCAGAAGCCATCGCCCTACCCGATTCACTTTTTGTTGCTAAAACACCAGAAGCTTATCACAAAGATTCCCTCTTGCTTTCTAATCCATTAATGGATCAATTGTCTCTGAAAATAGCCGCCGCTAAAGCCAGTGAAAAAGCCGCTGTAAAAAATGGCCTTCCGCAATTAGGTTTAGGATTAGACTATGTTCTTACCGGTCAGCGCCCAGATGTGCAATTAAGCGATAACGGCAAAGACGCGATAATGCCCATGATTTCGGTAAGTCTACCCATTTTCCGTAAAAAGTATAAGGCCGCGCGTCGCGAAGCCCAGTTGCGGCAGGAGTCCTTTACCCTGCAACAAGAAGACTTAGCCAATAGATTAAATGCTTCCTACGATATGCTCTGGTTTCAAATACAGGAGCAGCTAGAACTTATCTCCCTTTATAAGGGCCAAATCCAAAGCTCACAGCAGTCGCTCAACTTACTAATTAAGGCCTATGCCAATAGCAGCAAAGACTTTGAAGAGGTTTTGCGGATGCAGCAGCAGCTTTTAAAATACCAAGAATTGAAAGCCTCTGCTCTTTCCCAATATTACATTGCTCAAGCAGAGTTAAATTATTTAACTGCAAAAAATCAATAATCATGAAAAATCACGATCACCATAAAGAATCTGAAAATCATCACGATGAAAACGCGCATTCTGATCACCACGATCATCATGCCCACATGATAAAGGATTTTAAAAAACGTTTTTGGATTTCCTTACTAATCAGCTTACCTATAGTGGTTCTTGCTCCTATGATTCAAGACTTATTGGGCTATGGGCTTCGATTTAACAATGATCGCTATGTACAATTTGCCCTTTCCTCCATTATTTTCTTTTATGGGGCTTGGCCCTTTTTAAAAGGCGCCAAAGACGAGCTAAAAGAAAGAACACCCGCCATGATGACCTTGATTGCACTGGCAATTTCGGTGGCTTATTTCTACAGCTCTGCCGTAGTATTTGGTTTGGAAGGGAAAATCTTCTTCTGGGAATTGGCCAGCTTAATCGTGATAATGTTGCTAGGGCATTGGATCGAAATGAAATCGGTAATGGGGGCTTCTAATGCCTTGCAAGAACTCGCTAAAATGATGCCTTCCACCGCTCATCGATTGGACGAAAATGGGCAACAGCAGGAGATAGCCCTCAAAGACCTGCAAAGCCAGGATGTTATTTTGATTAAACCCGGTGAAAAAGTGCCTGCCGATGGCGCGGTACTAGAGGGAAACAGCCACGTAAATGAAGCCATGCTAACGGGAGAGTCTAAACCCGTTCGCAAACAAAAAGGCGATCAAGTAATTGGTGGCTCTGTAAACAAGGATGGTAGCCTCCAAGTAAAAGTGAAAAATACCGGCGATGACTCTTATTTAGCCAAGGTAATTGGCATGGTTAAAGAAGCGCAATCCACCAAGTCTAAAACTCAGAATTTAGCAGACCAAGCAGCGGCCTGGCTCTTTTATGTGGCGCTGGGTTCGGGTATTATTACCCTAGTGGTTTGGTTAAGTCTCGGTAAAGAATTTGAGTACGCCCTCGAGCGTATGGTTACCGTAATGATCATCTCTTGTCCTCATGCCCTAGGATTGGCCATTCCGCTTGTGGCAGCAATCTCCACCTCAGTTTCGGCTAAAAATGGCTTGCTAATTCGCAATCGTACTGCCTTTGAAAATTCGCGTAAAATCACCGCTATTATTTTCGACAAAACGGGTACCCTCACCCAAGGTGATTTTGGTATTAGTCAGGTGAAAAGTCTGAGCGATAAACTATCAGATTCTGAACTCTTGCAAATAGCGGCTTCGGTAGAAGGTAATTCTGAACACCCCATTGCGGCGGGAATTGTGCGTAAAGCAAAAGATGAAGGTCTCAGTCTAAATGAAACTGAAAATTTTGAAAGCATTAAAGGCAAAGGCATTAAAGCCAATCTCAATGGCCAGGAAGTGAAAGTTATTAGTCCAGGCATGCTGAAAGAAGAAGGAATTGACCTACCGAAAGAAGTGTCACAGTCAGACGATGAAACAGTAGTTTTTATAGTCATAGACGATGAGTTAGCCGGCTTTATCGCTTTGGCAGATGAAATTCGACCCGAAGCACTTTCTGCCATAAACACCCTGAAAAAGAGAGGTATTAAGGTTTTAATGGCTACCGGCGATAATCAGCAAGTAGCCAAAGCGGTAAGTGAAAAGCTTGGTCTAGATGACTTTTACGCCGAAGTTTTACCAGAAGATAAGAGGAAAATTATCCAAGAACTTCAAGATAAAGGGGAATTTGTGGCCATGACGGGTGACGGTGTAAATGACGCTCCTGCTCTAGCCCAAGCAAATGTTGGTATTGCCGTTGGTTCGGGCACCGATGTAGCCGCAGAAACTGCCGATATAGTGCTGGTAAACAGCAATCCGCAAGACATTAGTAAGCTCATTCTTTTTGGGACCGCAACTTATAAAAAGATGATGCAAAACCTATGGTGGGCAGCCGGTTATAATATTTTAGCCGTGCCCCTTGCCGCTGGTGTATTGGCCTCCATTGGTATTATTCTCAGTCCTGCCATTGGCGCTGTATTAATGAGCTTAAGCACCGTTATCGTGGCCTTAAACGCTCAGTTATTAAAACGAGAAATTAAAAATTAAGATGAAAAGTTTAAATAAAACCAGTCTAATTTTTGCATTTAGCACTCTTGTTATCGGCCTAGCTTTAGGCTGGCTCTTTTTTAATAATTCCCCCGCAGCAGAGGAACATCATCATGCCGCGGAACAGAATGCTGGCCAAACGGAAAATTCAATTTTCACCTGCAGCATGCATCCCAAAATACGGAAAAATGAGCCCGGTGATTGTCCCATTTGTGGGATGGAGCTCATTCCTTTAGCCACCGATAATGCAAGCATAGATCCTGCTGCCATAAGCATGTCTGCCAGTGCAATGCAACTAGCTAAAGTGAAAACTATGGCAGTTTCAAAAATAAAGGCCAATAAGACCTTGCGCTTAAACGGTAAGGTACAAGCAGATGAACGTTTACTTTTTACCCAATCCTCGCATATCGCTGGTCGAATTGAAAAACTGGCGGTCAATTTTAAAGGGGAATTTGTTAATAAAGGGCAAGTCATTGCGCATGTCTACTCCCCTGCCTTAGTCACTGCACAAGAAGAACTCTTGGAAGCCTTTAAAATAAAAGAAGCGCAACCTGCTCTATTTTCTGCCGCTAAGGAAAAATTGAAAAATTGGAAACTGAGCGATAAGCAAATCACCCAAATACTAAGCAGCAAAAAAACCATGGAGAGCTTTCCCATTTTAGCCAATGCTTCGGGCTATGTAAGCCAAGTGTTATTGCAATCTGGCGATTACCTTAAGCAAGGAGAAGCTATTTTTGAAATTGCCGATCTCTCGCAAGTATGGCTCCTTTTTGATGTGTACGAAGAGGATTTAAACTGGCTTAAAAAGGGTGATAGTATTAATTACAGCATTCGCTCGCTGCCTGGAAAAACCTTCGCCGGCCCTATCACCTTCATCGATCCTGTGATTGATCCTAAAACCAGAGCGGCCCAAGTACGGGTAGAAGCTGCCAATACTGGCTTGCTTCTAAAACCGGAAATGTTTGCCAGCGGTATTTTAGAGGTCGATATCCAGTCGGATAGCAGCCGCTTAAGCATTCCCAAATCGGCCTTAATGTGGACGGGGAAACGCTCGGTGGTTTACGTCATGCAAAAGACTCCTGAAAGTTTCAGCTTTAAAATGAGGGAGGTTGTGATAGGTGCTGAACTAGATGACCACTTTGTTATTAAGTCGGGTTTAGAAGCGGGTGAAGAAATTGCCGTAAATGGCACTTTCAGCATCGATGCGGCCGCTCAACTGGCGGGGAAACCTAGTATGATGAATCCGGCCGGTGGAGCAAAAATGAGTGGCCACAATCATGGTTCACAAAAGACCAAGCCTACTAATGAGAAAGTGAATGCCTCAAATGTATCCTTATCCGCCGCGGCAAAGGCTACTTTGCAAGCCCTATTTAGGGCTTATTTTACCCTGAAAGAAGCTTTGGTAATTGACGATCTCGCCCAGTCTCAAACGGCTTTTCATTCTTTCGCATCTGCATTAAGCGAGATAGACCACCGCCTGTTTGAGGGTGAGGCCCATTTACTTTGGATGCAAGAACTTGAAAACCTAAAAAAAGCCACTGAGCAGAGTGCAAACAAGGTTGATATTGAGGCATTACGCGCTCGTTTTTTCAAAATCTCCAATGCCATGGTCCATATTTCAGAAGCTTTCAAGCCCTTGTCAAATGCGCTATACATCCAACATTGCCCCATGGCCGACTCCAATAATGGCGCCGATTGGTTGAGTTTAGAGCAAGAAATCCTCAACCCCTATTTCGGGCAATCCATGCTCACTTGCGGCAGTGTTATCAAAACCATCGATTAGAAAATGTTGCCGCCCATAAATAATTACGTCGCGTATTATTTTTTGGGCCTTCCCCTCCGGGTCGCGCTTTACGCTGCAATCTTTGCTAGGCTGCGCCGCAAAGTATTTCCGCTGCAATCGCTAAGGCGGGGCTTTTAGGTAGTAGCCAAAATTCTATCAAAAACTACGTATTATACTTCTCTAGCGTGAGCCTCGATAAGAGATAACTTAGGGTAGATTCTGCGCCCTGGTTTAAGTTTATATGATCTTCTTCTAGACCATCATAACAACCACCCGTGCAGGGATTGTAGATAATCTGATGTAAGTGATTATCACCTAAAAACCAGTCGAATGTTGCCTTCAGCTTTTGTAAGTAGCCTACTTCCCGAAACTCTTGATAAAAGCTATCTAAAGCTAAAATAGTATAAGCGAACTCTATAGGTTGTTGTCCAAAATCTACCTTCTCCTGCCCTTCATCGTGGCGGCCCACATTAGAAATTACCGAAATCTGCTCTTGATCATGCGTTAGGGATAATAAAAAGTCAAAAGTTGTTTTAGCGGTATTTTTAAATAGGTCACTTTTCGTGCAAATGCCAGCTAATAAGAGGGCTTCGGGTAATACTGCATTAGCATAGCTTAAATAAGGTTCAAACCACTGCCATTTTTCACTCGAAACTCCGCGATATTTTGATATTAAGTTATCCGCCAATTGCGTAATTAGGGCGAGAGTTTCTGCACTCTCTTTAAACTGATAATGAAAGTACAGTCCTTTAATGCAAAAAGAAATCGCACGGGGCGATGCTAAATCTACAATAGTCGGCAAAGCCTTTTGAAAGGCTGCTTCCACCTTAGCTTGGAGAGGTAGACTTATCAGGTTTTGCATCGATAAAAACTGCCCTAATGCCCAAATAGCCCGACCGTTCGCGTCCTCTAAGTTTTCATCGTGATTTTTCTTATAAAACTTCTTATTATACTTTACATAATTTAGGAAGCTTCCATCTTCTTGCTGGCAAAATAGAATGAAGTTTAAATATGTATTTATTAAATGTAAGTCTTCAAAATCGCCCGTAAGCTCAAAGTTTTTGGCAACGGCAATTAAGGCCCGGGCATTATCGTCTATCGTATAACCCGATGCTTTATCCGGCTTAGCAACTTTGGAAAATTGCAGCATTCCAAATTCCGTACTCATTCTCTTAACCTGATCCAGTGATATTTCTGGATAGCGGTATTGCGTTTTGAAATTTTCCTTTTTCAGCACTTTTTTAGCCAGTTCTATATGGGCAATGGCTGAGTTTTGCCAGGCCGTTGGACTAATTTTGTGCAGCGCATTTAAAACCATTTTTTGCATT
The DNA here is from genome assembly GCA_003045865.1 of Bacteroidota bacterium. Taxonomy (GTDB): domain Bacteria; phylum Bacteroidota; class Bacteroidia; order Flavobacteriales; family Schleiferiaceae; genus Croceimicrobium. The sequence goes on along the minus strand of PZPB01000038.1, from coordinate 7,897 downwards.
AAGTCAGGACGCGATAACATGTGTAAAGCCGCATCAGCTAGTCCTTCTGAATCTTCAAATTCAAAGTTTATTCCGGCACCGTCTAGTAATTCTAAAGAATGTGGAATGGGCGTTGAAATTACTGGACAGCCCGTACTCATTGCGTAAGCTAAGGTTCCACTTACTGCTTGCTGAGGATCTTTTGAGGTAAAAAGGTAGATATCTGTTCGTTCTAAATAGTCCAATAGAATTTGCAGAGAAAGATACTTATTAATAAAAAGTACATGTTTATCCATCCCCAGATCGATGGTTTTTTGCTGAAGAAAATTGCGATAAATCTCTCCTTCTTGTTTTATTACTTCTGGATGTGTTTTGCCAATAATTAAGTATAATACCTCAGGAAAATGTTGGACTATTCTTGGCAAAGCATCTAGTGCTGTTTCAATACTTTTCCCTCCACTTATTAACCCAAAAGTGGCCAAAATCTTTTTGGTATAAAAAGGTCGATCCTTATCTTGAATTAGCTTTTGGGGCTTAATAAGATGCGTACCATGCGGAATGACCGTTATTTTTTCCAGCTCGATCTGATATTCTTCCCTGAGAATCATCGCCGAGTGATTTGTCATTACTATAATTTGGGCAGCGTATTGCACAATCTGCCGCACTATTAAGCGAAGCCTATCATCTGGTTTCGACAAAATAGTGTGGAAGGTGACTATTACAGGAACTTTTAGGTCTTTTAGAAAATCCAAAAGATAAGTGCCCAGCTCACCTCCATAAAGACCAAATTCATGTTGCAAAAAAACCAACCTGATTTGCTCATTTAGATTAATCCTCTGAGCCAAACTCGCATAGTCTTCCTTTGTTCCAGTTTTTAAAACATAAGTAACCCGACGCGAATAATTTAATTCAGAGCTTTCCTTATCTAAAGCACACACTTTTAAGCTAAAACCCTCTTGATACTTATTTTCAATTGCATTTATCAAATCAAGCGAATAAGTGGCAATGCCACATTTCCGTGGCGGATACGAGCTAATAAGAAGAAATTCAGAATTTCTCATGACTGATATTTTAGGAGTTCTTCTATTAAGTCATTTATATTCAGAGAAGCCACGGCAATGCGGGTGTCTGCGGCGCCGTAGTAGATGTAAAGTGTCTCGTCGAAAAGTGCCGTTCCCGTTGGGAAAACTACATTATGCACCTCTCCGCTTAATTCCCAAGTTTTCTCAGGTTTTATTAAAGGATAAGGTAAACGGGCCAATTCTTTGCCGGGGTCTTCTAAATCAAGTAAGGCCGCACAGGCAGAATATACATAGCCCTGCACGGTATCGTGCACTCCGTGGTAGATGAGTAACCAGCCCGCTTTCGTTTCTATCGGAGGACAGCCTCCACCGATATAACTAATTTCATGCTCGTACTTTGGTGCCATTAAAATATTCTGATCGAAATGCATCAGATAGTCCGACCAATACGCTTGATTTAGATCCTTAATCTCTTCTACCGAAGCTATTTGAATATCAGGACGTATGCGATGAAGAAAGTAGAATTTGCCCTTAATCTTACGCGGGAAAAATATCACGTTCTTATTTGAAAGAAGGATTTTCTTTTCAAACCTTTCATCAATATTAGACTGCACATGAAAACGCTTGTACTTTTCATTCAGATGCGCATTACACTCAGCAATACGATGAAAGTCGGCATAACTAAGAATTGGAACAATAAGGCCCTGCCTTTCGAAATGTTTTAAATCACGCGAGGTAGCCAAAGCTCCTAAGGCATTTACCCCATCGTAGGCTGTATACGTTAAATAGTATAAATCGTCTATTTTAACAATTCTCGCATCCTCTACTCCCTGCGACTCAATTTCTAAATCGGGCCTAAATAAAGGTTTATCATTGCGATGTTCCAGTAATATTGGGCCGTCAAACAAGCAATACCCTATAGTAGAATGATTACCCTTACGAACGGCTCGATAAAACATATGGACCTTATTTCCATCTTGGTAAATTGCTGGATTTAAAACACCTTCGTTTTCAAAAGCATGGTCAGTTATATCTAGCACCACTCCTTCTTTTACAACTTTAATCATCCCCTTCCTTTTAAAAATTTTTTATTCAAACTGCCACGCGGTAATTAAATACCAAAATTTGGACTTAGAGTACAAAAACCGCTAATTGCCTTATAACTTGGATCCTTTTATTGCGCGCAGTAAAACCGAAATGAGTGCTAAGACTAAAAGAATATGAATGATTCCACCTGCATCGTAGGCCATAAAACCTAAGGCCCAAAGCACTATTAAAATTGCAGCAAACCAGTAGAGTAGATTTCCCATGATGTGTATTATTAAATTCTAAATTTCTATGATACTTTACTTAACCATGAAATCTTCTTATCAAAGCCATTTCAAAGATTAAGCTCTTACTAATCTTTATAAATAAAACATTAGATAAAATTAGGCATAAGGCACCATCGCTGAATGATTCAAATTTTCGGCGTCCTAATTTTTACAGTACTAAGTTTCAGTAATTTTCAGCGAATAAGCTTTATATCCTTCTTAGTGATACTTATAAATTTCACAGATTTATAAGTATAAAAGCCCTTAATTTTTAAGATCTACTAGCCCAAAAAGCTTACACCAACCATACCCATTAAAAAACCCAAACTCGCACCGAGGGCGGGAATCCAATTCTTCTTTAGTTTAGACATGGGAGCGATATCCTGAAATATCAGATATATCATACCGCCAGAGGAAAAGAGCATCAAGCCTCCTACTATTTTGGGGCTATCCGAAAAAAGATAGTAACCTAATAAAGCCGAGCCCAGTCCCGAAAAGCTTAAAAGGAATAAGATGAATAATGATTTTCGAGAAGAGTAGATACTCTTTAAGTCTAGGTAGGCATTGAAAGACTCGGGTAAGTTTTGCAAACCGATAACAGCCGCCAGTAATAAACCCAATTGATGATTAGTGCTGTAAACTGCCCCCATGGTTAAAGACTCTGGAATTAGATCTAAAAGCATTCCCATTAATTGAGAAATGGTTTTACCCTTTTTCGCAATATATCGGTCTAGAAAAAAGAACCCGACCGTTCCTAAGGCGAAGAAAATTAATACATAACCCAAAGCTAAGGCCTTCATTCCTTCTGGTACGAGCACTAAAGAAAGGGCCGCTAGTAAAAGTCCTCCACCAAAGGCAATGGAAATATGGATTATCTCCTTTTTAATAAAGCCCGACTTTAAATGATGGCCGAAATAGTGAGATAAAAGGCCACCCAGAAAAATGGTTACTCCGGCAAGTGATGAATAGAGAATAATGCTTTGTAAATCAGTCAAAATAATTCCTTTTAAGGTCTATTCTAGGCGAAAAGTCCTGAGAGTTTTAATTCTCAAGACTTTATGAGGAACTTAAAAACGGTAGCCCAGGCAGAGTTGATACCACACGTTTTTATAGCGTGGTGTACTGCTAGTGCCATCTTTGTTATTCTTGTACAAATCCCAGCCTATTCTAGTGCCTATGATAAGTTGTTCAAAATTCAAATCAAAACCTGCAGTAAAACAAAGCGTGTTTTTTCGCAAGTTTTCATTATCAAAAAGTGTTTATGTGCTATACTGGTGGCACTGTTTTCGAACTTATTTTTTTGACTAATCAAAAAGGAATATTGTGGCCCCGCAAGAATGGTAAATCCTTTAAAAGCTTTCACTCCTATCAAAAGTGGAACATCGATATAGTTACTGGTGCGGGTTATTATGTAGCCTTGTCCCAATAATGGCCCACTCGCCTGGTAACCTTTTTGAGAAAATAATATTTCCGGCTGCAGTTGTAAAGCCTCGCCTAAAGGAATAGAAAGAAACATTCCTGCCGCTAAAACAAATTTTGGGTCTGTGTTAAATGACTCAGCATCTACACTGTATACTTTTGAGTAATTGGTCCCTATTTTCAATCCAAAATTGACCGCATGGCGCCAGCTATGCTGACTATGATCTGCCCCTGTTGCAGGGTTTGATTGCGCTATAGCTAGGCTGGAGCTTAAAAAGAAGAATGCGCTAAAAAGTTTGAGTTTGTTCATGATTAATCGTTTCGTTAAGGTGGCCCTTTCCTTAATGAAAGGAAAAGTACTCTACAAATGTGATCATCATTGAACAGCAAATACGTATATAAAACAAGCTTAGTCTTACGAATTTCACACCTTTATGAAGCGCCAAAAATTCTTTCCATAACTTTTATGGCTTAAAATCTGGGGCCAATGTAATATTAGGCCTTAGACCTCTTGTAATTAGTCGGTTTTAAGCCGCAGCGCTGAAGCCCTCTAGAGCTGCACGATCTAGATTGGTCTTTTCCTTTTCTTCAAAATCTGAGACTATAATTTTACGCCAAACTCCGGTTTGAAAGATTAAAGATCCTCAAGATTGCCCTCCCGTTTAGCTTTTAAACTGCGATAATAGCTAGGGCTTAGGCCCGTTACTTTTTTAAATTGATTGGATAGATGAGCCACACTGCTATACTGAAGCATATACGATATTTCGGTAAGGCTATGCTCGTCGTATAAAAGGAGTTCTTTGATGCGCTCTATCTTATTGATGATGATATAATGACTGATAGTTATCCCTTTAACTTCGGAAAAAGTATTTGCGAGATAAGTATAATCATAACCCAGCTCTTTGCTTAAATAATCCGAAAAGTTAACCTTGGGTAAGCTTTCCTTGTGGTGAATCATCTCAATTATGGCACTCTTAATCTTTTCAATAAGGATGCTACGTTTATCATCTAACAACACTAAACCTGACTTGCGTAGATTCTTCTTCAATAAAGCCCTTTGAGTAGAGTCGATATCCTCCAAGATTTCAATCATTCCTAAATCTACAATTACATAGTGTAAACCGAGATTATTCAATTCTTGCTTAACCATCATCTTGCAGCGCAAGCTCACCATATACTTAATGTAGAGTATCATATATAGAAGAAATATGGTTTAAGAGCCTTTAGTGGTAAGTAAGAAAGGCGTCAAAAACAAAACTCGTTTGTTTTATAGCGGTTTAAAATGAAGCTGAGAACCAATCTAAACTCCCTTACAAGGTAATCTTAATTTTCTGCACAAATACCATAGCTTTAATTAATTACAGAGCCCTGATGCTGTTAGAAAAACGACTATTTCATACTGGTGAATTAGCTAATTCCTGCGCATCTACCGCAAGGAGAAAAAGGGGAAAATTAGATGGCTTTAGCCCTCTACTACTTGCAGTTGATAACCAATGCCGCGAATATTTATAATGCGAATGCTTGAGTCCAGAGCGAGCTTTTTTCTTAATTTCGAAATAAATACATCGAGGGTGCGACCTACGTAATCGCCATCATCGCCCCAAACGGCTTCTAGAATACGCTCCTTTTCCACCCTTTGATTGAGATGTTGCGCTAAAAATGCCAGTAAATCGGATTCCTTGGCACTAAGCTCCGTCTTTACATTATTAAAGGAAATACTTAATCTCTGCGCGCTAAACTGAGTTGATCCAAGCCAAGTAATTTCTGAATCTTTGGTTTCCGTTAACACCTTATTCTCAGGAATTTTATTCTTCCTAAGCATTAAATACCAAAAGGCACCAAATACAAGAGCGATGAATATTAAAAGGTAAAACCACTTAGATTTTATGCCGGCTTCTTCTAGAAGCAAGTCCTCTGCTCTGTCTTTTTCCGCCGCTAAAACCGGAAAGGTGTCGAGGATACTTACTTGTAAATAATAGCAAGCTTTTTTTTGTTCTCGCCCTAAACACGGAACAATATCGCCCGATTCGATACCACCCACTTGAAAACTATAGACAATCGTATCGCCCATACAAGACCTAACCTGTACACGGTATTGTTCAGCAATATTATAATCGTGCATCACTTTAGCTATACAATCAACCAAAGCTTTGGGAGTAAATTGAAGATCAGTATTGAAATTTATGCGAAACTGAGTTTCATTTAGGGCAATAACCGGCGGGATAGCTTGACTACTATCACCCTGCCATAGCATTAGCTGATGAGCAATCATTCGCATGGCCACCGCATCACGCTCGGGGTCTCTTAACCTTTGAGCGCTAAGGCCAAGATTAAGTCCGAATAATAGCAGGCCATACGAAAACACTTTAACCATAGGGTCAAATTTAGCCCAAATTAGAGGGTGTACGAAACGAATTAAACTGTTTTCCAAAAATTTACAATTCCTTAAAGTTCTGTTTTATAAGTACTTGTGCATTATTATTCCTCTTCATCAATAGACTCCAATAATGATTTCTCATCACTAGCAGGAAGCTCTTGCACCTTATTTAATTTCGAAAGCATCATACGTGTACGCGTTCCCACTAGCGTATCGAGCTCGTGGTTGGCCTCATTAATTTTCCTTTGGGCTTTTTCTAAAACATCGCCAAATTTGCCAAACTCCTTTTTTACGGCTCCTAAAATTTGCCAAACTTCACCACTGCGTTTTTGAATAGCTAGGGTTTTAAAACCCATCTGCAAACTGTTAAGCATAGCTGCTAAAGTAGTAGGACCGGTTACTATAATTTTATACTCTCTTTGTAATAAGGCCACCACCTCCGGTTGCCGCACAACTTCGGCAAAAAGCCCTTCCAAGGGTAAAAACATAATGCCAAAATCCGTGGTATTGGGCGGATCAATATACTTGTCGCGAATATCTTTTGCGAAGCGTTTAATGGATTGCACTAGCGCCTTATTGCTAGCTTCGATGGCAGCAAGGTCGCCTTCATCGTAAGCGGTTTGCAAACGCACATAATCCTCCTGTGGAAATTTGGCATCGATGGGTAAATAAACCTCTTTACCATTGTCGTCTTTCCCTGGTAATTTAATGGCAAACTCCACGTGATCATTAGAATCCGCTTTAGTTTTCACATTGGCTTCATATTGCTCTGGGGCCATAATTTGCTCTAAAATATTGCCTAGTTGAATTTCACCAAGAACACCGCGGGTTTTCACATTGCTTAAAACCTTTTTCAAATCGCCCACACCGTTGGCCAAGTTTTGCATTTCGCCTAAACCCTTTTGCACCGCCTCTAATCGCTCACTTACTATTTTAAAAGATTGACCGAGTCGCTCTTCCAAGGTTTTATGCAATTTCTCGTCTACCGTTTCACGCATTTTCTCTAGCTTCAACTCGGTTGACTTTACCAGCTCATCTTGCTTTAAGCCCATTTCTGCAAACTTTTGCTTTTGAAGTTCATTAAAGTCTTTTACGTTGGTGCTAAAAGTGGTACTAAATTCCTTTAGGCTGAGTTTCAATTCTTCCCGGTTTTCCTTGGCATTCTTATTTAAGCTTTCTGATATCGCCGCTAGCTTTAAGTCCATTTTAGCACTAAGTTTCTCTAAGCCAGCCGATAACTCTTGACGATTATCTCTAAGTGCTTCATTTAATTCACTGCGATTTTCTCGTAATTCACTTTGTAGAAGCAGGCGTATTTTCTCCTGTGTTTGGATTGGATTATTCTTCGCTGCTTTAATAAGCAGAATGAGCAGCAAGATTAAAGTGGCAACGGATATTAGTAAAGCGATAGTTTCCATAAAAGCGATTTGGTATTCAAAGATAAGCTTAGGATGTGAGTTCGACGTAAAATTAGTCTTTAGACCCCGGTAAATTATCGATTTAAAACCAAAGCGGCGAAGTAATAGCAGGCTATTGATAACGTAAAGGCGCAGAAAACTGCTGTTAAGTTTTTCGCCATTAAAAGTAATCGTGCTGCGTCTAGCTCATTTGCTGCAATCCGCAACAGCTGGACGATGCAGGCTTGTCGTGTCTTTTTTAAAAAAATATGAAGCTCTAATTTATGGTTGAGCGAATATTTAGACTGGAACGCAATTTTCCAAAGCTTAAATTTTATTTGGCCCTCGTTTCTTGCAAATAAAACCTAATTTAGGTTTTTAAATTTTCAA
>PZPB01000037.1:21408-25430 GCA_003045865.1 Bacteroidota bacterium | reverse complement strand
GGTAGTGAAATAGGTATCGTGGTTACCACTCCTTATGGAACTAATGCGGGTACTTATAACAATAGCCCAACTACCGCTCTTGGAACTGTTATGGTTAGCTTTAGTTCTAACTGTACTCCTCCAACTTGTAATGCTCCATCTGCTTTAGCCTTGGTTTCATCTTCACTAACAAGTATGGATGTTTCTTGGACTTCTAACGGAACTGGTAGTTCTTGGGAAGTAGAATATGGCCCTGCAGGTTTCACTCCAGGCAATGGTACATCAGCAATTGCAACAGCAAGTCCTTACAGTATTACTGGTTTAGCCACTGCCACAGCTTATGATGTTTATGTACGCGAAATATGTGGCCCAGGAGATACAAGCTCCTTTGCTGGCCCATTAAACGCCGGTACAAGTCTTTGTAATGCTAGTTCTCAGTGTGCTTACATTCTTGACCTTACCGATTCATTCGGTGATGGATGGAATGGCGCGATTGTAACTGTTTACCAAAATGGTGTAGAAGTAGGTCAATTCGGATCTGGCTTCACCACGGGTAGCTTATTTACCGATACTGTGTATCTATGCGATAGCCTTCCTGCCACCATTATTCTTACGACTGCAGGAAGCTGGCCTTCTGAAGTTGGTATCAACGTATTTGATCCAAGTGGCGCAAGCGCTGGTTCATACGCAAATAGTCCAACTACGGCAGTGAATACTACTTTAGTTTCATTTACTACGAATTGTGCTGGTGCTCCTGCTCCATGTGCTGACCCTACTGGTCTTACGGTTACTAACAATGTTGGTTGCGCAAATATCGAAGTGGATTGGGTATCAAATACTGGCGGATCGCTAATCGAATATGGTCCTGCAGGATTTAGCTTAGGAACTGGAAGTATCACAGGTGTAGTTACTGCTCCTTATAATATTACAGGACTTAGCCCTGCTACTAGCTATGATGTTTACATCGCTGATACTTGTAGTTCTGATACTAGCGGTTTCGTTTTACTTAGTGCAAGCACTGCAAGCGGTCCCTTACCAACAGCAAGCTTCACCATTGATAGTGCCATTGTTGGTTCTACTTATGAAGTTTACTTAAATGCTTCGGCTTCTACTAACGCTACGAGCTATGCTTGGAGCTTCGGTAACGGTGGAAGTAGTAATGCGGTAATTGATACAGCTATCTTCCTTGGAAATGGCTCGTATACCATTACCCTTATCGTAACAAATGCTTGTGGTTCTGATACCATGACCTTTAATACCAATGTGAATATTGGCATCGGCGAAAACGCGCTTGCTAATTCACTAAATGTATATCCTAACCCAGCTAGCTATCAAGTAAACATTAGCTTTAATGCTATCAGTAGCGGCGATGCTACTATTCGTTTACTAGATGTTCAAGGACGAGAAATTATCCGCGATAATGCCAATGCAGCAGCTGGCAAGTTTATGCACGAAATTGATGTTACTGGTTTAGCATCTGGAATTTATATGATTGAAATTCAATCAGGTGATTTAATGGCTCGTCGTAGAGTGAGCATTAAATAAACCTTAGCGGTTTAATCAACCAAAAAATCAAGCCCCGCACTCTTTAAGAATGCGGGGCTTTTTATTTTTAATAAATTCTATAGCCTACACTTCACGGTAGATGTGTCTTTAATCTTAAGTCAGTATTAGATTGAAGAAGCAGACTTTTAAAAAATCAAACTGACAAGATCTACTTCACACATAAAAGCTTCACCAAGCACTATAACTACCTGATAGTTCTCGCGCTACAAACTCTTTATCTTTTTATGAAACCAAAAAGGTCCTAAAGGAATTAAGGAAGCGATGGCGCCTTGAGCTAAAACTAGCAAAGACCACTTCATTTTTAGATAAGCCGCGACTAATGCCACAAAATAGAGTATGAAAAGCAGGCCATGCAACCAACCTACATATTTCACTAAAATCTCTTCTCCTAAAAGATACTTTACCGGCATGGCCACCAACAGTAAGGTTAAAAAGGAATAGGCTTCTAATCTGCCAATTAGGATAAATCGGGCTAAAGTTTTCGATTCAATCATGCTGTCTTTTCTTCTTGGCTGCGAAAGTAATGCATAGCTACACGCCATTCCGACACTGAAATACTTTTATCGGCATAATGAAGATTCATTAAATCCGGTGATTTCTGACTGCTCCAAATAGAAGCTAGTTTTTGTAATTGCCCTTTATCAAAAACCTGCTCAATCTTCAGCCTATCATCTTTTAAACCATTCAAGAGATGACCATAGATAGTAGAAGATTTCAATTTCCTTCTATCAGCAATCTCGGCCACGCCCATGCCTTTGCTTACCAATTCATAAGTCTCTTCGTAGGTCTGACCAGTTACCTTTTTCACCTTTCCCGATTTAGACTTTAAATTAAGTTTCATCTCGCGCACCGCTTCGCTTGCCTTCACTTTGCGTTGGTTTAAAAAGTCTTCCTTCTCCCCTTCCTTTACCTTGGGCAAGCTTCCCTCTGCTTGTAAAAATTTATAAAAACACTCTATATCCTTTATCTCAAAATAGCGCTTCACTAATATGCTTAGGATCTCCTGATAAAGGTCGCGAAGCGCATTGGTGCCAGTATGCATATCTAAGATGCGTAAATTGATAAGACATAAATCGATTAAGCTTAAAAGGTCTTTGCAAAAATAATCAGCTCCTTTGCTAAGTCTCTCTTCAAGTTGAGCATAATTCGAATCTTGCAAAAGCGTATAAATCTGCCTTTGGAAGGTGCCTCCGGTTTTTGCTAATAAAGAGAGTTTTCCTTGAATGTTTCGTGGACTTTCATTGAGTAAATCTACTTGGAAACTAAACTTCTCATGATGCTTTTGAAAATGATAAGTAGCGGTACCAAGAATGGTTGTCAAATTAAAAGTCTCGAGTAAGGTATCTTGCAAATAGCCCTTTTTGGCTATGCTTAAATCTTCCTTCAGATCCGCTTCAGCCTTACTTCTTACAAAGCTTTGCACCTGACCGTCCGTTATAATTGCACTCGCCTGAACTTTGGTTTTTAAAATCAAACCTTTCAAACTAGTTAAGCGTGACAAAGCCACATAAACCTGACCGGGCGCAAAAGCACTGCCAACATCCACCGCCGCCTTCTCGAAGGTCAATCCTTGACTTTTATGGATAGTTACCGCCCAAGCTAGTCTCAGTGGATAATGCTCAAAGGAACCCAATATCTTCTCCTCTATTTCTTGTTTCTTCGTATCCAACTCAAAGCGTCTATTCTCCCACTTTAGACGAGGTACTTCAAAGTCTTCACCGTCTAAATCTACATGAATAGAGTCTTTATCCAATTCCGTTATAATGGCAATTTTACCATTGTAGAAACGGTTTCCCTCGCTATCATTTTTAATAAACATAACCTGCGCTCCCTTCTTTAATTCCAAAGAATCTGGCATGGGAAAGAGACTCTCATTAAAATCGCCTTCTACCGCAGAGTGGTAATTAAAGCTTTCTGATTTTAAGGCCTTGAGCCTATTGCTATTAATGGTATTGGCTTGATGATTATGCGTTACCAAAGTAATTAAGCCCTCCTCGGCTTGGTAATCGGCTTGGTAACATTGATTCAGTTTGTCTAAGTCTTGCGCTTCACAATTATTATTGCGGAGTTTATTCAGTAAATCAATAAACTCAGGGTCGTTTTGACGGTAAATCTTATCGAGTTCGAGATAGGTAAAACGACTATTCTTTAAAGCCAATGCCTCAAAAAAGTGTGCACTGGGGTAGATTTTTGATAAAATACCCCATTCATGATCTTTTACAATGGGTGGCAGCTGAAATAAGTCTCCAATCATTAAAAGTTGCACTCCCCCAAATGGACGATTATTTCTTCGTACGCTACGTAGGCGATAGTCAATGGCATCAATAATATCGGCACGACACATACTCACCTCATCAATCACCAATAAATCGATACTTTGTAATACTTTTCTACGACGAGCATCGAGGGGATTACGACGAGCAATGGTTTTCCCGTAATAAAAATTGGACTCCATAGAGGGAGGAATGGTCAAGGTA
>PZPB01000037.1:0-21398 GCA_003045865.1 Bacteroidota bacterium | reverse complement strand
AGGTATCTTGAGCAATGAAAGTCCCGAAGGGTAAAAGAAACTGCGAATGAATGGTTACGCCGCCCGCATTTAAAGCCGCTACTCCCGTGGGAGCAATTACTAAAAAAGATTTATGACTTATTTCCGAAAGCTTGCGCAAGAAGGTTGTTTTCCCAGTGCCCGCTTTTCCTGTTAAAAAAAGGTGGTTGGCGGTACTATTGATGAATTGTTCGGCGAGCTCAATTTTCAGATTCATATCAATTGCAATTTGGAGAGGCCTAAATTACGCTTTGAGTCTGTGAAGCCCAAAGAATTGAGGCAATAGTCATTTTCTAAATATTTATCTTTCACTATTTATTGAAAGTTTAAAATATTGTCTATATTTGTCCTATGAAATTAGAAGAAGCCAAAGAAGAGTTTATTCAAGCCTGGGGTGCTTTAGGAAGCAGCTGGGGTATTAATAGAACGATGTCCTCTATTCACGCGCTACTGATGGCCAATAATGAGCCACTTAGTACGGAGGATATTATGGCGGCTTTGCAAATTTCACGCGGTAATGCCAATATGAATACCCGCGCCTTAATTGAATGGGGCTTGGTGAAAAAGCATCGTATTGCCGGTGATCGCAAAGAGTTTTTTGTGGCAGGCAAAGACGTATGGGAGATGGCACGACAAATTGCCAAGGAAAGACGAAAAAGAGAATTAAACCCAGTAATCGAAAGCTTGGAGAACCTTAAGGATATTGACGAAAATGGCGAAGAAGCCGAAAGCTTTAAAAAGCGCATTAATGATTTACACGATTTCACTAGTGAGATTAGTGGTTTAGTAGATAAGTTTACCCGTAACGACCGTAATTGGTTTTACCGTAGCTTATTGAAATTATTGGGATAATATTTTTTTCACCACATACTTTCATTTATTTCTGAAAATAATATAATTATGAGCATCACATTAATTACCTACGGTCTCTATCTGGTTTTCACCGCCATAATCATTCTTCAGGTAGGATGGTTAATTTACCGAGAAGGCGCTATTTACCTTTACGAGCTCTTCCCGGCTGAACAGGATTTAGCGCAATACCTCAACCGCCTTTTACTAATTGGCTACTATCTCCTAAACCTTGGTTACGCTTCGGTTTCACTAATTGCTTGGCAATGGCCTTTAGAAAATGATTGGCAATATGCCTTAATAAGTTTAGCCGAAAATATCGGCTTCATCGCCCTTTTGCTTGGCCTTATTCACTTCTTCAACCTTATCGGTTTACAAATACTCAAACATTTTAAATCAAATATCTAAATTCATCAACATCATGGAAAACAGTAATTATTTCCCGCTTATCGCCTATGCGATTTACATTCCCCTTACCCTTACCCTAACGCTATTCGTAGCTAGAAATCTCTTTAAAAATGGACTCGTATTTATGCGTGACATTTTCCACCAAAGAGAAGACATTGCTCTAAGCACCAACCGTTTATTTGAGATTGGCTTTTACCTTCTCAACTTCGGATTTGCCTTGTGGACCATTAATATGCGCTACGTTGACAATCAGCAGGAGCTAGTTGAAGAACTGAGTGAGAAAGTAGGAGGCTTTAGCATCTACCTAGGTTTCGTGCTTTTCTTTAATCTCTTCCTCTTCTTTAGAGGCAAGAAAGCCGCCAAAGCCCAAAGAGTCGCCTAAGAAAAGTGGACTCGATAGTTTAAACCGAGTGGTAGTAAAAAAATAAGCCCCAAAATTTGGGGCTTATTCATGCTTAAAGAGCCTTTACATTATCCTTGATATCTCTTTCTATGTAAATACGTTGCGGATCTATCGCTACTTTCAAAGGCTTTTGTATCAGTTCGAAGCGATAACTTTTTTCTGCCTCATCTATATAAATACGCTTTTTGTAAAACAGCTCTTTTTCATCTTCATCGCTGTAAAAACCCACGTCCACCCATTCATTAAGCAAGACTGGATTTTCTGTCCCGAGCGTATCTGCGCGATATTTGAATGATTCTAAATCGATATTTACAGTATACAAATCTCCCTCTTCTGTTAATTCGGCTTCTTTCAAGCGGAAATCGTACAGGGTGATGTTCTCGATCCAATCTTCCAATAAATAGTGTAATGAATCGGCTACCCGAGGTCTTAAATAAGCCATAAAATCGTGAGCATTTGGATAAGGCGGAGCCTGATAACGATAGGCGGCCAAGAAGTCGCTAAGCGCAGCATTAACCGAATCGGAGCCAATCATTTCTTGCAAAGCAAAAAGAATTACACTACCCTTTCCATAATGGATGTAGCCTTGATTTTCCACTTTAAGCAAAGGCAATTCCTTTTCCGACTCGCCACTTCTGCCGCGTAAATAACGATCCATATCGTATTTCAAAAATTCACGCATCTTAATCGCGTCGCTACTTTGCTTCATTACCATTAAGGAACTGTATTCACTAAAGCTTTCCGTTAAGAAAGTCGCCCCTTGCATTAGCGCAGGAATTTCTTGATGCGCCCACCATTGATGTGCCATTTCATGGGCAATAACGGCATCCACCACATTGTTTCCTTCTTCATCTTCCAGATTAGTTATAAAACCAAATCCTTCGGAATATGGCATAGTACCTGGAAAAGCTTGGGCAAAGGTCGCATAGCGTGGGAACTCGATAATACGCGCTTCATTATGAAAATAAGGACCAAAATTCGTGGTGTAATACTCTAGTGATTTCTGAATGGCATCTAACATCCGCTCCACATTATAAGGATGCTTTTCATCATAATACACCTCTAAATCAATACCATTCCATTTACGACTCGCCTTCTGATAGTCGGCGGAAATAAAGGCATAGAAGTTTTGCGAAGGCTGTTCTACTAAATATTCGTAATAGTTACGATCACCTTCTTGCCATTCTTTAAGCAAACTTCCCGGGGCAATAGCTATTTGGTCACTCGAGGTAGATATGGTTGTTTTCACAGATACCCAATCCGATAAGCCATCACTTAAATAGTTAATCATGCACTTGTCATCACAAGAGTCCGCTTGTAATTTGGGCATTCTCTCCTTGGGCTTCAAATCGTATTTCTTGCGATCATTCCTATCACTAAGCTCAAAGTTACTAGCATATCCCATCTGCGGAAGCACACTGCCATTATTAAAAAAAGTACCATTGCGAATTATGGAGGTGCTGCCTCTAGAGTTTGCGAAGCCTTTGGTTCGATAAATATTGGTGATTTTTAAAGGCAGGCTGTCGCCCGGAAGTAGCGGTTTAGCTATGGCAAAGGCTTTAAAGCCAAATTTATCATCATACCAAGCTTCGCTTACACCTGGCCCGGATATCTCTGTTTCCCAATCCTCGTCAAGAGTAAAGAAAAGTGAATCTATAATTTCAGTCCCGACGTTTTTCAGCATCATTTTCGCCAGCACATCCACATCTCTCGTTTCAGGAAAAATATCAATTCCATACTCTATGGCCGTAATTTTAGGCATAGGATAATTTTGATAGGATTTGTATTTCTTTTCGTAATCTGCCTGCAGCAGTTCTATTTCGTCAGACGTTTTATAGCTATTTAAAACCTGAGTATTATAATAAACCCATCCAGCTACAGCTGAAAAAGCCACGAAGAAACTAGTGATTATAAGGGCATAAGAACCTTTGAAAGAAATTTTAGCTTGCTTTAAACGGCTAATAAAATTCCCCGATTTATGTCTTTGCATTAACAAACCTGCCACAAGCAACAAGAGGCTGGCAAAAAGCAACCAATAAAGGGTAAACCAAAAATGCCCGACTAGGCCGGGGCCAAAATCGTTCATATCGCTGTAGCTGATGGAAGGCCCGCCGTTAAGTGACAGCATATTGGTGCTTACATCCAAAACACTCCAGAGAATATCTAAAACAAATAGACTTAAAACCGACACGAAATAGCCCAAATACTTATTGTTTACTAGTACTTGAATGAAGAGATGCAAACAAGCATAAAAAATATAAGTAGGTAGCTGAGTGTAGATGTACTGCCTTAAATAAAGACTTAGCTCGATATTGGTAAAGCCTTGTCCTAATTGGGCCAAAATAGCGGCCACCGCATAAATTAGGTATAAAAATGAGGCAACATACACGAGGGCAAATGCTTGCGCTAAGAGCTGATTAAAAGCACGATGCGGGGTTGCGCCAATTACTTCATCAATATGGGAAGAACGGTCGCGCCACACTAATTCGCCGCTAAAAAACACCATAATTATCATCATGAAAATCCCTGAGGAATCCGCTATGGTATCGAGCATTTTATAGGTTAAGGGATAGCTCTTTAAACCAAAGTACTCGAAGCCATTTATTAGATCGGTGCTAAGTAGTATTAAGGCAAAAGCTGCCAGAATCTTGAAGACGGTATTCTTTAAAATACTGCGGCTTGCATCTTGAAAGAAACTCACAAAATGTTGCCATCCCATGCCCCTATAATGCAAACTAACTTTAGGTAAGGCGCCTAATGGCTTACTAGCACCACTTCCTAGATTAATAGCTTTTTTCTTTAGTTTAAAACGAGATGCGCTCGGATTTTTCTGCGGTTTAAAACTAAAGTAAGAAACCAATAATATTATTAAGCCTAAGCTCATCCAAATTAGGCGATTGTAAAGCAAAATACCGCTAAAACTGGGGGCCAAGGTGTTCTTTTCTACGGTAGTGAAATAACGGCTATCTACCGAGTAGGCTCTAATACCAAAAGGATCGCTTAGTCCCGCCATTTGCACATTTTCAAGATCACTCAGCAAGTTACCGGAAACGATATAACCAATAATAATAATCAAGGCACCAACGAAGGAGATAATAGTACTGCGCCATTTTTGCGCCATCGCATAAATTAAAGCCCCACTCAAAAACATATTGGGGAGTACAAACAAGAGGTAATTAGTAAGGAAGGCCTCCCACGGTGTTGGCCCCAAGCGCTCAGCGGGAATCCAATCGAAAACCGGCCCTAGTAAGGTTCCTAAATAAACTCCTAGAAAAACGCCAATGAGAGGAATGGTGCTTAAAACCAAAGCACCTAAAAAGCGACCAAAGAAATAGGCCGCTTTGTTTAGAGGAGTGGTAAAAAGAATTTCGTCGAAGTTGTTATTAAAATCGCGTAAGGCGGCATTATTGAAAAAAGCCACCGCGAAGAGCAAGCCGAAGATGGACAAAACGGTTACGAAAGTGGTTACAATATGGGGTGCATTTTTATGCACGGCGCCAATCGCGCCACCAATCATTACGCTGTCACTTACAATAGCCATAAAGGCCATCAGAGCAAATACGAAAGTGAAAATATAAACCATGGGCACGCGTAAGGCGGCTCCGAGTTCTCGCGAGAAAATTTCTTTAAACATGGATGGACGATTAAAGGGTTACACTTTCAGAACTACTCATAATAGAAGAAAAGAATACGTCTTCCAGATTAGGAGCAACCGCTTTAAACCCTTCTGCCGGCAAAACTTCCGACTGAATATGAATGAGTGGTTTACCGGCAATCATCTTTTCCGAGATCACCTGGTACTTATTTTTATAATCATTGAGTTCTTCGCGCTCGATGCGTTTTTCCCAAACCTGACCTTCTAAGGTGGCAATGGCATCTTCGGGACCACCATTATAAATAATCCTGCCTAAGTTCATAATGGCCATTTCGGTGCAGAGCTCGCGTACGTCATCCACAATATGGGTGCTTAAAATAACGATTACCTCACTGCCCACATCGGCCAAAAGGTTATGAAAACGGTTACGCTCCCCAGGATCTAAGCCCGCGGTGGGTTCATCGACAATTATAAGCTGCGGATTGCCAATTAATGCCTGCGCAATACCAATTCGCTGCTTCATTCCACCCGAAAAGCCTTTTACCACTTTATGGCGCTTGTCGAACAAGTTTACCTTTTGCAGGAGATGCTCCACCAATTCTTTGCGTTCCCCTTTGTTTTTAACACCCTTTAAAATAGCCAAGTGATTTAATAATTGATAGGCGGTTATTTTAGGATACACGCCAAACTCTTGCGGCAAATAGCCCAAGTTCTTGCGCAGCTCTTGGGGTGATTTCAAAATATCAATATCATTCAACATCAAGGTTCCTTGATCGGCATCTTGCAAGCCCGCCAAGGTTCGCATTAAAGATGACTTTCCAGCACCATTCGGGCCAAGTAAGCCAAACATTCCTTTGCCAATTTCCAGCGAAACATTATCCAATGCCTTTACGCCATTCGCATAAGTCTTCGTTAATCCTTCAATAATTAATTTCATTGCCTTGATTATTTGATAGTTGTTGTAGCGAAGAAAGTTAATATTATTAATGGAGCATATTACATTGTCCGAAATCGGACAGGAAAAATCAAAAAAAAGGCGCTCTGAATTTTCAGAACGCCTTTTCACTTAAACTTTAAAAGCCGTTATGCTTACATATTGCGGCGATACTGCCCACCTACTTCAAATAAAGAGCTAGTAATTTGCCCTAAGCTGCAAAACTTGGTGGCTTCCATAAGCACCTCAAACATATTTTCGTTGGCAATAGCGGTGGCTTGTAGTTTCTCTAACCAAGCCTTGGCAGTATCCTGATTGCGCTCTTGTAAAGCGCGGAGATTGGTAATTTGCGCTTCCTTCTCTTCGGTAGTAGCACGAATAATTTCACCTGGTCTAGTGGTAGGCGAACCCTCCGAACTTAAGAAGGTATTTACCCCAATAATTGGCAAATCGCCGTTGTGTTTTAGGGTTTCGTAATACAAACTCTCCTCCTGTATTTTCCCGCGCTGATACATGGTTTCCATAGCTCCCAGTACGCCACCCCTTTCGGTGATGCGATCAAATTCGGCAAGCACCGCTTCTTCCACCAAGTCGGTTAATTCTTCAATAATAAAGCTTCCTTGAATCGGATTTTCGTTTTGGGTAAGCCCTAATTCCTTGTTGATAATCAACTGAATAGCCATCGCTCTACGCACACTTTCTTCCGTTGGCGTGGTAATCGCCTCATCGTAAGCATTGGTATGCAGAGAGTTACAATTATCATAAATCGCATATAAGGCCTGCAAGGTGGTACGGATATCATTAAACTGGATTTCCTGCGCATGCAGCGAACGTCCCGAAGTTTGAATATGATACTTTAACATCTGCGCACGCGGATTAGCGCCGTACTTTCTATCCATGGCCTTGGACCAAATTCTACGGGCAGCTCTACCAATTACCGCATATTCTGGATCCACCCCATTGCTAAAGAAAAAGCTCAAGTTCGGTCCAAAATCGTTGATGTCCATACCGCGGCTCAAATAGTATTCTACATACGTAAAACCATTGGCCAAAGTGAAAGCTAGTTGTGTAAGGGGATTGGCGCCCGCCTCAGCAATATGGTAACCAGAAATGGATACCGAATAGAAGTTTCTCACCTGGTTATTGATGAAGCTTTCTTGCACATCACCCATTAAACGCAGGGCAAATTCAGTAGAAAAAATACAGGTGTTTTGCGCCTGATCTTCTTTCAAAATATCCGCTTGCACGGTTCCACGCACCACCGCTAAGGTCTTTTTACGAATTTCAGCATATACGGCCGGCTCTAGAACCTGGTCGCCGGTTAAACCTAACAACATTAAGCCTAATCCCTTATTCCCTTTCGGTAGATGCCCTTTTACCGAAATATTACCTAAAGGCTCTAGTTCGGCACGGTCATTAGCTTCACCCTCGGCCAAACCTTGGTAGTAAGGACGCTCTAAATTACGATCATCGTAAAGTTCTTTAAACTTTGCTTCCACCAAAGATTCTAAGCCGTTTTCACGAATGTAAATCTCACACTGCTGATCGACAGCGGTATTCATAAAGAAAGCTAAAATCATCGGAGCCGGACCATTGATGGTCATACTTACCGAAGTGCTAGGCTCGGACAAATTAAAACCTGAGTATAATTTCTTTGCATCACTTAAGGTACAAATGCTTACACCCGAATTACCAATTTTACCATAAATATCGGGGCGGTAATCGGGGTCATTTCCATAGAGCGTAACCGAATCGAAGGCCGTACTTAAACGCGCCGCCGGCATATCCTGACTTACATAGTGGAAACGACGGTTGGTTCTTTCTGGGCCACCTTCGCCCGCAAACATACGCGTAGGGTCTTCGCCTGTGCGTTTGAAAGGGTAAATTCCCGCGGTGAAAGGAAACTCTCCTGGTACATTTTCCTTTAAATTCCATAACAATAAATCGCCCCAAGCTTGATAACGTGGCAAGGAAACCTTGGGCACCATGGTATGGGAAAGCGATTCGGTATGGGTTTTAATATTTATTTCTTTGCCCCTTACGGAGAAAGTATAAAGTTCGTCACGGTACTTTTTCACCTTGCCTTCCCATTCGGTAATAATATCCCAATAGTGAGGATCAAGGTCTTTGCGAAGTTCTACGAATTTGGTAATTAATTCACCGATTGTACCTTCTTCATTAAGGGTCGCCGCTTCTTCTCGTAACAAATCTGGGCCACCGAAAGAAAGCGTAGCTTGGTATAAACCATAAAGCTTTTGAGCCACCTCAGATTGTTCCTTAGCTCGCTTATCGTAAGCTCGATTCGATTCTGAAATTTCGGATAAGTAACGAGTACGATTGGGAGGAATAATGTAAATCTTCTCGCTCATTTCACCCGTGCTGCGGAAATCACTCTTTAAGTGTTCTGCACCGGCTTTGTTAACCAAAGTGTCAATTAAGGCGCGGTATAAAGCATTGGTTCCTGGATCGTTAAACTGACTGGCGATACTGCCGTAAACGGGCATAGTATCGGTGTCGGCCTCCCATAAATTATGGTTGCGCTGATATTGCTTTTTTACATCGCGCAAAGCATCAAGGGCGCCGCGTTTGTCAAATTTATTCAGGGCTATAATGTCAGCAAAGTCAAGCATGTCGATTTTCTCCAACTGGGTAGCAGCACCGTATTCTGGTGTCATCACATACATGGAAGCATCGCTGTGCTCAATAATTTCGGTATCGCTCTGGCCAATTCCAGAAGTCTCCAAAATGATTAAATCGTATTGGGCCGCTTTTAAAATATTCACTGCCTCTTGCACATGTTTGCTCAGGGCAAGATTGGATTGGCGAGTGGCTAAGGAACGCATATAAACTCGATCGTTTTTAATCGCATTCATGCGTATTCTATCTCCCAAAAGGGCACCACCGGTTTTGCGTTTAGAAGGGTCTACCGAGATAATGCCTAAAGTTTTTTCGGGGTGATCGATTAAAAAGCGACGTACCAACTCATCTACCAGTGAGCTTTTTCCGGCTCCACCGGTTCCAGTTATTCCTAGTACCGGTGTTTTAGATTGTGCCGCCATGGCGTCGATTTTATCTAAAGCCTCTTTATTGGCCTCCATGTTATTTTCGGCCGCGGAAATTATTTTGGCTATGTCGGGCTTAGACTTCTCGCTAATCCGATCTAACTCACCATTAATGCTTAATCCCGTGGGGAAATCGCAGCGTTGAATCATATCATTAATCATCCCTTGCAGGCCCATTGAGCGACCATCATCGGGTGAATAAATACGATCGATACCGTATTCGTGTAATTCTTGAATTTCTTCTGGGAGGATTACGCCGCCTCCGCCGCCAAAGATTTTAATATTGGGTGCGCCTTTTTCCTTTAAAAGGTCGTGCATGTACTTGAAATATTCAATGTGCCCACCTTGGTAAGACGTCATAGCTATGGCCTGCGCATCCTCTTGTATTGCGGTGTTTACTACCTCTTCTACGGAGCGGTCGTGGCCAAGATGAATCACCTCACAACCAGTCGCTTGAATGATACGGCGCATAATATTAATTGCTGCATCATGACCATCAAAGAGGGAGGCTGCGGTAACTATTCTTACCTTATTATTTGGAGTATAGGGAGCTTGCTGTTGCATTGCGCATTTTTTGAGTTGCGCAAATTTAAGAATTAAGCTCAGGTATTAAGGACTTTCGCCTAAAGAGCGCAGCTAAATAATTTACCGGAGTCGATTACTAGAAAAGTATGGTTCAGAAAAAATCAAGACTTATCTTAGCGCTAAATCTAGATCTATGTACAAATTGCTTTTCAGCCTGCTTCTTTTTATGCCAATTCTATCCTTTAGTCAAGAAGCCCGCTATGAGCAACTGAAAACTTTCCCTATCAATTTAAAGGTTTTAAATCCTTTAATGGGCACCAATAATATGGCCATTATGAAAGTGGAAAAGGTTGAACCAAATTCGATGGATCTAGCAATAGGGGATACGATTTTATGTAAATTTTACTTTACCTTAAAACCCGTCCAAGGTGAAGTTCACATGTCTGGCATTAATCGCGGAGACTATATTAGTACACACATGCACGCCCAACTTAACCCTTATAGTGGCGCTTATCAGTACGAAGCTTTTCACTACAAAAAGTATCCTGCAAAAAATTAGAGCAGTAAACCCGGCAACTCACTCAGAGCTTTAATTTCGAAACTCACCTTTTCTTGATGTTGATTGGATTGGGGATTAAAAAAAACTTGGTCCATTCCTACATTACGCGCGCCCAAAATATCCGCAAGCAAATTATCGCCAATCATTAAGGAACTTTGTCGATCTGCACCCGCTAAACGCATCGCTTCGACAAAAATTTTAGCTTCGGGCTTGTTAACCCCAATCTTATCACTGGTTATAATTTTATCGAAAAAGGGCGAGAGTCCACTTTTCGCTAATTTAATATGCTGCGTTTCTTCAAAACCATTGGTTATGATGTGCATCGGGAATTTATCATGCAGAGATTGGAGCATGGCAATACAACCAGGAAAGAGGGCCGTTTTTTGAGGTGCTAGGTGAATATAGTCCTTTTCAAAATTGGCTACTTTTTCATCATGCTCATAATTATAAATCGCAAAAGTTTCTGCAAAACGGCGGTGGCGTAAAGTGGCCTTATCAATTTTATTAGCCCGATACAAGGCCCACATCTCATCATTTTTTTGATAATAGCTCTGTAAAAACTCATCTACCGGAAGGTTTAAAATGGACTGCCAATCGTAAGAATCGTAGAGTTCAATTAATGCCTGTTTCGAATTCTTTTCGAAATCCCAAAGGGTATGATCAAGATCAAAAAAGAGATGCTGATATTTTTTTGCCATTATTTTAAAAGGGAAATTGGCCAAGGCAGACCATTGTATTTTAGATGATTATAGCTTTGAGCATCGGCGCCAAACGATTGGTAGAATCGGGCCAATCCTTGTTGCTGAGAGCCTTCGAAATCTAGTTCTTCTAGTCGTTCTGAATTGTAAATAAGGAATTCATTGATGAGGTAGGTCATGGCATCCATCTCCTTCCCCATGGGGGAAAGGGCGGAAAAAAGAAAAATTGCTCTTCCCTGATATTCAATAAAAAATACGCCTGCCAGTAATTGATTCGGCCCGCCATAAATGGTAAACACCTTGGCTAAACCGCGATGCAAGAGTTGGAACATGACTTTTTCCATGGAGCGGTAAAACTCGGAAGGCAGCTTTAGTTCCTTTCCTTTATTATCGTTAAACAAATCGATTAAAACCTTCGGGCCATCACTTTCGAAAAGATCAAAATTAGTCTGCTGATGCTTTTTAAGCTTACGCTTCAAATTGCTATTAAAACCCTTATAAACGTCTTGATACGAACGCTTTAGCTTTAAAACAAAATTAGACTGCGCGTTAATTTCCCATTTAAGAGAAAGCGCATTGACTACTTGATTTTCATTTAAGTAAAGATCTGCAAAACGGCAATTTTCGCTAATTTTCTGCTGAAAAGCCACTATTTGCTCTTCACTTAAGCCCTGCTTGCTAAAAATTCCTAATTGTTGAATAGCGAAAGGACGGTAGAAATATTTCAGTCCGAATTTATTACGGAAAGGTAAGGGCCAAACTGCATCATAATCGTTTAGTACTAAACAATCCCATTGCTCGCAAACCGAGTCTAAGTACCAAGATAAGGCATAAGGTATTTTTTGGGCATTGCGCTGAACACAATTATTATACTTTTCAAAATCAATGTAATGATGCTCACGATAATTGATCATACAGCTGCTTTCACCATTTCTTCAAACACTTTATTCCAGCCTTTCCATTCTTCCTCTTTCTCACTGTAAATGCGATTATGCCAAATGGGAATAAATTCACCACCATAGCGGCGATAGGTTTCAATATATTCTAAAATGTGCTTTAAGGCCTCATCTGGCGAAAGCTTTAAATAGTAAATAAAAGTGCCATCCATAAAGGGAAAGGGGTGCATTATTAATGGCGTTTCCACTTCTTGCTCAATATCGTAAAAACGAAACGGGGTGCATATTCCGGCACGAAACCCATGCTCAGAGGCGTAGCCAATGGAGTAATCATCGCTAATTTCAAGCTGCAATAGATTGCGAAAAGTAGAAGGAAAATGAATCTTTAGAAAGTGTTGCCGACTTTTCTTAATATCCTTTTTAAGCACCCTTTGCAAGCTGGTAATTTCTTCCTCTAACCATTCGAAATTTTCATTAGAACGATAAGAAGGATGGATGCCCATTTCACAAAAATCTGCGATCCCTTTCACATAGCGCTGTAAACGTGTAGAATAGCGCGTCAAACTTCGATCATACTGCCCCATCCGCGCGAAAAGCGCAAAATAAATGGTGGAGAATTTGTATTTCTTCTGCAGGGCAAGCACATAATCGAAAGTATCGAATGGATCTTTTTTTCCAAATATTAAACTGCGGCTGCGCTCCCCTATTTGCTTAAAGTTTAAAGATAAAATATCTTGCATATAGCCGCCGATAACGCGGAAAACCCCTTTTCCTAAAAAGGCCGCGGCATTATCAATATCCACCGAATTATAGAAACGATAAGTAGGCCGACTAAAAACTATGTTGGGATTATGTTCCTCTAATAATGTAGCAAGAATTTCTGCGTAAGCATTAACTAGAGGTTTATTTAAAGTACCGAAACGATACATGACACTTTCTTTGGCTGGAAAGCGACCATGGGCATCGGCAATAAAGGGCATATACTCCTCATAGCGGCTTACTAAAAAGAAACTAGCCGCGAGGGGATCGAAAGGCAAAAGTGATTGTCGACCCGTGGGAAACATTGTTACCACACCTTTATAAGTCCCCGATTTAAGGTCTTGCTCGGAGATATCAGACTCAAACAGAAGGTTGACCGATTGCAAGAAAATCCCGCTCTGTAAAGGATCACGGGAGTAATTTATCTTCGGTAAGGTAGAGTGGAGATACTCTTCCTTATCATGGGTATAACGAATATTTAGCCCTAGTAAATCTTGAAAGATTAAGCGGCTTATATATTTAATTCGGGGGCTAAGAGTGCTAGTGTAGAATAAAAGCATATTGCAAAGATAGAGGCTAATTCGGAAATTAAATACTTTAAATCTAAGGCTCTAGGCTAAATATCTCCTTCATCGCGAAAACTATGGTAGGCCTTTTCGGTGACTATGATATGATCTAAAACGGAAATATCGAGAATCTTCCCTGACTCTGCTATTTTTCGGGTTAAGTTAAGATCCGCTTGACTAGGCTTAGTATTTCCACTAGGGTGATTATGCCCTAAAATTATAGAAGTGGCTTGCTCTCGTAAAGCAAGATTGAAAATCTGTCGCAGATCTACAACTGTTCCTGTTATCCCCCCTTTACTGATACAAACGGGGCGAATTAATTTGTTGTGATTATTTAGGTACAATACCCAAAATTCTTCGTGGGCTATATCGCCAATAAGCGGCTGTAAGATGCTGTATGCCGCCCCACTGCTTTTTATGCTTTTCCGCTCTAAAGCATCTGATAGATTTCTGCGTTTACCAATTTCTAAGGCCGTAGCAATGGATATAGCTTTGGCTTCACCAATACCTTTAAAGGACATCAAATCTTGTAAAGTTAAACGCGCTAATTGATTAAGGTTCCCTTCCACTGAATTTAAGATCCGCTTGGAAAGGTCCACCGCCGACTCTTGTCGGTTGCCACTACCGATTAGTATGGCGATTAATTCGGCATCACTGAGAGCAGAGCGGCCCTTGCTACTAAACTTTTCCCGGGGACGATCGTCCTCTGCCCAACTTTTAATCGCCAAGCGTTCTTTATATTCAGACATAATTAAGGTTTTGCCCGAAAATAAAAAAAGCCGCTGGATGCACCAGCGGCTTTTAAAACCAAACCTTAAGATTAAATGATTAAGCTTTCGTTGCAGAAAGCTTTACAGAAAGCTTAATGTTATTGTCGATAATATTGTCTTTCGCGATATCAGCAAATTCTGAGAAAGAAGTTGAACGGAATTTAACATTCCACTGGCTGCGATCGATTACGAATTCTGGAGTAGCAAAATTAATACCAGCCTCCGTCATTTCTACCATTGCAGGGATAGTAACGTTTTTGGTAATACCACGTAAAGTTAAGTTACCGCTAATGCTATGTGTTGCTCCGCTAGTATCTCCAGCAGCTACTGCCTCAGCTGCAGTAATCTCAAATTTGGCAGTGGGGAAAGAGTCTACTGCGAAGAACTCACCACTCTTCAAGTGACCTTCTAATTTAGCTTTGTACTCAGGGCTTTCAGCTAAGTCAAGATTGTTGATAGATGTCATATCAATAATGAATGAACCTCCTACTAACTGATCATCTTTTACCACAAAGCCACCTTCACTTACCTCGATGGTTCCGTTGTGAGAATCGCCAAGGGCAAATGTTTTGTAACCTTCCCAAACTACTTCTTCACTGCCTGTATTTACAGTGTAGCTAACCGCTTCTGTAGTTTCAGCATTAACTGCTTGTGCATCTGTAGCCTCTACTGCCGTTTCAGGCGCATTATTACAAGCTACTAAAGCGCTTGAAAAGACTAAGGCGATAATCTTGTTATTAATCTTCATTTTTAAAAATAATTTTAATGTTTAAACACTGAACAAAAGTACATCAACTTATACGATGTTGCAACAACAAAACATAAAAAGTATAAGAATGTTCAGTTTAAATTGTAATTATGAGTTATCCTTGGCTAAGCTTCTCTGATAGAAGTAAGCCGGGATAAGCAGCATCATAAGCACTGGGTTTAATACGATACGATGTAAATGGCTGATTAGAGAGCTAAAACCTTCGGGTTTTGCTAGATAGATAAAAAGATAAGTAGGCAATAAAAATACTAATCCAAAAAGCAAGACCATAAAGGCAAAACGTAAATACTTCTTTTCGTAGAATAAACCATAAATGATAGCTATGGTAAAAAGGTCATTTAATAAGTAGCGACCCACCTTATTTATAACAAAAGGAAACGTTTCTACATCCACAAAATCAGTAGAATAATTTAATTCTTGTGGCCACTCTCCTTTAAAGAAGACAGAATGAAAATCGAGGTAATTCTGAAAAAAATAAACGAAGAAAAGCCCGGTGGCACCAAGGAGAATAAACAGGATTCGTGCGTTTCCAAAACCTTTAAGCATTCTGATCAAGCGATTTACTCTTTACGGCGTTATTCCCATTGAGATGCATCACCCAAAGATACCAAAGCACCAATATGGCGAGATATAAAACAGCAGTAAAGCCATATTTATGAAAAAAATGAAAGCCTCTACCGTCCCATTCTACGTTAAGTAAGCTTAAAAGTAATAGCCTACCAATATTAGCCAAATGAATGAATAGTAAACCCAGCGGGATAAACCAAAGCATATTTTTTATTCTTCCACCAAAGCCTACCACAAAGGCGGCAAAGAGAATCATAATATTAACACCATTGCAGCCTTCCTCTACCGAAACAGCATAAACCTTATCGAGCCAGATACTATCAAAAGTTTGTTCTTCCTCGGTCTTAATGCGCAGATGATCGTCTTGTACAATTTCCGCTTCATAACCAATTGCTGAAGCGGTGGAAATACAATTATTGGCTACTACTCTGGTGATAGGATCAAGCACGTTATCTCTATCGAAACCTGAAATATAAATTCCATATAGGGTACTGAACACCAGATAAATGGCGAAGAACTTCACCAAAAACAAAATGGTTGGTTTAAACTCTCTCAGCATTTTTTTACAAATCGTAATATCTATTAAACATTTCCGTGCGCAAACCAAAGATTAGCATAGCGCTTTCCTGGTTTAGCATAGCTGTGGTTTTTACATTTTTGGCCACATTTGGGGAGAAATTTCGGTAACGTAAGCCTAACTCTAATTTCAAATTACTACTCGGATTAACCAGATAAGCCGCTCTCGCCTGCAGGTAAAAATAATTCGCACTAATACCTTGGCCAATTTCATTACCTAAATCTTGCTCTCTGCTGTTGTAAGATAAATATATGTCAGATCCCCAATTAGAGCCAGCCACATCGGCGCCCATTTTACCAAAATTAAATTGCACATCACCTTCCCAGCGATTTTTCTGATAAATGGCCTGGTAAATTAATTCGTGAAAATTGGCACCCCAAGGATGAGCCAAAGGGGAACCGTAATGGGCATAATTGGTTAATACCTCTCTATGCTGATAGGTGTGCGGGCGAGCGCTATTATATTCCAAGCGTTGAAATAAACCTTTCACCTTAAAAGCATCGTACATTTTGTAGCCTAATTGAAAGCCATATTTATTTACCCAGCTACCTTCTTGTGCTAAAATCGATGACAATTGAAACTCATCCAAAACAAACTGCCCGTAAACCATTTGTTTATTGAAAGCTTTATACGAAAAAGCTGCGCCTAGTAAAGCATTACCATTACGAGAGCCCACTGCAAATTCAACGGGACGATAAAAAATGATAGGATTTAAAAAGCTAACATCCAAACCTTCTTGTTGGGTACTATCGCCAAACATAATAGCTTCAAAAACACTAAAATTCAGGCGAGGGGTAATATTTATACTTAAATAATGAGAGCTTAAATATTTGCGCGCAAAATTTTCAGGGGTAATCATGGCTTCGCGACGTAAATCGTACATCTGTGTCCACAAATTCACGTATTTAAACTTCCAGAAGGTGGTTTCAATTCGAAAGAAAGGGTAGCTAAAACTTCCATCAGAAAGGAGCATTGAGCGATATCCTTCGCCCAAGAAATTTCTTCCCTGACCAGCAGTAAAGGTGAAAAACTCATTAGGATTATAACTTACCTCGCCTGCTACAAAGCCATAGTCAAAACCTCCGTCACCAAAACCCCTTATAGGACTGCTTTGGCCCGGGATTACCCTTCTGCGGCTCGCATATTGAGTGATATAATTGGCAAAACGTCCCTGATTCTCTAAAAAGGTAGAATAGAAAGTTAAGTTTTTTCCGATACGGCCTTCTAATAGGTAACCGCGAGTGTTGATAAAGCGATACTGCTCCTCTCCTGCTTCCAGTCCCAACTGAAAATTTACTAAAGGATCAATAGTAATGGCATATTTCTCATCTTCAACTCTAACCAAATGCTCGTTCCAAGCTTTGCGGTTAAACCAAGATGCGTTTATATCATACTGTTGCACTTGCGGCTTTTGCACTTCCTCCATCTGAGTCTGATTGAGGGGCCGAACCGAACTGTGAAAATCTACCTCTAAATCATAAAGACTAGATTCTGACCTTATATTATTAAGGAAATTTAGATGTTGATAAAGATATTGAGCTTGAATTCTAGCTGGGCTTAAACCGAAAACTAAAAAACAGATTAAGAGCTTCTTCATTTAGCTTGCGCGTGTAGGTCTAAAGACTCGTAAATTGAATTATTACTTATGAACTCAGGTACCATGCTTTTTAAAGAAGCTACTAGCTCCAAATTATCATTTGAAAGTAGTGCCATACGCACTCTTTCTAGGGCAAGTTGGATAGCATTCGCATCCATTTTAGTCGTTTGCGCAATCATAATTTTCGGATGATGCGTTTCCAAGGTATTCTCTTTACCCGTAAGTAGTTCCTCGTAAAGCTTTTCGCCCGGGCGTAGACCTACCTCCACAATTTCCATATCCTTGCCGAGTTCAAAGCCAGATAGCTTAATCATTTTCTTGGCGAGATCATAAATCTTCACTGAATCGCCCATGTCAAAAACAAAAATTTCGCCACCATGCCCCATTGAACCTGCTTCCAAAACCAAATTACAGGCTTCGGGAATCGTCATAAAATAACGGGTAATATCTTTATGAGTTAAAGTTATAGGCCCACCTTTTTCCAACTGTCTTCTAAATACCGGAATTACCGAACCATTTGATCCCAAAACATTACCAAAACGCGTGGTGATAAACTGAGTACCAACATTATCTTTTGACCCCAAACTTTGGGTATAAAGTTCGGCGGTCCGCTTGGTGGCGCCCATTACATTGGTTGGGTTAACTGCTTTATCGGTACTAACCATTACAAATTTAGCAACGCCAAATTCTACCGCGAGATCCGCCATGTTTTTGGTGCCGATAACATTTACCCCGACCGCCTCATAAGGATTATCCTCCATTAGGGGAACATGCTTATAAGCGGCGGCATGAAAAATAATATCTGGACCAAAAGCCTTGAAAACTTTTTTCAAACGCAAACGATCGCGTACATCGGCAATTACACATTCGGCGGTTTCATCGAAGTTTTTATATCTATTTTTCAATTCTAGACTCAGCTCGTACATCGGCGATTCGGCCTGATCTAGCAAAATAACCTGTTTGGGCTTGTAGTGTAATACCTGTCTTACAATTTCACTACCAATAGAACCCGCTGCCCCCGTAATTAGAACCTTTTTGCCTTCAATTTCGCGCTGTACGTTTTGACTGTCGAGCTTAATTTCTTCGCGTTCTAACAAGTCTTCGATACGTACCGATTTAATTTGCTTGGTACTCAGTTCTCCTTGAATCCAGCTATCAACCGGAGGAATTACTTTAACATTTAGATCTAGATTTAAACATTGATCTACAATTTCATTTTTCCTTTTTACCGAAATACCAGTTTGAATAGAAAGAATTACTTGGTCTACCCTATTTTTCGCTAGGAATAGGTCACTTAAGGCCTTTTCGTTTGGTAAGATGGGAATACCTTCAATGGACTTTCCTATTTTCTTGGGATTATCATCAATAAAACAAACTATGTCGTACTCGTGGCTAGTATCGTGCTCTAAGGTGTTTTTAGTAATTACTCCCGAGGCACCTGCCCCATAAATCATCACGCTAGTCGCTTTAATTTTAGTCTGAGTTTGGAAACGGAAGAAGAGAATTTTAACGGCAAAACGTGAACCAATAAGCACAACAATACCCAATAAAAAATGGATGACTAATACGGAGTTAGGAATTACGAGGAAATCCATAAACTGGGGCTCATAATAAAAAGCTAAGTTGCTACCGAAAGATAATATGAGGAGCGAAATTAAGCCCCCTCTAAAAATGGCGTAGGCGTCAGAAACACCAGTATGGCGTATTACACCAACGTGGGATTTACTAATGGTAAAGCCTATGAGATAAGAAATTAGGAGAAAAGGGAGTTTCGTTAAAATTAGCCCTGGAGGCACTGCCGAAATCTCAAAATTATATCGTAAAACTGCGGAAGCTTGGTAAGTTGCTGATATTACTAATAAATCAAAAACCAGTACGATCCAGCGGGATAAAAAACGATCAGAATTACGAAGGATAATTTTCCTTAGCATAAACCTTTTATATTTTAGTTACCATTACTGCTTCCCCCCAGCTGGTGCAAATATAGGATTTTTAAAGGCAAGCCTTATTTATTGCCGAAAATTAATCTGCCTCTAGCATTTGGTTTACCCTGAAAGAATACTAGGGTAACTGACGGTACTGTAAAGACTCTAAGTCAACCGATTGGAAATAGAAAGATAAAATATCTTTGTAAGTAAATCCTTGTTTACTCATGGCAATGGCCCCGTCTTGCGATAGTCCCACTCCATGACCGAAGCCGAAACCGTGTAATACAACCTGGTCTCCCTTTATTTCGGCCTTAAAATAGGTTGACTTTAGCTTAAAATCGTTTCTAACCTTGGTAAGCTTAAGACTTCTTCCTTGGTAGTTAAAATGACTTTGACGCCGATCTTGATGCAAATTAAGTATTGCCTTTTGGAACTCAAGGGTGTTTTTGACGCCCATCATTTTGGAGAAATAACTAAAGTATCTTTCTTTCGGAATTTCCTTTATCCATTTGTAGGAGCCAACCCCAACGCTATAGTTATCTTCTGCGGCTTTCAAATAGTCGATGGAGCGCAACCAAACATCTTCTGAATTAACTGTAAAGCCTCCGCTATTAGCATGAAAAACGCAAAGAATCGGCTCGCAATCGCTGCTTACCAATATCGTATCCTGTGTTAATAAGACTGCCTTTTCTATAAGGTCTTTGTGAGTGTAATGCGCACGAGAATGATAAACCTGCGAGCTTACGTCGTCTTTAAGATTATAACCTTCTTTGGCATGTTTACTCAGGTTCTTTAATGCAAAAGTGCGCGCTAAAACTGCTTGGGCCTTAAAGAACTCTAGCTCAGGCACATGCCCCGCCTCGCTTTCAACCACCCCTGCTACATAAAGCTCTAAGTTAACGCTATTGATTAAATGCAGGTGATTGCTCTGGTTCGAAATTTCTATATCCCCGTAATAGGCCCGTTCCTTTTTATTGGCACGAATACGAAACTGTTGCAAGGAATCTAAACCTTTGAACAAAACAGTATTGTAAAAACCCATCGCGGTCTTTCCACGCTTTAGCGAAAGCCCCTGCGGAGTGCTGCTTAAATAAAAAGTGCGCAGAGTATCATTGGCAAAAACATCGTAAATAGTATCAATGATTTCTCCTTGGTCATCCAAAGCTAAAAGGCAAAAATCGATACTATCGGTAGTAATAATCGTTTCACTTACGTCAGATGCGGAAAAAAGACGCACCCGCAGTTCCATCGCCTGAATTGCTGCAGCAGAAAAGAGTAAAACAAAAATTAGTCTAAGACGAAATATCCCCATAAATCAATTGCGCTGCTTTTTCTGAGGCTCCAGCCCCCCCTAACTTTTCCCTTAACTGCTGATAGAACTCCAGTAATTCTTTTCGCCTTCGATTGTCCCCCAACTTTCTTAATTCCATCTGAATTTTACCTAGGGTAAAATTTTCTTGAATCAGTTCAGTCACTAATTCTCGATCCATAATTAAGTTTACTAAGGAGATGTACTTAATCTTAACCAAGATTCGAGCAATAAAATAGCTCATCCAATTACCTTTGTAACAAACCACTTCAGGTGTACCGATTAAAGCGGTTTCCAAAGTAGCTGTTCCTGAAGCTACCAATGCCATGTCGGCAATTTCCAAAATCTCATAGGTACGACCAAAAACGAGTTTCAAGTTTTTACCCGGTAATATTTTTTGGTAAAACGCTGAGTCTTGTGAAGGAGCGCCAGCAATAATCCATTCTAGACCCTCTGCTTCTGCCGCTTCTACCATTAATGGCAGCATCTTCCCTATTTCCTGATTTCTGCTTCCTGGCAAAAGTGCTAATATCTGCGCATCTCCCGTAAGGGAAAACTCCTTTAAATGTTTTTTCCGATCAAAAGCAGGACGTTCAGAAATCGCATCTA
>PZPB01000137.1 GCA_003045865.1 Bacteroidota bacterium | reverse complement strand
TATGCAGAAACTGACGAGGAATACGTGGCGGCGGGGAGCACAGGAGAAGGGGTATGGTGTTTAAACGGAAATGATACCGAACGGACGCATAGTTACGGATTGCTTTATAATTGGTATGCCGTGCATCGGCAAGCGAGTTTATCCCCTTTTGGATGGCGAATTCCTACCCAATCAGACTGGGACAGGCTCGCTGAATATATAGACAGTCTTACTGCAGCAGAGCAAGATGAAAAACTCAAACTTTTTTGTGGGAATTTTTCGGGTTCACGTGGTATTAATGGATCCTTTGGCGGTCAAGATATCACCGCTTATTGGTGGCGACAAATGCCTGAATTAAAAGCATTTTCTTGGGGAAGAAAATTGGGTAAAACTGGCAGAAAGCTTGAGTTAATCGATGGTTTTCAACGTTTTGGATTTGCCGTACGTTGCGTTAAAGTGGATGGATGAGTGACTGCGTTACTGAAAACAAAATAAAACTCACATTAGGGGCTAGTTCTAAGGTAACTATCCGTTTTAGAGAAGCATTAATCCTTTTTAGTTGTATCACAATCATTTTGTTAAAATATGTCAAATCCTAAAGTAAGTGTCTTAATTCTGGCATATAATCAGGAAAAGTATATTCGGGAAACCCTTCAGGGTGCGGTAATGCAAGAAACGGATTTTCTTTATGATATTTATGTTCATGATGACGCATCAACCGACAGTACGCCAGAAATAATTAAGGAGTTTCAAGTACGATACCCTCATTTAATTAAGCCCTATCTCCAAAAGGATAATCAATTTAGTAAGGGCGTTAAGCCATTAACCACCTTCATTTACCCACTTTTAAAATGTGATTATGTGGCTTTTTGTGAAGGGGATGATTACTGGATCGACCCCCAAAAGCTAAGCAAACAAGTTGCCGTTTTAGATGCGAATAGGAATTATAGTTTTTGTGGTCACGATGTAAAGATGAAGTATGAAGAAGGTATGGAGGTTAAAAAGAACTTTTACATTAAGCCTCAGGAAGGTAGTTTTAGATTTAATTTCTTAGATGAGTTTTTAAATCATTTCGTAGCTACCCCTACAATTTTAGTTCGGCTAGAGCATCTTTTGTCGCTACCTAAAAATGATAATCTGGTATCAGGCGACTTGTATTCATTGCTATATTTTCTTAGTAGAGATGATGGGTACTATTTAGCCGATAAAATGGTGGTAAAATGTCGGAATTTGGGAGGTATAACGATGAATGCTAAGTATATTAACACGGTAAAGCGCGGCACGTATTTATTATGGAAGGAAGTACAAAAGTTTACGCCTAGGCAATATAAAGCTTTAGTAACAATAACCTTAGCCGAGTACCAGCGCTTGTTAATTAAGAATCGCGCTTTAGCAAAGGATATCGCCCTCCGAGAACTCTTTTTTGGAGCAATAATTAATGATCCGTATTGGTTTTTGGGTAGAAGTAGGATTCATAAAGAAAAGATTCTAAAGGAAATAAAAAAAGCCAGTCGTTAAGATTGGCTTTTTTTATTTAATCTTCATCGCTTTCGCTGTAATAGGCGCTGCCATAACCGTATCCATAACCATAACCATAACCATAGGCTTTATCTAGGTTAAAGTCATTCATTACAATGGCAATGTCGCTGATTGAGCGGTTCTCGTATCGATCATTAATAAAGCTCAGCAGTTTTTTATCGGTAAAACCTTGTCTCACCAGGTAAAAACTGAAGTCAACCCATTTCATAATTCCGAAAGTATCGGCAACTAAGCCAACTGGAGGAGTGTCGTAAATGACATAGTCAAAATTAGCTTCGAGGTATTGATGCATCTTTTCGAAGGTTTTAGATAAAATTAACTCCGAAGGATTGGGTGGGATGGGTCCCGCAGGCAAAACAAACATATTGTCGTAGCGCGTGCTTTGAATCGCATCTTCAATAGCACTTTGTCCTGAAAGTACCGTACTCGCTCCGTAATCATTGGATATGTTAAAGTCGTTATAGATCTTAGGTTTACGTAAATCTAATCCAACTAAAACTGTTTTATGACCAGCAGTAGCTAAAACCGAAGCCATGTTAATCGAATTGAAGGTCTTTCCTTCACCACTGGTTGAAGAGGTGAATAGTATAGATTTTAAACGACGGTCAGTGCCGAGAAACGAAAGGTTAAAGCGGAATGCTCTAAAAGATTCACTAAGACTCGATTTAGGATGATTAAAAACCACTAGGTTGTCATTTCTTTTACTGGAACCAATCACAGCAACAATAGGTACGCTCGTAATTTTTTCAATATCCTCTTTGTTACGCACCTTGCCATCTAACACTTCAATCAAGAGAATAATAGATGCAGGTAAGCTTAATCCAAAAACCAGGGCCAGCGCATAAATGCGGAAGGTATTAGGGCTAATAGGCTTGGTGTCTACCATGGCGTAATCTACCACTTGAGAATCTGGAATGTTTCCCGCTTTTACAATGGCTGTTTCGGCTTTTTTCTGCATTAAAAAGATATACAAACCCTCATTAACATTGTACTTGCGCTCAATATTAACCAGCTCTAACTCTGTTTTGGGGAGTTTTTGCATTTCTGTTTCTAGCCTAGCCTTCTGGTCTTTTAACTTTTTAATGGAGCTAGTAAGGTTACCTTCTTTCGAGCGTATTTGCTCGGAAATCATTTGTTGCGTCGTTTCGATCTGAATATTTAGTCGCTGTAAGGTAGGACTTTGCAGGAATTGCTCAGTGCCAACTAAGGTTCTTTGTCCTATTAGTTGGTTAAAGCGCTCAATAGCCGCCTGAAGTTGCACGTCACTTAAGCCTACGGCAATAAAGGATGGAATTTCCTTTTCTTC
Organism: Bacteroidota bacterium; assembly: GCA_003045865.1. Taxonomy (GTDB): domain Bacteria; phylum Bacteroidota; class Bacteroidia; order Flavobacteriales; family Schleiferiaceae; genus Croceimicrobium. The sequence continues at coordinate 2,807 of PZPB01000137.1, read as the reverse complement.
TAAGTTTTTAGTTTTTAAATAATCCTTGATGGTTTCAAATTGATCTTTTAGGCGTTCCGCTTCCGCTAAATTGGCGTCAAGTTCAAAGATGTTAATGTAGAGCAGTTTTCCCTTCTCCTCAAGATTTACTGCTTCATTTAAGGCGCGGAAGCGCTCTAAGTCGTTTTGAATTTGTTGAATGGTATCCTGTAAATTTTGAATCTCAAAATCAATAAAGTCTAGGGCGCGTTTGGTAGTTTGGTTTTTGTTTTCTAAAGTAAATTTTTGATACTCTAAAATGAGCTGATTGATTATATCTTGATCTTTTCTTGGTGAACTACTTTCTTTACTGAGTATTATTCCCGCACTACCTTTTGCGGCATTTTTAATGTCAATAGAATTAAAGTAGCTATTAATAATACGGGTTTTTGAAGAAAGGGTAATTTCCAATTCTTTAATGGCATTGATGTCCTTCGCCGCTAAATCAATTTCAATCTTAAAACGAAACCATTCACTTTCAATCCATTCATTAGGCTTCACTTTTACGGGTTCGTAAGTAGCAAAGTTTAAATCTTTTGAAAAGATAGAGTCATTATAAAAAAATGGGAAGGCCCCATCTTCTGTTAAAGGAGTATTAATCGTGAATTCCCTTAGTTCTTCATCGTAATTTAAAGTGTAAGTACCACCCACTTGAGCATGTGACTTGTCGTATATAAATTTCACATCATTAGGCTGGGGGTATACCTCTCCATAACGCAATTCACCTCTTCGAAGGTATTTTACTTCAAAGTCTAGGTGATTAATGGCTCTTTCCAGAAGTGTCTTACTTTTTAGTAACAGAATTTCGTTTTCAAGCTCTAATCTAGGGTCTGAATAACCCAAAGAAGCCGCAATACTTTCTAAACCCGCATTGCTTTGTTCTTTACTCACCATCATAGTAGCACTTACTTTGTAAATGCGGGTAGAGTATTTATTTACCAGAAAGCCTAATACCAGCGCTAAAACCGCGGAAGCCAATAAAATGGGCCAGCTATGAGTTAGTCGCAATAAAAAACGACGGAGGTCAATGTAAGATACATCTACGTCCTTATCGAGGTCATTCTGGTATAAAGGCTTGTTGTCGTTGATAGTACTCATTAGTTGGCTAAGCTATTTATAGCAATGACAAGGGTTAAAGTGGATGCGGTTATGGATAAAATATCGCGAAAGGAATCTATCCAAGTACTACCAAAGCCAACGGCTTTTTGTCCAAGGGGTTGCACATTGATAATATCACCGGGTTTAATAAAAAACTCATTGCGGCGCATAATTTCTTTACTGGTTAAGTCAATATTGTAAGTCATAAGCGAGTCTTGCGTGGGTCGGATAAGCTTTACATTTTGGCGATCTCCAATAAAATCGATGTCTCCCGCTTCAGCTAAAGCCTCTAAAATGCTTACTCGATTTTGAAAAATAACATAGCGCCCTGGTCGGCGCACTTCACCCACTACTGCAAATCGAATTCCGGTAAGTTTCGCTTTAACTAAAAACCCAGAATTGACTAGATAGGCAGAAAGTTTTTCAGTAATAATGATCTTTAAGTTTTCCTCAGTAATTCCATAAGCTTTTACATTCCCAATAATAGGCAAATCAATGTAACCACTATCGTTTACGTGAAAACCTCGAATGTAAAAGGCTACTTCTCCATTGTTGCCTCCCATATTTTGCATCCCAGATCCAACGTTACCATTGAAAAAGGCCGTAGCTTCTGAGTTAAGAGTTACAATTTCTACGTCGATGATATCTCCTATATTAATATAGTATGGTGCTAAGTTGATTGCTAAACTTTCAAAATTTTCATTTGACAAGTCCGACATGTAAGTTAACTGTTTGTAATTCACACAGGAGCCCAATGAAAACAGGCCAAACAATGCTAAAATTGAAGCAAATTTGAAGAAGGTAATTTTACTTTTCTTTGGATATATATTTTTCATGTGCGCAAAAAGGCGTGATTTTGTATTCTTTGTTCGGCGAAAATAGGTAATTAGGGCCGAAAGGCGGTAAGCATCTGCTACGGAAATCAATCTCTTGTTCTAATAAGGATAGCTTCCATGTTTATATATGATTAATTGTTATAATTTTTAATTGGTTAAAGTCCTTTCATGGCGCAGTTAAATTGAATTATGGCAATTACCTGTTGGATAGGCAAGTAAAAGTGAAATAGCGTTTTGCATGATTTCGTTGGATTCAATCACGGAAGCGTAGCCGAAAGTATGCTCTTTATGAGTTTGTAAGGACTAATTTTTTGCCAAGTTATTCTTACAAATTGGATGATGTAGGTTAAATCAATAATTGAAGAGTTCCCAATTGTTGTGAGGGTGTACTATCTAAATTCATGACGTTCAAATTTCTATAAAAAACTTAACGTAGGGTCATTACTTCTAGGCAGCGAGGTGTTAGTAGAGCCAAATTTAAGTTTTGATTGACAATAGGTGGAGGGGGCTCTAAATCATCAAGTTTCTATAAAGCGGTTTTTGCACGCCTAAGCAGCTCACAATAACTCGGTATTGCTTGATTGATCGTATTGAACGCCACTATTTACAAAGGCTGTGGGGCCTAACTTTACGTCCAGCTCAAGTTGTTACTGTTTATGTCAGCTGAATTGCACTGGGTCAATAATTTGTGCAGACAATAGCTAAAAGCCTTGCAGTATCTGCAGAGTATTAGGATATTTGTTGATTCGGCCCCGTAGTTCAACGGATAGAATAGAAGTTTCCTAAACTTTAGATAGCAGTTCGATTCTGCTCGGGGCTACACTTCAATTATAGCTTAACCGATTTTGCTTAAAA
>PZPB01000036.1:24379-25962 GCA_003045865.1 Bacteroidota bacterium | reverse complement strand
TGTATTGCCGAACTTAAAGCCAAAACACCCAATAAATAGTACTCATGACTTGTGTTGATAACATAAAATGCTCTTTCGGGAGAAATTCCATCGCCTGAGCTGATTAACACATCCACAATACTATTATGTTTCCATAAAATCTGCTCATATGCCAAAGAATCGGAAAGATTCTTCAGCGCCCAAATTTTATAACTCATCGCATCTAGATCAAAGGGGAAATCGGCTAATGAACTGTCGCAATAGGAATTTAAAGTTTCAAAATCAGCCAAAGTCAAGCTGTCCGTTTCTAACAATTCTCTGATACTGGACCGATATTCGGAACGAGAATAGGGACGATACTCGCTCTGATAAATGTAACCGTAGTAAATATGCCTTTGCTCTTCTAAGTTTAAACTAGAATCCGCATCATTAAAGCGCGCATATAAATTGGGATAATAAAATTCACCTTGCTCATCAGCCACCGCTTTTTCTATGGCCTCATAATCCGGTGCCCTAAAGTCCCATGACTGCCCTAATAAAGAAGTGTATACGGCTATAAAAACTAAGGTAGCGAAGATTTTAAAGTTTGCCATTTTTTAAATTTTTGGGGAATTTAAAAAATTCCTTCCACTATGGCAGCCCCATGTACTTATGGCTCTGAATACTAATTTGCCACTGCGGATTAGCCATTACATAGTCGGCTATTTTTGGCATCATTTGCTCCCTTTTACTCCACTCGGGTTGTAAAAATAACTTGCATTTATCGCCCACCTTAGCGGCATGTTCTTCCGCCCACTTAAAGTCGTGGTTATTAAAAATAATCACTTTCAGCTCATCTGCATGCGGATAGAACTCGGGTAAAGGAGCTTTCGTTTTTTTAGGACTTAAACAAATCCAATCCCATCTACCACTGAGTGGATAAGCACCCGAAGTTTCAATATGAATAATTTTTCCCGCCTCGGTTAGCTTGTTGGTTAAAGGTCCCATATCCCAAGTAAGGGGTTCACCACCAGTAACAACCACTGTATTACTATAAGGCATGCTGTGCTCTACAATCGCATCTACGGCAGTGGGAGGATGCAAATTGGCATTCCAGCTTTCCTTTACATCGCACCAATGGCAGCCAACATCACAACCGCCAATGCGAATGAAATATGCCGCCTTTCCCATATGAAAGCCTTCTCCTTGAATGGTATAAAACTCCTCCATTAAAGGCAACATTTGCCCTTTATCCACTAACAACTGTGTCTTTTCATCCATTTTGCAAAAGTAAGCTTAGTATTTTACCGCTCGTCGGCAGATGCGAAAAAATAAGAATCACTTTTAAAAATTGAAGGAAGGATTTGGTTCAGAAATGTTCGTGCCTCCCTTCATTATTTATATTTGTGAAAACATTTTACCATGCCCGCACACGAAATAGACTACCGCCTCATTGGCGAAGAAATGCAAGCCCTTGAAATAGAGCTTGATCCGCAAGAAACCACCATTGCCGAGCCGGGCAGTTTTATGATGATGGAAAGCGGTATTCGCATGGAAACCCTTTTGGGAGATGGTAGTCGCGAAAACGAAAGTTTTTTGGGAAAGGTGTGGAATGCGGGTAAACG
>PZPB01000036.1:0-24369 GCA_003045865.1 Bacteroidota bacterium | reverse complement strand
AAACGTGCCCTTACGGGAGAAGGCTTATTTATGACCGCTTTCTCTAACGAAGATATTGTAAAACGTAAAGTTTATTTCGCTTCACCTTATCCTGGGAAAATAATTCCTTTAGACCTTAAGGCCTTTGGCGGAAAAATAATTTGCCAAAAAGATGCCTTTTTATGCGCAGCAAAGGGAGTTAGTGTTAGCATTGAATTTAAGAAGCGCATAGGCGTTGGTCTTTTTGGAGGCGAAGGCTTTATTATGCAAAAGTTAGAAGGCGACGGATTGGCCTTTTTACATGCCGGCGGTAGCATTATTGAAAAGGATTTAAAAAGTGGCGAAGAGCTTAAAGTTGACACGGGCTGCCTAGTGGGCTTCGAGCCTAATGTTGACTATGATATTCAATTTGTAGGCGGTTTACGCAATACTATTTTTGGAGGGGAAGGCGTTTTCTTTGCGCGCTTACGCGGACCTGGTAAAGTATTTATTCAATCACTTCCTTTTAGCCGTTTGGCCGATAGAGTTATTTCTTCGGCACCAAAAATGAATGGCAAGAGCAAAGGTGAAGGCAGCATTTTAAGCGGTATTGGCAATCTTTTTGACGGTGATAATTCATGAGAAAAATATTCGTGAGCTTCTTACTTTTTCTCAGCTTCTCAGGCCTCAAGGCCCAAAGCGATGAAGAATTTGAAAAAGTAGCGCAAGACCTTCTAACTTTAATTACAGATACGAGTGAATTGCCGCGTTTGGAATACATCCGCATCAAAACCTATCGCGAAATGGCAGACCAGCAAGACTGGACTGAAAGTGAGAAGGAAGAATATAAATACGACATTGAAGCTAAATACGGTTTAGATTACGAACTCTTCCATAAGAGATTGGGACTATTATTAGAGCGGTATTATTTAGAAGCTCACGATGGCGCGAAGGCCGAATATCTGTCTTCTACCTATCAGGCGAAAGCCAATTTTAAAAATACCTACCAAGCCGAAATGCGCTTTTTGTACTCTTATAAGGGTATGCAGAGTATCGTAAGCTTCCATTACGAACTATTCTATAATGGCAGAGGATTGGGCTTTTTCGGCCCACCGATTTTGGAAGATTATTAAGAATTACGCTTTTGTAGCATTGGCACAAAACGAAAATCTCCGTGGTCTTCTACTGAAAAGTCATCTTCACTATTGCGAGTAATAACCTTCATGCGTTGCTCTTTATCTCCTACCGGAATTACTAAACGTGCCCCAATTTTGAGCTGTGCCAATAATGGTTTAGGAATATAAGGAGCGCCCGCGGTAACAATAATACCGTCAAAAGGAGCGTACTGCGGCCAGCCAATATAACCATCACCAAAAACCTGGTTTAGCTTATAATCCAGCTTGCTAAGCATCATTTTACTAAAATCGAAAAGCTCCTTTTGCCTTTCAATAGAATAAACTTTAATACCCATGGCTACCAGTACGGCCGCTTGATAACCAGAGCCCGTGCCCACTTCTAGCACCTTATCGCCTTCTTTAAGACCCATTCTTTCACTCTGAAAAGCAACCGTATAGGGATGGGAAATAGTTTGATCGGCCCCAATTGGAAAGGCTCGATCTTGATAAGCAAAGTCTTCAAAACTACTATCTAAAAATAAATGACGAGGTACTGTTCCAATCGCTTTCAAAACCAAGCGATCACGAATTCCTTTTTCAATAAGCAACTTTACGAGCTTATTGCGCATTCCTCTATGGCGGGGTAAATCATTCACTGAGCGAATTTGCTAATATTTGTTCGAATCGCCACCAGAAGTTTTAAAGAAAATGAACAGTTTTTTGTGAACACTTATTACTTAAAAACCGCTACTCTACCCGCTTGATATAGTATTTTTACAGCACAAAATTTCAGCATGTTAAAAATCGGCGTTTTAGGAGCAGGGCATTTAGGTAAAATTCACCTACGCTGTATCCTCAATCTTCAATCTCATTATCAATTAGTAGGATTTTTCGACCCACGAGAAGAGGTGGCTGCAGAGATGGCCAAAGAATTAAATATCACGGCCTTTGCTTCGGTTGAAGCTTTAATTGATGCGGTTGATGTAGTCGATATAGTTACCCCTACCCTAAACCACTTCGAGCTAGCCGTACTTGCGGCCCGAAAAGTTAAACACTTTTTTATCGAAAAGCCAATTACTGAAACTCCTGAACAAGCCAAAAAGCTGATTAAACTGTGTGAAGAAGCCGGTGTTAAAGCACAAGTTGGTCACGTAGAGCGTTTTAATCCCGCTTACCTTGCGGTGAAAGATTCCATCAGTAATCCTCTGTTTATCGAAACGCATAGATTAGCCGAATTTAATCCGCGTGGCACCGATGTTCCAGTTGTTTTGGATTTAATGATTCACGATATCGACATTGTTTTGGGTACGGTTAAATCTCCCGTGAAAAAAATTCATGCGAGTGGCGTAGCAGTTCTGAGCAACAGCCCGGATATTGCCAATGCACGCATTGAATTCGATAATGGCGCAGTGGCCAACTTAACTGCCAGTCGTATTTCCCTAAAGAATATGCGTAAAACACGAATCTTTCAAAGGGATGCCTATATCAGTATCGACTTCCTTACCAAAGAAAGTGAGGTGATTCGCATGAAACAAGACGTTGATGAGTCCGATCCCTACGCCATGATTATGGAACTAAAAGACGGAGAAAAGCGTCAAATCTATTTTGAAAAGCCTGAAAGCAAGGCCAGCAATGCCATTCAAGAAGAATTGCGTTCTTTTGCCGACGCAATCAATAAAAAGGTAGATGTGAGCGTTAGTTTAGAAGACGGTTACAAAGCCTTGCAGGTAGCGCATGAAATCTTGCAAAAAATCGATTTGAACCACAACCAAATTACCTAAAAAGGTAGATGTTTAAAAGACTATTCACTTTAGCTTCTATGGGAGCTTTACTTGCTATTGCTGCCTGCGATCAAGATGAGGCCAAAAAGCCCGTCTATTTACAAATAGATGCGATTCACCTTGAGACGGATTATACTGAAGAAGGTAGTGCGCATCAAGCTATCACTACGGTTTACGTTTTTGCAAATCAGGAACCCGTAGGTGCCTACGAAATGCCCGCTACCATTCCTATTATTTTAGAAGAAGGCACTAATGAACTACTTCTTTATGCAGGTATAAATACCAATGGCATTGCTTCATTTCGCTCTATAAACGATGCCTTTACCCCCATTTATCTAGATGTTGAAAATCCCAATACACCAGGAAAACTAGATACCATTGTTTTAACCGACGAGCAGTTAACCGTTACTTACCGCGATAATTTCAACTTGGTGGTAGTAGAAGATTTCGACGATCCTGGTTTAAACTTCGAAAGCACCTTATTTAGCGATACGGGGATTTTTAAAACCAATGATCCTGATAGTATTTTCAACTTTACGCCCCATGGTACTAGCACACCTGAGCCCAATAGCAATTCAGGACTGATAATTTTAGATGACAATAATCCTTTTGTGGAACTTTCTTCCGTGGTGGCTTATAATTTAACTCGGGGAGCACAAAACATTTATCTAGAAGTGAGTTACAAAACCAATATAAATGTTGGCTTTGGGCTTATCGCAGATTTCCCTTCGGGAGATGCGCAAGATGTTACCACTGTAGTCTTCCCAAAAGAAGAATGGAATAAAATTTATATAAATCTAATTACCGAATTTCAGGCTTTTCCAGGAGCAAGCGGATATAAAGTTTTGATAACGGCAAGAAAACCTTCCGATGTTGCCGAGGCCAGAATTTATTTGGATAATATCAAACTGATTTACGAATAAATGAAGAACGCTCGTTTACAGGTCTTTAAGTATCAGTTTTGGGATGTAATTGCAGCCACTTTATCCTATACCACTCTATTTGTTTTCCGCAAATTAGTAGTTGAATCGGAAATGTTTGGCCTTACAAATTTTGAGTTCACCCCAAATTACTATATCGGCTTAGTAGCGATTCCTTTCTTTTGGTTAATGGTTTATATTATTACCGACTTTTACCGTGATATTTATCGTCGTTCACGTTTAAAGGACCTATTTTACACTTTTAATACTAGCTTTTTAGGTAGCATTTTTATTTTTTTCGCGCTAATTCTCGACGATAGCGTTTCCAATTACACCGATTATTACCGAGGTTTCTTAGTTTATTTTGGAGCGCACTTTTTTATAACCGCCCTCTTTCGATCTTTAATAAGTACCCGCACGGCTTATCGAACCCGCAGTGGAAAAATCGCTTTCAATACTTTAATGATTGGTAGTAATGCTAAGGCGGCTGATTTATATGCCCGTTTAGAATCAAGCAGTAATCGTAAAACAGGTCATAACTTTGTAGGCTTTGCCAGTGTTGACAATAACATTCGCTTTTTACTTGAGAAAAATCTTGAGCACCTTGGCAATCACTTAGAACTACCCCAAATAATTGCCAACTTTGAAGTTGAAGAAGTTATTATAGCTATTGAATCTTCCGAACATCATCGCTTAGAGGAAATCGTGAATAACCTAGAAGACACCTCGGTTAAAATAAAAATGATTCCCGATACCTACGATATTATTTCGGGTAAAGTGCGCATGGAGTCTATGCGCTCTATTCCTTTGGTAGAAATTAACCACCAGCTAATGCCAGGCTGGCAAATGGTTTTAAAACGTCTCTTCGATATTTTCGCCTCCATTCTTGTTTTCATTATCCTTTCTCCCCTTTTAATTACCGTTATGCTGATCACTAAATTTAGTGATAAGGGACCCATTTTCTTTGTGCAAAATCGAGTGGGAATTCACGGTAAACAATTTAAGATGTTTAAATTCCGCTCCATGGTGGTGAACGCCGAAGAGAATGGGCCGCAATTAAGCAGCGAGAACGACGATAGAATTACACCCTGGGGTAGAATTATGCGTAAATATCGCCTTGATGAATTGCCTCAATTCTTTAATGTACTAAAGGGCGATATGTCTATTGTAGGCCCCAGGCCAGAGCGGAAATTTTACATGGAAATGATTAGTAAGCACGCTCCTCATTACCGTCATTTACAAAAAGTAAAGCCCGGTATAACCTCTTGGGGAATAGTGAAATTTGGCTATGCCGAAAATGTAGAAGAAATGGTGGAACGGCTAAAATTTGATGTTATTTACATCGAAAACATGAGTCTTCTAAACGACATCAAGATTTTAATTTACACCGTAATAATTGTTTTACAAGGTCGGGGTAAATAACTATGGATCAGTACCATTTAGATGCATTTCGCGCGAAAGCGCAACAGCAAAAAGGTGAAACCAAAAAGATCTTTAAAGACTTAAAACGCTTAAAACCCAAAGAGCTTGATCAAGAATTTCATAAAGCTCACGATGCTGCTTTTCAGAAAATTGATTGTTTAAAATGTGCCAATTGCTGTAAAACTACTGGCCCGCTTTTCACTCCTAGCGATATAAGTCGTTTAGCGAAACATTTTCGTTTAAAACCTGCCCAGTTCAGCGATCAGTATCTGCGTTTAGATGAAGACGGAGATATGGTTTTAAAAAGTGTACCCTGCCCCTTTCTAGGAGCGGATAATTACTGCGGTGTTTATGATATTCGTCCGAAAGCTTGTCGCGAATATCCCCATACCGATCGCTTCAAAATGCATCAAATCTTAGCCTTAACTGAAAAAAACGCTAGCCTTTGTCCTGCCGTTTTTGAAATAAGCAGAGCGCTATCTGCTAAAAAAGCCTAATTAGTTGGCTGAAAATTTCAGTCTACTTATCTTGGTGCACCAATCAAATAAAAATGCCGAATACATTAGATGCGCTGCGCCTAAACTTTAGCCCAGACTCTCTCTTTCTTTTAAATGTTTGCCTCGGGGTAATCATGTTCGGAATCGCTTTAGATATTAATATTGAGGATTTTAAGATTCTTTTAAAAAACCCTAAAGCGGCCCTGGTAGGACTTTTATCTCAATTTTTTGTTCTCCCCTTTCTTACTTACCTCTTAATTTTAGTCTGGCAGCCACAAGCTAGCATTGCCATGGGAATGATATTAGTGGCTGCTTGCCCAGGTGGTAATATCTCAAACTTTATGAGTCACTTAAGTAAGTCTAATACCGCACTTTCTGTGGGGCTTACCACTTTAGCGACTTTTGCGAGCCTTTTAATGACCCCCTTAAATTTTAAACTTTACGCCTCGCTTTACCCTCCAACCATGGAGCTTCTTACCGATATAAATTTAGATGAATGGGCCGTAATCAAAACCATTTTTACTATTGTGTTATTTCCTTTATTAGCTGGTCTAGCTTTCCGTAAGTGGCAAGAGGAAATCGCAAAAAAAATCAGTCCCATTTTTAGAGTGGCCAGTATTCTAATCTTTATTGCTTTTGTGGTAATCGCTTTTAGTAAAAACTATGATTTATTTTTACAGTACATCCACGTTGTAGCGCTATTAGTGCTTCTTCATAATGCTATTGCCCTTGGTTCTGGTTATGGCCTAGGGCAAATTTTCGCTTTAAGCAGACGCGATAAGCGTACTATCTCGATAGAAACGGGTATTCAGAATTCTGGATTAGGCCTAGTTATAATTTTCGCCTTTTTCGAAGGATTAGGCGGAATGGCCTTGGTTACGGCTTGGTGGGGAATCTGGCATATTATAGCCGGATTAAGCTTAGCCTTTATTTGGTCGAAGAGCAAGAGCTTGGCTTAATGTTTCAGAACGCTTAATCTTACCGTTGCTGGTATAAATAAAACTTTTTAGGTAGAGAATCTCTTTCGGCTTTTCTAAACGATCTAATCTTGCAAGTGCGGCCATTCTAAGCTGCTCATCCAAAGGCTGCTCTGACTCGATAATTAGCAGTAATTCTTGTCCTAAAATTGGATTATCTCGGCCAGCTAAAATAAAGTTCTCGCTTAAATCTATTTTCTGTTCTAATTCTTCTGGATAAAGTTTAAGACCACCGCTTAAAACTACATTATCCAAGCGTCCCTTCCATAGAAATTCATCTTCGCCAATAAGCTGCGCTAAATCTTTTGTTTCCAATTTTTCGACGCCAATGGCAGGCGCACTAATGGTTAGGCAAGACTGTGCATTTAAACTGATCGTTACGCCTGGTAGCACTTTGAAAGCATCAGCAAGCACAGGACTTATCTGCCGTAGAGCGATATGAGAAATAGTTTCAGTCATGCCGTAACTATGCCATAACTGAGCTTTATTTTCAATAATTTGACGAATTAAGCGGGGAGAAAGCGGTCCGCCGCCGGCAATTAACTTGCCCGCTCTTTGTAATTGAGCTAAGGACTGAGAAATTTGCAAAGGCACCATGGCGCTAAGAGCAAAATTGACATTCTCCTCAAGGAAATCAAAAGGCTTGCTGCTTGGCTCCAATATGGTTAAATCTAAATTAGCTTCTGCAGCGCGCACAAACATCATTATCCCCCCAATTTTATCAATGGGTAAACAGAGCAGCGCTTGAGAACCCTCTTCAATATTTAAAAATTTCAAAGTTGCGCGAGCGGAGTTTCTCATGTGCTCCTTTTGTAAGGAAATAGTTTTTGGCTGGCCAGTACTACCCGAAGTTTGCACAAAAAAATTAGGATCATTAGAAAACCATCGCTCCTCAAGACGCATAATATCTTGGATATATGCTTGGGAGCGGATATTTTTAGTATTGATTTTCAAGGACTTAAAATATTATTTGATTTTTTTTAAATACCATCCCAACCTTTTAAATAGCGCTGCCGTATTTAGAGTATTGTTCCTTATAGATTGGTTATTACTAACCAAGTACCCTGTTTAGTTAGAAAGCGCCGTTTCCCTGCGGCGCTTTTCTTTTTCCCTAATTCTTATCGAAATCATACATATTCCAATTCCCATCGGGTTTATAGGCTATGGTTCCACGAACTATGTCCAAAGGGCTTTCAAAATTGTTAGTATATAAACCGCCTGTGCCTAAACCAGAGGCGAGATGTCCGTAAAGATTATAGTTCCATTGAGAGATTGCACTAAGGCCTAAATTGCTTTCTAAAGCACTGGTAACCCACCATCCAATTCCGCGATCCTCCGCAAAATCTATCCATTTCTCCGACTCTTTAAAACCACCTAAAAAACTAGGCTTTAAAATGATAAAGCGCGGCTTAATATCATCGAGAAGTTTCAATTTTTCTTCATCTTTAAACACCCCTATAAGCTCTTCGTCTAAGGCTATTGGCATCGCAGAATTTTGACAGAGATAGGCCATCTCCTTTATCTGTCCAGCTTTTATAGGTTGCTCAATAGAGTGAATTCTTAATTTATCCAATTGATCTAGAACTCCTAAGGCTTCTTTTGGACTAAAAGCACCGTTTGCATCTACTCTCAGCTGAAGCTCAGCGGGGCTATATTCTTTACGTATGTCTTTTAAAACCTGTAATTCTTGCTCAAAGCCAAGGGCCCCGATTTTCATTTTAAGGACTAAAAATCCCGCTTCAATTTTAGAGCGAATCTGACTTTTCATAAAGTCCAAATCACCCATCCAAATTAATCCATTAATAGATTGACGTTCAAATCCGTCAGTAAAGTCGCTTGGGAAAAGAACATGATTTTCGGAGATTAAGTCTAAACGTGCCATTTCTAGACCCGCTTTGATACTGGGCCACTCAATTAAGGAATCTTCCCACCGGGCAAGAGGATCTGCTTCTAAACTCTGACAAAGCTCGGTTAGTTTAGCTTCATAATCAGGTCTATCATCCGCACTTAGGCCTCGCAGTATTCCGCATTCACCAATTCCTTTAGCACCGTTTTCCTCTAAAAAAATGAAATACGAATCTTTGGTGTTTAAAACGCCTCTGCTGGTTCCCGCAGGATTTTTAAAGTTTAACGTGTATTTTTTCCAAAAAGCAATCATAAAATTTTCCCTAGGCCATACGTAATTGCAAACAACAAAGTAGTCAATGCCATCTGTTTTAATAAAGGCTCGAAATCTTTTGCTTCATTAGCCTTTCGCACTTTCAAGAGGTTTAAAACTAGAAAAGGTATACTAATAAAATACAAATTTTGCCAAAAGGAACCGGGGTTTAAACGGTTATACACAAAAGCAAAATCAAAAGCTAAAATAAGCAGAAGAGTGTGATAAACCTTGGCCTTAGCTAAGCCTAATTTTAAAGCCAAGGTATTCTTTCCCGCCTGTCTATCGCTTTCTATATCGCGCATATTGTTAAGGTTCAAAACTGCCATGGCCAAAAAGCCAAGGCTACTAGCCGGTAGAAGTACATCAAAACTCCAAACTAAGGTTTGTAAAAAATAACTACCACCAACGCCAACCCAACCAAAGAAAACCAATACGAACAGATCGCCAAAGCCACTATATCCATAGGCCTTTTTACCAACAGTGTATTTAATGGCCGCTATTATTGCCAATACTCCTAAAGCTGTAAAAAGGTAAGCGATGAAAATATTGCCATCTCTACTAGCCCAAAAACTCAAAAGGGTGCCTGAGAAGAAAGATAAAATCGAAAAAAGAATCACCGCTTTCTTCATGGCAGCGGCACTTATTAGTCCACTCGCAATAGCGCGCTGCTCTCCTATTCTATTATCGTCTGTCCCTTTTACGCCATCACCATAGTCGTTCGCATAATTTGAAAGAACCTGATAAAACAAAGTGGTAAGCAAAGCAAGAAAAAAGGTTAGACCATCAAATTCACCATCTGCAGCAGCGAGAGCGGTACCTAGAATAATACTGGCAAAAGCTAATGGCAAAGTGCGTAAACGAGCGGCTTTAACCCAAACCCTAAAATCGGTCATTCAATTAATTTGCTGCAAATATAAGCTAAGACTTACATCCACTTTAGCTTACTTGATTCTATACAATAGAGTAAATAATTATAAAGCTCATAGGCCTCATTATAAGGCAAATGAGAAATACTCTCTCCTCCCGCCGCCGTGTACAGCTGCAAACTAGCAACCGCCCTCCTCTTCTGAAAAATACTTTGCTTTAAGCTAATATTTTGCAATTTGTAATTGGGAATTAACAAGGTACTGGGAAATACCCAACCCCGTTTAATTAAAATAAAATCGGGATTGACTTTTACTTTGTAGGATAAAAAATAGCGGTAACTAAAAAAGAGCACGAGGGCTAAATAGAGGAAAAACAAAGGATAAAGCCAAATTATTTCCGCGACAAAAAAATTAAGGACTAAAGCCGCTAGCGTGGGGATCGCGCCCAACCAAATAGAGAGCTGAATAAATAAAAGGCTATTTACTTGAAATGACTGATATGCTACTTTCTTACGGTCGGGATATTGCCTATCCAAAACATTGATTAGGCTCCTTGCCTTGATGCCTGGGATAGATATTAACTTTCGGTCATTAATCGCCTCCGTACCAGCTTGCTTTATCCTTAAAGTATAAAAGCCGATTAGAGCGCGCAAGGGGTTCGATTCCCACTTAAAATATTGAATTTTACCAAAAGGCACATTAAAAGTATTCTTTGAAATCAGGCCGCTACTCATACGCATTCCGTCTTCCCCAAGAAAAAAGTTGAATTGAAAATGCGTCAGAGCTGTTCCTACTAAAGAGGCTAGCACGGAAATAATCAAAAAGAGAAACACGGCAAAAGGCAATAAAATAATCCACTGCGCTAAAAAGCTTTCCGCAGTTTCCTCTAAGTACGATTCGAAAGGTTTCAAAAGGAAATCTTCAAATTGCCATACATAACCATTTACGATGGCGAATAAAAATAAGCCTGAGCGAAAATGATTTTGAGTTAAACCAACCAGTAATAGGTCTTTTAAACTAAGCTCTAAAATAGGTTTCGCATCAATTTTGAGACTCCCTATGGCACTATCTGTAGATGCCTGCGACGATTCTTCCTCATCCTGAACTTGGCTTTCTTCCTTTAATTCGTACTTGCGCTCCATTAAATACTCGCGTAATTGCTGGGCGTGCTTCTTACTGAGCGCTGGAATTTGAATTTCATTTTGAATGCTGCCCGCGGTATCTATTTTAAGGCCAACCACCCCTAAAATCCGCTGAATAATATTCTGGTGTGTATTTACTGTTTGGATGCGGGCGAAGGGTACATTTATCTTTTCCTGACTAAAAACGCCTTTCTCAATTACGAAGTTATCCCCCTTTATATAAAAAGTGAATTTCAAATACTGCAAGTAACTGATCACTAAAAATACAGCCGATAAAATATACGCCCACTCTTCTAATCCTAAACTGAGAATTCTAAACTTTGTGCCAAGATTAACGAATACTACCGCTAAAAAAAAGTTGAACGCTTTACGCAGATTGCTAAAAAAAATGACCGCTACCCCTAAAATAGATTGGCGTTGCGGCTTAGAAAGCTCCAAGTTATTCATGAGCACTACTCAACTTGGTAATGTGATCGCGCAATTTTATGGCACTTTCTTTACTTAAACCTCTTACGCTTAAGTCGCTGGTATTACCTCCTGCGGTAAAAACCTTAACGGAAGCAATGTCGAATAAACGGCCAAGCAGCCCTTGGTTGTACTCACAGTGCTGAATGCGGTTAAAAGGAACAGTAGTTTGTCGGAAGAACAGTAATCCAGTTTTATAGGATATATCATGCTCGCGCAATAAATATCCTTTTACTTTAAATGCCAAAGGCTCATATATAATTACAATTAGAACTGCGCCTAAAATAGGAAATAACCAATAGCCGAAATAGAGTTTGGCAAAAAGGCTAAAAAGGCCACCAATACCAGCGGCAAAGAGGAGGAATAATATCCTGCTGCTAATTCGCATGTACAAATAATCTTCTCGCAAAGACTCAAAGTCCTCCCGCTCTAGCACTGGAATATGAGCAATGTCGATTTTCAAGTTTTCAAAAATCATACGAGCGCTTTTTTAGGTATTGAAAATAATCTTTTAAAACTTGCGGACTGGCCTCCGAAGGTGTTTGAATTTCTAGGATGGCTAAATTATTTTGAGAATACAAATTCTCTAAACCAGCCTCAATTTCTTTTTCAGTTGTAACAACTTGATAGCTAATGCCGAAAGTTTTCGCAATTCCAGCGAGATTTAATGCATGCTTGGTTTCCTGAAATCGTTCGAAATCTGCATTGTTCTCAGGGCCTTTTATAATTCGAAAAATATTACCACCACCATTATTCAAAACGATAATTTTCAGGTTATTCGGCAAGTTGTCGTTCCAAAAAGCGCCACTATCGTAGAGGTAAGCTATATCGCCCGTAACAAGACTAACATTTTTATCGCTATTTAAAGCATGACCAATGGCAGTAGCAGTAGAGCCGTCTATTCCGCTAGTTCCTCTGTTTGCGTAATGCAGAATATCAGACCGTTGATTAAAGAGTTGGGCATAACGAATACTAGCACTATTCGCGCAATGAAAGAGGCTATTATCCGGTAAATGATTCAGTATTTGGCCAAAAACCTTAAAATCGCTAAAAGGTGCTTCTTGCCAAAACTGCTTGTGTAAATTATACTTTAAACTATCCCAATTTATTATTTCATTAGCCCAAACTGAATCACCCTGATTATCCATTGAATTTAAAACTCTGAAAAAATCTAAAGGACGCGTTCTTAAACTTAGAGTTAAGGCCTGAAAAGTATCTACTAAGTGCGTCCCTGTTGACAAGTTCCAGTGCTCCTTTGGCTTAAAATCCTTCAGATAAGACTTTAGCATTTTACTGACTATCTCGCCCCCAAAACTAATCACAAGGTCGGGCTGCAGAAACCCCTTTTGCTCTTCGCTAATCGTATTAATCAACCTATCAATCGAATGAACACCCTTAAGGTCGGTAAGATTACTAAGTGTTTCCGTAAAAAGTAAATGTCCTGGCTTATCCAAAAGCGGTTTTAAAACTTCCTTTAGAGCTTCATCTTCAGATGCTTGACCGGCAATAATTAAAACTTTTTTGGCCTGCAAGTAGGGTGAAATTAAGAATTGCCAATCGGCATTGCTTAAATTTTGTTCATCTCCCAGCTCTCTAATAAAGCGAAAGTCTTCGGTACCAAAATCTATGGTATCATAAAGCGGCTCATCAAAGGGCACATTAAGATGCACGGGGCCTTTAAATGCTTTAATTATAGCCTCATTGGCAATACGTTGATTATACTGTCGACCTAAATCATCATGCGGTTCTCGTAAAAAATTGGCGGCATACAGAACATGGATGCCAAAAATATTCTCTTGTTGAATCGTTTGCCCTGCCCCTTGTCCGATCCACTCCTTAGGACGGTCGGCCGTAATAACTAATAAGGGTACTTTTTGGTAATAAGCTTCGGTTACTGCTGGTAAATAATTAGCTGCGGCAGATCCGCTCGTACAAATTACCGCCGCAGGTTTACCATCAGCCAAAGCCATCCCTACCGCACTAAAAGCCGCCGCCCGTTCATCGGGAATAGAATAGAAATTAAAGCCATAAACGCGCAAGGCAATAATTAAAGGTGCATTGCGCGATCCAGGTGATACTATAATATTTTTTACGCCGTGCTTATTTAAAAGAAAAGCTAACAAACGTGCATTATATAAAGAAGAGGTTTTCTGCATTTTATCGCATTACATTTAGAATGGTCTGCATTTTATTTTCCGTCTCGCGCCATTCTGACTCGGGCACACTTGCGGCAATTATTCCGCCACCAGCATAAAGACAAATCTGCCTGGAGCTAATTAATTGAGCGCAGCGCAAATTAACCCAAAAATGACCTTCATTGTCTTTTTTCAAGCCGAAATACCCCGTGTAATAACTGCGATCATATTGTTCTAGGGCAGCAATCAATGCTAAAGCTTCGTTTTTAGGGTTTCCTGCAACTGCAGGCGTAGGATGAAGTTTCTTTAAGAGCGCATCTAGCGGCAGCGGTGCTAAACTTCGCCCTTTTATAGGGGTAAACAAATGCTTTAAATTACCCGCCCTAACACTTTGCCGTTTTCCTTTCTCCACCTTTGTTATGGCAGGAATTGATGCTAATGTTTCGGAAATATAGTCCGTTACAATCTCCTGTTCAAGCTTTTCTTTTTCACCAAAATCTTCGGGAGAATTATAAGGTAAAGTCCCCGCCAAACTCGCCGTTTCTAAGGCTTGCTCCTTAAAAGTTAAAAGTGTTTCTGGGCTAGCTCCGAGCCAAGTACCACAGGTCGGATGGCTAAATAAGTAAACCGTAGCCTCGGGATAGGATTCGCAAAGTTTTTGAAATAACTCATAAGGTTTCAAGGCCAGTTCAAAGAGCTCTGCTCGGCTAAATACTACTTTGTTGTTTTTTGCTTTCGCAAGATAAGCAAGCAATTGTTGGAGCGATTTATAATAGTTGTGCTGAGCTAAAATAGCAGGCGCTTCGCCATAATGCCAGTCTTTGAAATCACTTTCTGAAGCTGGTTTAATTTTTAATCGTAAAGGCTTCTTTTGTTGGAAATCCACAAAATGAAATTCCCAGTCTGAAACTTCTACCTCTTGGTAAAACTGCGGTTGATCGTGTGCCTCTTTTAGCACTAAAAAAGACGAAGGAAAATTGGACATTAATTCGCTTTTCGCAGGGGCATGATCATGTTAGTAAGCTTGCAATGTGAAAGTAAACGACCTTCCTCATCACAAATTTTAATCTCCCATAAATGGGTGCTGCGTCCTTTGTGTAAAATATTAGCCGTCCCAATAACATAGCCCTCTTTTTTAGAACGCAAATGATTGCAAGAAAGCTCAATGCCTAGTACTGCTGACTTTTCAGGATCTATAAATAAAACACTAGCGGCTGAGCCTAAGCTTTCTGCTAAAGCGGCATTGGCGCCACCATGCAAAAGTCCCATGGGTTGATGAACACGAGGATTGACGGGCATAGAAGCTTGTAACATTCCTTTAATTGGATCTACATCGATGTATTCAATTTCTAGAGTTTGCATTAAAGTTTGCTCACTCATTTGATTGTATTTCGCTAAAATCTCTTCTTTGCTCATGCTAAAAATATCGGGCTAATTTAAATTATCCTAAACTTGTCTCTTGCCTTTGCGGCAGATAATTATTCAACAAGATTAGCTTCTTTTGGTTTGTGACTTGGTCAAATTTAAAAAACCAATACTCTCCCCATTAAATGGAGCGCTAATACCTAGAGGCTTCTTATCTTTGCAGGCCCAAAAAAGAGGAAATGATTAAGATTAGTTTACCCGATGGCAGCATTAAGGAAGTTGAGAACGGCAGTTCTGCTTTGGATGTTGCAAAAAGTATTAGCCAAGGCTTGGCACGAAATGTTTTATCTGCCAGCTTTAACGAAAAAACAGTAGAGGTAAATGATCCCCTTCCGGGAGATGGATCTCTGGTATTATATACTTGGGATAACCCTGAAGGCAAAACTGCTTTTTGGCACTCTTCCGCTCACCTTTTAGCGCAAGCTTTAGCGCAACTATATCCTGGTATTCAGCTTACGATTGGTCCGGCTATTGACAATGGCTTTTATTACGATGTAGATTTTAAAGGACAGGAATTTGGCGAAGCAGACTTTTCGAAAGTAGAAAAGCTGATGCTTGAAAATGCCCGTCAGAAATCGGAATTCAAACTTCGTGCGATTAGCAAAGCGGATGCCTTAGATTTTTACAAAGGCAATCCGTTTAAAACTGAATTAATTGAGAACTTAGAAGATGGCACCATAACCTTTTGTGATCATGCCAACTTCACCGACCTTTGTCGTGGAGGACATATCCCCAATACTGGCTTTATAAAAGCCGTAAAAATAATGAGCGTTGCGGGTGCCTACTGGCGTGGAAATGAAAAGAACCCACAACTTAGTCGTGTATATGGTACTTCTTTTCCCAAAGCGGCTCTTTTAACTGAGTATTTAGAGCTTTTAGAAGAAGCCAAACGTCGCGATCACCGCAAATTAGGTAAGGAGCTAGAACTGTTTACCTTCTCCCAAAAAGTAGGACAAGGTTTACCCCTTTGGCTACCTAAAGGCGCAGAACTAAGAGAACGCTTAGAGCAGTTCTTAAAAAAGGCACAACGCACTGCAGGCTACTCGCCGGTTATTACTCCCCATATTGGCAACAAGGAACTATATGTAACCAGCGGACACTACGCAAAATACGGTAAGGATAGCTTTCAACCGATTCGTACTCCCGACGAAAGTGAGGAGTACTTATTAAAACCTATGAACTGTCCGCATCACTGCGAGATTTATAAAAGTAGCCCACGCTCCTACCGCGACTTACCCATTCGCTATGCCGAATTTGGAACAGTTTACCGTTATGAGCAAAGTGGTGAATTACACGGATTAACACGTGTACGTGGTTTTACCCAAGATGATGCTCACATTTTCTGTACGCCCGATCAGTTGAAAGCCGAGTTTCAAAAAGTAATTGACTTAGTTCTATATATTTTTAAAACCCTCGATTTCCAAAACTTTACAGCGCAGGTATCTTTACGCGATAAAGAAGACCGCAGTAAGTACATCGGTTCAGACGAAAATTGGGAAAAAGCTGAGAATGCTATCAAGGAAGCAGTGATAGAAAAAGGCCTCGATTACGTAGTTGAATACGGCGAAGCAGCCTTTTATGGTCCCAAACTTGACTTTATGGTGAAAGATGCCTTAGGAAGACAATGGCAATTAGGCACCATTCAGGTTGATTATAACTTACCCGAACGATTTGAACTAGAATATAAGGGTAGCGACAACGAAAGCCACCGCCCTGTTATGATTCATCGCGCCCCCTTCGGAAGTATGGAGCGTTTTGTAGCGGTTTTATTAGAACATTGTGCGGGAAATTTCCCTTTATGGCTCATGCCCACCCAAATAGCAATCTTGCCAATTTCGGATAAGTATCTTGATTACGCGAATAAAGTTTCTAGTTTACTTAAAAATTACGACCTTCGCGCCCTCGTTGACCAACGTGCAGAAAAAACTGGGCGTAAGATTCGAGATGCTGAAGTGGCTAAAATTCCATACATGCTAATTGTTGGCGAGAAGGAAGAAGGAGATGAAACACTCTCGGTAAGACGTCACGGTGGCAGCGATTTAGGATCCATGTCAATTGCTGATTTTATCAAGCATATTGACGCCGAAGTAGCTGCCGAAATCGGTGAATTTGAGTAAATTAAGATTTAAGATTTTTAAGTATAACTAAATAGTATAATTCTGGCTAAGAGATTTCACCACAGAAAAAGAGGCCCCAGAATGGAGCCCAAAGAAGATAAGCATAAGATTAATGAAAAGATTCATTACCCGAAGTTAAGGGTAGTGGGTGAAGGAATTGAACCAGCGGTGTATAGCACCAGCGAAGCTTTGCGTTTAGCTCAGGAAAAAGAACTTGACTTGGTGGTAATCACCGATAAAGCAGATCCTCCTGTAGCAAAGATTATCGATTACAAGAAATTCTTATACGACCAGAAGAAAAAACAAAAGGAGATTGCGGCTAAGGCTCAGAAAACGGTAGTGAAAGAAATCCGTTTTGGTCCTAACACCGATGATCACGATTATGAGTTTAAGTTAAAGCACGCGGAAAACTTCCTGAAAGAAGGATCCAAGCTAAAAGCTTATGTTTTCTTTAAAGGAAGATCGATTGTGTTTAAAGATAAAGGAGAAATCCTCTTATTACGTTTAGCACAAGATTTAGAAGATCTTGGTAAAGTTGAAAGTTTACCAAAATTAGAAGGCAAGCGCATGATAATGATGATTGCTGCCAAAAAATAAGATTAGTCAGAACCTGTATATAAAGCGAAAGAGTAATGCCAAAGATGAAAACAAAATCCAGTGCCAAGAAGCGTTTTAAGCTTACTGGTACCGGTAAAATCAAGAGAAAGCATGCTTTTAAAAGTCATATTCTTACCAAGAAGACGACCAAACAAAAGCGTAATCTTACTCACACTGGTTTAGTAGATAAATCAGACGAAGCTAGCATTAGAAAGCAGCTAACCATCTAATTAAGTTTAGAGTTATTAATTAACCCTGGGTAAGGCATCCAAGACTGTGAATTGTTTGCAGCGCCTTGCACAAAAAATTAAAAATTATGCCAAGATCAGTAAATTCAGTAGCATCAAGGGCTCGCCGTAAAAAGGTGATGAAAATGGCCAAAGGATACTTTGGTCGTAGAAAAAACGTTTGGACTGTTGCGAAAAACGCCGTAGAGAAAGGACTTCTTTATAGCTACCGCGACCGTCGTAACAAGAAGAGAAATTTCCGTGCTTTATGGATTCAGCGTATCAACGCTGGTTCCAGACAATATGGTCTTTCGTATTCTGCATTTATGGGATTATTAAAAGCTGAAGAAATCGAATTGAACCGTAAGGTTCTAGCCGATTTAGCGATGAACCACCCAGAAGCTTTCAAAGCAATTGTAGATAAAGTTAAAAAATAACACATACTAAGTTCTGACTATAAATAACCCCGACCTAGCGTTGGGGTTTTTTTATGCTCATTTCATAAGCTTCACCCCTTTCATAGTTCTGGTTATTCCCAAGCTGAACATCGATTGCCTTCCCAATCTGTTTGGAACGAAACGTTCCCATCCTGCCATAGCCATAGAAGTAAATTCTCTCTAAAACCCATTCCTCTCCAGGACTAAGCGCAAAATGCGATGGACGCAAATACGCTTCTTTAGCTCCTAATAGTTTCTGTGCGTCCTCACTAAGCACATTACACAAGCCACTTAATCGGGCAACATATTCATTCTTGGGATAATGATACATTTCATCTACACTGGAATCTTGTATGATTTTCCCAGCTTTCATGGCAATCATGCGATCGCAAATGGCCATTAAATCACTGGGCTCATGACCAACAATTATCAAGGTCTTATTGCGAGCTTCACTTTCTACAAAAGCGATGAGCTCCTGTTTTAAGATATAATCGAGCTGACTAAAAGGTTCGTCTAAAACTAATAGTGGCGCATCTGCCACCAAGGCGCAAGCTAAAGCAACCCTTTGTTTTTGACCGCCGGATAAGTACCTTACCTTTTTATCTTTAAATGTTTGTAAGTGAAATGCACGATGAACACGAGAAATATATTTCTTTGCGGCACTAGGACTTAATTTTCGAGCATAACGGAGAATATTATCATCCGTATTAAGATCGGGACTAATATTAAAATCTTGATCCATGAGGGCAATCTCCTCAAAACCTGCTACCCTTTCATTGCGAATGCCCTTCAAGTCCTCACCTTTGTAGTAAATAGCGCCACTATTAGGTACTTGCTTAGCGGCAATAAGGCGAAGCAAAGTGCTTTTACCCGAACCACTGGCGCCAATAATGCCAAGTTTCTCTCCTGGCTGAAGACCAAATCTTACTCCCTTTAAGGCTTTTGTTTCGCCATATTGAAAGTGAATATTTTTAAGTTCTAAAAGCATCTAAATTTTATAAAAAATACCAACCTATTGACCTAGTTATGCGTTAAATCAACGAAGGACCAATTTTACTATGCGCAAAATAGCATTACTACTTATTTGTATCTCATTAATCGCTTGTAAAAAAGAGAATGAGATTAATAGCTCCCTGCCTGCCGAAGCTAGTTTGGTGCAGCAATTGGAGCAATTTCCTAGTATTTCCTTGTTTACTCAAGCTCTCGCTATCTGCGAAGATACTCTTAATGCGAGTCCTAATGAAATTACTATTTACGCGCCTACTAATGATGTGCTTAGTGCATTTTTACAAGATGCTGGCGCAAATGATTTTACTGAATTAAAGGCCAATATCGGAAGCGAATTTTACCGCGCATGGTTGGGTTGTCATTTTTTTCCGTCAGCCCTAAGGTTAGAGCAAATGCAAACAGCCTATATTCCTACTCTTGCTTACAATCCGCTAGGACAACAAATCCATACTTATAGCCAACGAGAAAAAAGCGTCTTAGCTCTCAATGGTCAGTATGTAAATTTAATTTCCCGAGACAATACTATACCTTCTGGCATCTTACATATCAGTACAGAGAAAATGCAGGTCCCGACCATTACAAAGTTAGTTTCGGCGAACGGCAATAGTTTTAGTATTTTAAAACGAGCGCTACTTCTAACCGAAAACTCGCTAGCCTCTTTGCTGAATCGGGAAGATCAAATGTTTACCCTATTCGCTCCAAATGATGCTGCATTCGATCGCTTTTTTCAAGATGTAGGTTGCAGTGATCTCGATGGCTTTATTGAAAAGTTTGACAATCAGGCTTTAGAGAACTTATTGAACCATCATATTATTCGAGGTTCTGTAGACATCAGCTCTTTAAATGGACATAATATTAAATCACTTTATCAGGATAAAGAGCTTTCTATAAACTTGGCTCATGGCAACTTAAAAGTTAGCAATAATGGGGGTTTTGAAGCCCATATTGTGCAAACTGATATCACCGCATTTAATGGTCGGATTCAGTTGATTGATCAAGTGTTAAAGTTACCTTAATGCAATACCAGAGTCTCTACTTTATCGTTCTATGATAGAGTCTGAAAAGAGAGATTCTTATTGTTAATAGTTTTGTTTGGTTGGTTGAAAAGCCGGTTCTATTTCTTCTGAAATCTGAGCCGGCTTTTTTCATGCTATTTAACGTGAATTCGACAATAAATTAGAGCCTAATTTTACGTCGAACTCACGCTATTTAAGCCTCAATTAAAGTAAATTGACGCAAGTGATGCTGGAGATGCTTGCTGTGTAATCGTAGCCATTCCTGCACATTTAATTCGCCGAAAGAGGGATGAATGGAGCTATGATCGGGAAAATTCTCGAAATGTGTTAACATCTTCATCATGCCGCGCATAAGCTCAACTTTCATTTCGTTAAAATCGAGTTCCAAGTCTGCCAATGTATCATAAGAGTATGGCTTTGCCGCCCCGGGTCGCAGCGCTTTATCACTTTGAATAAAGTCTTTCATTTTAGGTAAATGCTCCGCTGGGGTTTTAACGATATACTTTTCTTTAGAAAGGCTTAACTCAAAACCTTTACGAAGATGCTCTAGCATTTGAATCGCCGTCATTTCACCCCACTCTGCAAGGCTGTTTTCTTTTAAACCTTTCAAGGCTGCGGGGAAATCAATTAGCAAAAAGTGGTACTCCTTTTTCATTTTTCTCTTATTACAATGCTTATCCAATTATAATCTGGTGTACGCGGCATAGATTTTTGAATCGGTAACTTCTCCACTTTGAAAATTTTATTGGGAACGCCCTTCTTACGTAAAGTTTTCTCTAAGGTACTCATTCTCTGACTACTTAAAACGGCGTCTCCAATATTGTCGTACAGCGAAATTTCAAAAAGCATCCCTTCCGATTCCTTTAACATCTCTGCTAGAAGCGTGAGCATAAAATCACCAGAAGGACTAAGGCGTGCGGAGGCTTCATTAAATTTTATGTCCATTAAAGGCGCTGTAACCTGCAATTTCTGCTTAGCCAAATAGGTTATACGCCTTTCAGAATTGTAGAGTACCTCCAACTCTACCCTTCGATTTAAAGCTTCCGATTCTTCGTCGACTTCTTCAAAAAGTGGAACCTTATTACCGAAGCCTTTGTAATCCAATCGATTTTTAGAAATGCCATGGTCTACCAAAAAATCATAAACCATGCGCGCTCTGGCTACCGAAAGCTCAAAATCGTTGGAACAGCAAACGTGCCCCCGCAGGCTCAACTCCAAATCCGGATTTTCGTTCATCACCTTCAACAGTTCTTCAAAAGCCGAAAAACTGGTAGACATGGGAACCGCCTGATTGGGAACAAAATTGAGATTGGAAATCCGTAAACGATCGCCTGTATTTAATGGGTAGTCGCTTAAACTTCTATCTGCCATAGGCAATAATGACGCATCTACGGAAAGTATAACCTCTACCCTTCGGTTTTTAAAACGCTCTTCGGGACTGTTATTATAAGCAGGTTTTTCCTCTCCATAATAATCCGTTTGGGCATTTATTGGATCTAATCCCTGCAGAACAAAATATTTTAAAACTGACTGAACCCGTCGACGCGATAATTTTCGATTGTACTCAATATCCGCTAAGCTGTCCGTATGTCCATAAATGCGAATGTTCTTGATGATATTTACTGGCGTCTTTTTTAAAAGGCTATCAATGCGAAGCCTTTGATTGGCCGACAATTGAAAGCGATCTAACTCGAAAAGACACTCAAAGTAAACCAGGCTATCCGTGCTTTGCGCAGATGCCTTGGGTAAAAAGAAAGTCAGAAATAAAAAAGTAGCAAAAACAGAAAAGCGCAGTTTCATACTTATTTAATCGGCAGTCGTACTAGTTGATTTTCCCACGCTAACTGCATTTCAAATCCTTCGCCAGTATTTACTAAACTAATGGTAAACTGTTCAATAACAGTAGGGACTTTTTCTGAATATACTTTAGCTGCCACCACATCAAATTCGGCTTCCCTACTCGCTTCACTTTTAAAGCTTACTCCCCAAGGGTATTCTTTAGAATTGAAAAGTATTTCCCATTCTTCCGCACCAGGAATGGTCCATAAGCTATATTTTCCGGCAGGTAATTTCTTACCCTGAATTTCTAAATCGCTTTTGGTGGTAAAGGTTGTGGCTTCATTGGCACCGGTGCGCCAAACTTCCCCATAAGGAATTAAACTCCCAAAAATTGCTCTACCTCTAACCGAAGGTCTATTGTAAAAAATAGAAACATCGTAATCGCCTTGCACATATGTTACCGTTGCCTCGGGTGACATTTTTTTGGTATTGTATTGCAAATATTTAAAGGCTCCAAAAAGCAAAATTGCTAGACTAACTAGACTAATGACTACCCACTTAAGTACTTTCATCCTGTTTAATTTTTTAACGAAGGTAATGGCTTTACTAAGCTATTGCAATCTTTTATCGTGAGTTCGCCTATAAATTATAGCCTCCCATTTTCAATAACAGGCAAGACAAGTCTGCATAGTGCATCTGTAGCGGGCTACAGCAAATGTTTAGAC
Source organism: Bacteroidota bacterium (assembly GCA_003045865.1). Lineage (GTDB taxonomy): Bacteria > Bacteroidota > Bacteroidia > Flavobacteriales > Schleiferiaceae > Croceimicrobium. The sequence continues at coordinate 1,599 of PZPB01000036.1, read as the reverse complement.
GCTGTATTATCGATTTTATCGGAAAACCCCGCTAGCTTCCTTCTGAAAAAAACCTTCTTGGCCTTAGCCTTTGGCAATTAACCCTTATTGCTTCGCGACTTCAGCTCGAATTGCACTAGCTACAAGAGCTGTAAGGCCTAATTATAGGTTGCACTCACGTTTTTAAACAATTTCACGACATAAACTTTAAATTGCCTCTTCATTTGAAATCAACATGAGAGCTAAAACTGCTATTGCCTTAGTCTGTATTTTATTCTTATTCAACTCCCTGTCCATGAAAAGTCAGAGTCCGAATTGGGCCAAAGAAGCCATTTGGTATCAAATTTTCCCCGAGCGTTTTCGTAATGGCGACCCCAGTAATGATCCGCAGTTAAAAGATCTCGCTTATGCAGACCCGCAAGAATTACCCGCTTATTGGCAAGTTCACCCTTGGGGAAGCGATTGGTATAAGTTGCAAGAATGGGAGCTTAAAAATGGTGAACCCGAATTATGGAAACATCTCCTAAGAAGGCGCTACGGTGGCGATTTACAAGGCATTATCGATAAGCTCGACTACCTGCAAGAATTGGGGGTAACGGCCATTTATTTGAATCCCATATTTCAATCGCCTTCCCTGCACAAATACGACGGCGAATCATATCATCATGTTGATCCCAATTTTGGTCCTGACCCTGAGGGAGATCGCCAATTAATAGAGCAAGAAAACCCGCTCGACCCTAGCACTTGGCAGTGGACAAGCGCCGATTTACTAGCCTTAAAGCTTATCGAAGAAGTACATAATAGAGGAATGCGGATAATTTTTGATGGTGTATTTAACCACATGGGCCATAACAGTTTCGCTTTTGCAGATGTGCGAGAAAAACAAGAAAAGAGCCTCTATAAAGATTGGTTTACCATTAAAAGCTGGGATAATCCCAATACTGAAGAGAACGAATTCGACTACGAAGGTTGGTTTGGCGTAAAATCCTTACCCGAATTTAAAGAAGATGAAAATGGCATTGTTGCCGGACCACGACAATATATTTTTGCGGCCACTCAAAGGTGGATGAACCCCATGAATAAGGGCCCTCAGTATGGAATTGACGGTTGGCGATTAGATGTGGCCTTCTGCGTAAAGCACGCCTTTTGGAAAGAGTGGCGTTTACTGGTAAAAAGCCTCAACCCAGAAGCCTATATTACCGCCGAATTGGTAAGTCCGCTGGAAGAAACCTTAGCTTATTTATCGGGCGATGAATTTGATGCGGAAATGAACTATAATTGGTCATTCACCTGTACCGAGTTCTTTTTTAATCCCGGTAAATATCGCAGCACCGCTAGCGAATTTGAAGCCGAACTCGCGCGCATGCGCCATGCCTTTCCTCCCGATGTGGCCTATTTAAATCAGAATTTATTCGGCAGCCATGATGTAAACCGATTGGCTTCGCATATCGTCAATCGCGGTATCGGTAATTTTAGAGATTGGGGCACTTATTTCAATCTTTCAAAAGTAAGCGAAAACCCCAATTATAAAGTGGGTCCAGCGAATACCGAAGAAAAGGAATTACAAAAGCTTTTCATCGCAATGCAAATGTGCTATGTGGGTGCGCCCATGATCTATTA
>PZPB01000169.1 GCA_003045865.1 Bacteroidota bacterium | reverse complement strand
CGTAAAGCTTGAGGAATAAGGAACGATCATCACCTGTCGCGTTGACTTGGCCTAAGCGAGAAGTGGTTTGGTCTGTTGGAAATGCCATTGTATATGTACCTATTTAAAAAAAGTAATTTATAAGTTGTTGAGTTATGTTGTTTAAACTCAGCAGACTCTTACTTCCTTTCCCGTAAAGATTGTCCACCGCAGTGGGTCGATAGATACTTGGAATAAAGTTGTTGCTTGATTAAACGAAAAAAACCCCCGAAGGGGCTTAAAGATTGCGGAGACAGATCATCTACAGAATGTTGCTTCGTGATAATTTAGAAGCTACTTGCTGTCGATATGCAGAGTCTGACTCGTACCTTGGGTCACGCATTGCTTGCGTCAACTGGGCGGCAGAATCAAAGACCCCACCTGTAACGGATTTAGTCTCGCCCATGACAAGTGAAGGTTCACTTCCATTTACAGAACGGTACTGAGCGTGTAGACCTTGTATTGCAAGATTTGCTGTCTCTATGTTTCCACTGTTTACTGCATTATTAAACGCATCAATGGATGCTTCTTGCATATTGTCAGAAGCCCAAGAAACCATATCTTCATACGCCTCCTGTCCTCCAACTTGCTCAAAAGCTTCTTGCTGCATCTGTGTCGCTACTGCCATTTGACCATCTATGAATTGGTCAACCATAGAGCGAGGGATACCAGCTTCTACTAAAGAATCATAAGAATCTTCAGTTAGTCCACCTAGTTCTGCGAACTCTTGGGATAAGGAATCAAAGTCAATACCTTCCTCTTCAAGCCCATCAACTATGCTTTCTAACTCATCATCTTCTAACTCTTCTTCGTACTCTTCTTCGTCCTGAGAGCCTAACTTCTGTTCAAGGGAGTTATAAGCTTGCGCCATGTCTTCAACACTGTTGAACTTCTCAGGGAGCCATTCGGGACGGTCAGACGCTTCAGGGTTATCAAGACCTTCGGCCTTTTCTAGCATATCTAATGTGTGCTGACCGTCTTCAACGGTTTCTTCGTGTGTGTTTACTGTATCCATTTTTAACTGTCTCCAAACAGATAATTTATTTAGACTTTTTCTTGTTTTGCTTGTTTAAGTGTTCACGTAGGTTCTTACTACCTGACTTCTTAACTTCGTCTTTAGTTGCTGTAGAGTAAGACTTACCGTTCCAAGAGAACTTAGACTTACCAGCTTTCCTAGCTTTCTTAAATGCAGCACCAAAGGAACTCACTGTTGTGCTTTTCTTCTTACCAGTGTCTTTCTTATCAGTTGTGGAAGTGGCTGCTTGAGTAGGTTTAGGTTTAGGTTTTTTAGTCCCAAAGCCAGCCTTAGATGGGCCTGTACGCTCTTTAACTTTGTCAGGATGCACCGCGTTATAAAGCAATGAACCTGCTGACACTGCTGCCAACGGGCCAAACCTAAGTAGGTTCTTACCGACTGAAGCTAACTTACCGCCCTTTGTACTAGCTTTACTGCGCTGTCCACCTTTTTCTATAGTAGTCTTACTAGAGCCACCAATACGTTCACCAGCAGGGCCGATAGTAGATGGGCCTCTAAGAAGCTTAGGCTTGGCTGTTGTGTTAGTACCCTTTACGTCTTTTATCCGATTATTAGACTTAATGACGGATTTATTACCTGTAGTGCTACCACCTGTTGTAGAAGCCTTACCACGCGCTGACGTTTGCTTAATCTTAGCACTGCCATTTGGATTCGTAGTTGACCCTGTACTTTTAGGCTTGGCCTTTGCGCTTGTTGGTTTTTCAGGTTTAGTCCTAGAATCTTTAAGACTCTGTATGAACTTCTGCTTTGGTGTCTTAGGAGCGTCAGGCTTTAAAGTACCAGCCTTATTACCTTTCTTTAAAGACTTAACAAGCTTAGATACTGGCTTACGGGTTTTCTTAACAACCTTCTTCTTAGCTACAACCTTCTTCTTAGCTACAACCTTCTTCTTAGCTACAACCTTCTTCTTAGCTTCGGGTTTTTTAGCTTCGGGTTTCTTAACAACCTTCTTCTTAGCTACAGCCTTCTTCTTAGCTGCTGGCTTTTTAGCTTCTTCCTTTGCTGCGCTTTGACCTTTGCTATTAAACTTAGGAACTTTTCTAGCTTTCTTAGCGTCTGCTAATTCCTTCACTAAGTCTTTAGCACCGCCCTTAGCTTTCTTTTTCTCAGCGATTTCAGCTTTTATCTCAGCCATTATTCGCTTGTCTTCTGCACTTAATTTTGCCATTACTGATTACCGCCTTGCTGTTTCATCACGCCTTGTGCAACGGGGCCAACAGCTTTCTCAGCCATTGAAGCCATCATTTGCTGTTGTTGCTGTTGTTGCATCTGCTGTTGTTCCTGTGCTTTCTGTTCTGGTGATTTCACCAATCCAGTAGTATCTATTCCTAAAGACGCTCCAAGTCGATCAATGTAATCGTCTACGTTTAACTCACGTGCAAGCACTTCATTGCCCAATGGGGCTAACATCTGAAGTAACTGAGAGAGTTTGTTGAGGTCTTGTCCACGGCCTAAAGCTTCCATACCAGTAACGATCTGAGGCTTAAGGGTGTTGTCAGGGAACTTAGGCATTTTGCCACTCTTCTCCATACGGGAGAGTAGTAACTTGACTAAGGGGTATTGGAACTCTTGAGATAGTATGGAGTAAACGCCACCTAATGCAGACTCAAGTTCTTGAGCCATGTAGCGCACTTCTTCAGCAGTAACACGTTCAGCTTTACGCTGGACTGAACTATTCATCAGGAAACTAAAGGCAAGTCGTTCAGTGATCTCACGGGCTGTATCTTGTGCTACTCGGAAGTCATTAAACTTCTGAAGCTGTAGTACAGAAACATCGTTAGCATCACCTGCCGCTATACCACCGTTGGGTGTGTTAGCTATAACTCTTGCTTTGGTAGTGCCGTTAGGTCGGACTAAGAATAGTACCTTCGCTGCGGCTGCTGAACCTTCAACAATAGCTTTGGTTAGAGTCTCTAGTGAACTTAAGTCACCTATGAACTCTTCAACATAACCACGTCCATAAGACTCACCATCAATACGCACCATACGCAGTGACATGAAGGGTGATTTATCTAAGGGGAACGAGCCAAGAGAACTAGGTATAATCTGTCCCTCAACCTCTTGGTGTACTTCCCACTTCTTATTAACACGCTTTACGTTTGTAAATAGATCAACGGACTTAAGCTGTGAGTCGCCAGTTGGTTTGGTTAGTAACTCTTGGACTTCTTTAGGAAGCATAAGGGGACTAACGGTTTCTTTGGTAATAATCTCTAGGACATTACCCATTGCGTCACGTTGGCAAACATAACGATCTAAACGAAATACACGAACACCACCGTCTTTAGGCATGTGAACTAACACGTTACCTGAAACGATGAGTTGTTTTAAAGCCTCAAACACGGGTACACGAACTGCTGTAGCTTCTACTTCTTGCATAGCAGCGCGTTCAATACGTGCGAGTGCTTCTTCTACTTTACCCCTAGCACCTTCACCACCCGCTAGACTCTGAAGATCAAAGTCATCAATAGTCAAACGGAAGAAAGGTGAGTTAGGGGGTAATAAGGTCATCAATAACTTAGAACTTAAATTATTAACGCCACGCGCACCAATGGATTGGAAGGGCGTATCGTAGTACGAAGAACCAGTGTGACCTTCTGGGGGCATGAGCGTAGGTATGGTTAATACGGCTGCTTCTCTTGCCCTGTGTAAGAAAGGTGTACGGTCACTTTCGAGTTGTGCATATCGTTTAGCTGCTGCTCCTTGGGTTGGTAGCATAGCTAATCATTCTCTTTTGTTAAGTTGAAATATTTAAACCTGTGCCTTTAGATGAATAAGCAAGTCCAGCTAGATTTCTAGTGGCTTTTTTGCCTTTGGCTTTTACTTTTCTATTTGTCGCTAACATGTTCTTTTGGTTGTTCACATCTCCAGTTCGACCCGCAGTACCGCCACCAGCCAAAGCCGTGTCTTGGTTTGAGCCGCCAGAACCACCACCTGCCGAAGCACCTATAGTCAATGCGATTTTCTTTCTAGGTGCTACATCATTAACAGACGCTGTACCTTCCTTAAAAAATTGAGATGGTGGGCCAGTGTTGGGGAATGAAGTCGGCACACGATCACCGCTATAAGCCTTCTTCATGCCTATGCTATCTTGCTCGGCTTTCATGTCAGCTTGGCTTACTCCAGATGCACGTTGGGTTGCCCAATAAGCTTGGTTGTAACTCACATCATTATTGCGATATTTATCTTTTATTGCATATTTTAAAACTGGGATGTTTGTGCTTTTATTAGCTTTTGCTCTAGTCTGGTAATCCGCATTGTTAACAGGCTTAACTACTTTTTTAGTTTTGTTGTTATTGTTACCACCACTTTTGCCACCTGAAGATGCACCGTTACCTGCGCCACACATACTAACTACCTCCCTTATTACTAGGTATATTTAAACTAGGTGAACTTGAGCCACCCATGTTCATACCTGTAGTAGTACGCATGTTACGGACTCCACGCTTACCTTTAGCCCTACGCTTGCGCGAGGAACTAGGTGTCGTTTCCATGTCTGAGAAGTCTAAAGTCGCGGGGGCTTTAGCTGGTGCTGGTGGTTTTGGTGCGGGTTCTGGTTTGGAACTACCGAATAAACACATTGGTCTACTCCTCGTTGTTAAAATCGTCTTCGGATAACTCTGACAGTTTCTTAATGACACTCCTTTGACCCTGAAGAAACCTAAGTTCCTCAATTGTAATTTGTCGGGTCGGCATAGTGTCAGGAAATAACTTGTTAAGAGTTGTTAAGAGTCCTTGGGATATACCCAAAGATGTGCCAAGTATGTTTTTCATATAATAGCTTTACTGTAACGGTACGTTAATGGGAATTAGGCACATTTAGCGTTAGTTCTCGCTCTTGTGCCTTGGCTAATATTTGCTTGCGGTCTTTGTTATCTAAGTCTTTCCAAGTTGTGATTTCAGTGGCAGAGCGATAACACCCCACACAAATATCGTTGTCATCTAGGTGACAGATATTAATGCAGGGTGAGGTCATCTTGCGCCCTTGTGTAAAGCATCATCGTAAGCACGACAAGCCTTTTCAGATTTATCTATTAATTTTAAATGTTCGGGGTCAAAATCTACCCCTTCGTATTCATCTGCAACAACTAGACAATCAACACAGTCTTGCCTTAAAAGTTCTAACGCTAAACCTCTGACTTGGCCCTTCATTCGTATTCCTCTTCTTTCTCTTCTTCGTAAAGAACAAGGGCATTGTCAAACTCTTCCCATGAGTCAACACCGTAGTACATCAGGCACTCAAGCAAGTGAGAGTCCCTTTCTATTAAGTTATGATAATCTTCGTCAACTTCTATTCGTCTTCCCATATCGTCCCCCGTTGGTATAGTTGTATTGCGGTGTTTAAGTCGCAGTTAAAACCTTCCATAATTTCTTCAAAAGCAACCATAAACATCATTTTCTACAGTCCCACTCTTCCTCTTTACAGGCACTAGAAAGGCCACGCTTAATAGCGTCTTTTGGCCTAGTGTCTTCCCCTAATGGGACAGGAGATTTATTAAATAAAGCCTCCCATCCAGCATCGTAAGAATCAGTCTTAGCTTTTGTACGAATGGGTAAACCAGTTACATCACTTTTTGCTGTTACCATCTTTCATTAACTCCTTTTTTATGGCTTTCTCTATCCTCTCCACAGCGAGTGAAGAGGTGTAGATGCAGTAGCGTAAATGC
>PZPB01000136.1 GCA_003045865.1 Bacteroidota bacterium | reverse complement strand
ATATTAAACATTAAGACTGCATTTAGGGTTTTTCTAAAAGCCACTAAGAAGAGGAAAGAAAGCATGACCGACCGATTAAGTTTAAGGGATCATATTCCCACCAAGGAGCTAGCGAATAGCACGCCCGAAGAAAGGTTTCAAAGTCTAACTTTAAGACCAGTATTGAAGCTGCAAAACCAGCTTATTTTGGGGCTATTTGCAAACTATATAAAGGAGTCGAAAAGTCCCTTTCATACTTTTTCGATGGAGAAAAAGGCGCTCTTTGTTGAAAACAGCCTCCAAAAGAACATCGCCCTAAAAAATAAACTCTTGGGTATTTGTATGGCCATGTTTAGTCTCGAGGAGTTTGAAATATACAGTGCCCAAGCCAGCCTATTTAACAAGCGCATTATGGCGCTTTTAACAGAGCGGATTAGAAGTCAGATCGCCCTTCTCTAAACCTCTAATTACTACTTTCCCTGCAAGCTTCATCCTACTGCACCACGCTTAAGAAAATAAAGCCTTCCACAAAACGACTCTGCTCGGCTTTTTTAGTGATAAATTCTCTTTAAAGTATTGAAAATAAACTAGATAAGAATTAATTTCGACCTTAATTAGCATGTCAGTTTTAAGCCTACCTTCGAAAAAAATTCATGTCGATTGAGCAGAAAGTGCAGCTGGTAGAAAGTCTTTTTAAAGACCTAGAACAAGAGAGTATTCAATTTGAAAAATCGTCGGGTCTTTCCTGTGTGGCAGGCTGCGGAAAGTGTTGTACTCACCCCGATATTGAAGCTTCTCCCTTAGAGTTTTTTCCTTGGGCATTTCACTTATTTTTGCAAGGCGAGGCCGAAAACACCCTGAAATTATTAGCAGACAATAGGGGTTCAAGTTGCTTTATTTACCAACCTTTAGCTTTTGTGGATAAAGGAAACTGCGGGGCTTACAAATACCGTGGCTTGATCTGCCGCTTATTCGGCTTTTCAGCGAATACCGATAAATACGGAAAGCTAAGATTGGCTACCTGCAAGATTATTAAAGAGGGGCAGGCGGAAAAGTATCAAACAGTTAATGAATCTATTAATCAGGGTTTAAAAGTCCCAATATTCACCGAGTATTACATGCGCTTGGCTCAAATTGATTTCCGTTTAGGTAATAGAATAATGCCTGTTAATAAGGCTTTAAAGGTAGCACTGGAAGAGGTTATGCGCTATTACGAGTACCGTAGTTCGCCCGATGTGGAAATAGAAGTGGTTTAAAAGCTAAAATAGAAACAGGCTTTTACACTTGTAATTAGGGTCTCCTATGGTTTTACCAAGGCTTAATTAAAAAGATGGCGGAATTTTTATTCCCACTGAAAGGGAAATCTCTAGCGGCCACATCCCTATCTTTGCCCCTCAATATATTTCCTATGAAAAGCCAAGTATTTACCATGACCGAAGGCAGCGAGTTTATTCCGCTCGATAAGCTCCTTAAACTTTGCCGCTTGGTTAACTCGGGTGGTGAAGCCCATGCTTTTATTATGCAGGGTGCTGTGCGCTTAAACGGGGAAATTGAAATGCAAAAGCGCAAAAAAATCCGCGTTGGCGATAAGGTAGAATTCAATGGCGAGCAAATAGCGGTGCAAGCATGAGCGGAACACTAAGAAAAAATATTTCCATCGGCGCGGAAGTAGCGATAGTATTGAAGGAGGATCAACGTAGCGGAAATTTAACCGAAGGCATTGTGTCTCGCATCTTAACCAAATCACCGCAACACCCGCATGGCATAAAAGTGCAGTTGGAAGACGGACAGGTGGGTAGGGTGAAGGAGATTTTGTAATTGATATTTCTAAATGAGTCCTCTCTAAAGAGTGGTCGCACGCGTTTCACTGCAAATAGCATAAGTAATTATGCTTTGAGTACAGTGTTATAATTAAATTCTATTTCGATAAAACTATTTCAATGGAGCAGGTTTTTTTACGAAAACCTTAGGCCCTAATTTTTAGTTAGGCTCACATTAATTTAAATGTCTTTTAATATAGTTTGCGCGCAGTAACTCTTAAAAAGGTTCAAAAGTTTGGTGCTGGTTTGATTTAAAACGGTATTTAACTGCTCGCTCGAAATTAGTTCACGCTGTCCCTTAAGTTTTTGTAGATAGTTTTTAATACTGTGATCCCAATTCTTTTTACCCACGTCAGTGTCTAGATCGAATGCTGGATCAAACTCATTGAAACTATACTGATCTTCGCCAAGGATTACGCTATCAAAGTTTTGATAATGCTTTTTATGTGCTTGAGCCATTTCTTTCCCTAAGTTTAGCAATATTTGATAGCCATTGTTTTTGACTCTAGGGGAGTAAAAAAGATAAATAATCCGATTGAGAGATTGCTCTTCGATAGTCTGATTGTCAGTATTAAGGAAGTTTTTAACCTCTTGATTTTTTAAGAACTGTTCGTTAATAAGGTTGTTAAACTCTTGGTTGAAGTTTAGGGAAGGCTTTTGTTCTTCAACTTTATCTGGTGAAGAATAGTCCTTTTGACTATCAGATTTGTTTATCTTAAAGAGTTTGTTGTTTTTATAGAGGTGTTTATTATTGAGATCTATTAAAAGATCCTTAAGTTCTTGGTTTCTAGCCGTTTCAACCCCTTGAATTTTTATCGTTTCTAAAAGAAGGTGTATGATAGGTTTTTTCTCCGCGTCATCGATTTTGTCATTTTTAATGTGATCGATAATGGCTTCATGGTAGGCGTCATTATAGTGCAGTGTATTTTGGAGTATTTCTTGTTGATCCTCTTTTCCTACAAAGTCGAAGTTTTTAATTTGCTCGATAGCGCTGCTAATTAGAAACATGGCTTTTATGAAGTTTTCTGAGCTCTTATCGAAATTATCGAGAACCTTTAATTTTGGGAGAAGCTCTTCAATTTGCTTTAAGCGCTTAACTAAACTGTAGATCGAATTGTATTGATTGTAGAAGGCGATATTAGAGTAGTTACTGCTAAAGCCTTGGCTTAATTCCATAACCTCTTCAAAAGAACGAGTTTTGAGGTAGTTGATGCTTTTGTCGAGGGTGGTTTTGGCTTCTTGATACTTTTCGTTAAGGTTTTTCTGAAACTTTTTTATTGAAAGGAGGTACTCAATCTCGTCTTCAAGACGATAAATTTCACGCACTGTTTTGCCGCTGCCTTTAAGAGTCTCAATTCGGTCGTCTATACTTTTGGAGTGATTTAGTTTTTTATTGATCTCAATAATTTCCGCGTCATAATTAGCCGTTTTACTTTTTGGTGCGATACTGGTTTCCAGTATTTTTTTTGATTTTAAAGAGTTTAGTAAATCATTAGCCGAGCGAAAACGGTCTTCGGGTTCCTTGGCAAGGCACTTCATTACAATGTCGTATAGCCATTGTGGGATTTCTAAAGATTGCTGATCTAGTTCAGGTACAATGCCTTGGCTAATTTTTACTAAGGTAGAAATGGGAGAGTCTCCAGCGAAGGGCACATTTCCACTTAAACATTGAAACATCACAATACCAAGGCTATAGATATCGCTTTCAGGCCCTACGGAGCGACCATTGGCTTGTTCGGGACTCATGTATTCTGGTGTGCCAATTACGGTGCCTGGCAAGGTGGTTCCAGAAGAGCTTTCTTTAAAAGTGGCTATCCCAAAATCAAGTAAAATGGGTTTTCCTTTTTTCGTGATAAAGATGTTGGAGCTTTTAATGTCACGATGTATTAAGGAATGGTCATGTATTTCGGTTAAGGCGGAGGCTATCGGCATCATAATAGCTAAGAGTTGGTCAACTCTCAGGCGTCCGTCTTGACGAATTTGTTGTGCTAAGTCTATTCCGTCTAAGAACTCCAGGCATATATAAACAATCTCACTAGCTTCTCCTACATCATAGACAGTTATGATATTAGGGTGGTCTAGCTTTGCGGCAGCCTTTGCTTCAAGTTTGAAGCGTCTAATGGTGTCTTCATCGTTAACTAGGCTTGGATGGATGATTTTTATGGCCACCTCTCGGTCCAGTCCGATTTGAATAGCGCGATAAACGTTGGCCATACCTCCTTTTCCTTGTAGGTTTAGCACTTTGTAGCGATCCGCTAAAACATCCGTTATATGTTGATCAAAACCTGTAAACGACATAAAATTTAGGCTATCTTATTATTTTTGTTTCCATTAGAGCTTCATCAGGCTCACTCTCAAACTTATTTAAGTCACGGTTGGAGTTTAATTCAACAAGGACAACGGTGATATTATCGGTAGAGCCCTTTTCATAGGCATAATTTGAAAGGTAGTTACACCTTTCTATTAGATTTAAACTTTTATCAGCTATGTGTTCGCTTAAATAGGGAGGGTGGGATAATTTATCCAAAATGAGACCGTCTGAGCACAGAAGAAAACTAATGGTGTTTTTTAACTCCTTTTCTAGGATGTGTATTTCGCTGATGTCGGCGACATCATTTCCACCATTTATTACTCGAGTAATTATATGGTCGTGTCTGCGCAGAAAGTCTTCAGAGATTTCAGCGCCAATAGTTTTCTTTAGCGTTTCCTGCACTAGGCTATGGTCGGTTGTTATCTGCCGTAAGCCATTTTCATCATGTTGGTAAATTCTACTATCCCCTATGCAGCAAAAGGCATATTGGTCTTCCACAATAAGTAAGGCAACTAAAGTAGTGCCCATGCCTTTAAGTGTTTCATCGGCTTCCCCGGCTTTGGCAAGTACGGCCTGACTTTGTTCTACAGCGCGGTCCAGAGTAGTTCTCAAATATCCAGGTTGGTCGTATAGTTCACCAACATCTGCTAATATAATTGACTTTAAGGTTTCAATTACTAAGGCAGAAGCGGTCTCGCCTCCATTTGTGCCCCCCATTCCATCTGCAACAGCGAAAAGGTAAATGTCCGAGGTTAGCTGTTCGGCTATGCAGGCATCTTGATTGGTTTTTCTGCGGCCAATTTGACTAACGGAGGCAAAATTTATATCCCAATTCATAAAAATTATCTTTGATATCTTACTGTTACGTTTCCAAATTTCATCGTTGATCCTGATTTAACCGGGCTTAATGCTCCTGAGCTTAATGGCGCACCGTCCAGAATTGAAGGATTGCTGCTGCTTAGGTTTCGAATGTATAAGTTTTGGCTTTCGTAAATCAATTCAGCTTGTTTTCGAGATACAGTTTGGTCATTAAGTCTCAGATGATACTTGGCTTCATCGCCTGAGACATCTTCACGGCCAACGGTTACAATATTCCCCAAACTTGTCGGCAATCCCTTTAGCTTAAGGTTTTCTTCACTGCCATTTGTGTTTACAATAAAGTTACCTGGTACTTGATCGCTGGATTCTGATTTGGGTTGATTCATGACCACTGTTTTAGATTCAGTGATGGTCTGCTTGGGAAGCAGGTTGGGATTAAAAGCGATCGTAGCAAAATTATCTGTTGATGCACCTTGATTTACTTGCGTTGGATTGGGCTGGATAACATTACTCGGTGTTGAAGGAATAGGTCCGGAATTAAATGGCGTATTTCCTGGATTCGTTGGGAAACCTCCACTACTACCAGGTATTTTATTTAGTTGTTGCCTACGTATTAAATAGACAATAACCACAGCAAGAATTACAACAATTAGCGTTAAAGTAAACATTAAATTACCTTCATCATCATCATCATTTTCGCAGTCAAGGCATTTTATTTCATTCACCTTAAAAAACAAGGCATTTTGCTCTTGTTTAAGCTTTCCTTCAAACTTGTATTCTGCCCCAATTTCTAAGTCCTGTTTCTTCTCTAATCTGATCTCTAAACTATCATTGGACTGGTCAACTAATAGGTAGCT